>JBKPDV010000039.1:0-25224 GCA_046728075.1 Acidobacteriota bacterium | reverse complement strand
GGTCAACGAGCCCGGCGGCTACGAGATGGCGATCTCGGAGGTCGTCGAGGAGGCCGGCAAGGGCTATTCCGAGGCCGTCACGGAGTTTCACATCGTCGGAGGTCTCCACCCGACGTGGCCCTATTCCTACTACACGGACCTGCTCCGGGCCCTCAAGTCGAAGTTTCCCGGCGTGCATCTGAAGGCCTTCACGATGGTCGAGATCGACTGGATCGCGCGCGTCGGCGGCAAGTCGATCTCGGAGACGATCGTGGACTTGAAGACAGCCGGAATGGATTCCTGCCCGGGCGGAGGCGCGGAGATCTTTGCCCGCCGGGTGCGCGACGTGATCTGCAAGAACAAGATCACGGGCGAGGAGTGGCTCGCGATCGCGCGCGAGTGCCACCTACAGGGAGTCCGGACGAATGCCACGATCCTCTATGGGAGCGTGGAAACCGTGGAAGAGAGAGTGGATCACTTTCTGCGGCTGCGCGACCTCCAGGACGAGACGGGAGGATTTACCGGGCTCATTCCGCTTGCGTTTCACCCGGAGAACACGCCGCTCGCGTCCCTACCCGTCTCCTCGGGCCAGACGGACCTGCGGGTCATCGCGGCGGCGCGACTCCTCCTCGACAACTTCCCGCACATCAAGGCCTACTGGATCCAGATCGGCACGAAGCTCGCGCAAGTCGCCCTTTTCTTCGGAGCGGATGATCTGGTGGGAACCGTCGTGGACGAAACGATCACGCACGCCGCCGGCGCGACGACGGCCTCCGGAATGACGCGGCAGGAGTTCGAACGCATGATCCGCGAGACGGGGCGCGAGCCGTTCGAACGGGACAGCCAGTACCGCCGCGTGGTGCGCCCGGAGACCCTTGCCTCGTCTGCTCCAGCGCTGATCCCGGCATGAGGCTCCGGCCGGGGCTCCCCGCCGTCGGCGCCGCCGTCGTTCTCTCGACCGCCTGCTTCGCCCGCCAGTACCGCCACAATCCCCGAATCGCGATCGTGGACGGCGATCCGATCGTCCAGATGAAGCCGCAGGGGGAGTTGCCGAGCGTCGACAGCGCCAGGCTCGTGCCGGCGGAGCGACACAGCGATCTGCCCGACGAGGTCGACCGGGTGATCGGCGTTGTCTTCGGAGACGAGGCGCGCGCGTACCCGATCGGCCTGCTCGATAAGTTCGAGGTCGTCAACGACACGGCCGGGGCCCTTCCGTTCGTCGTCGTCCGCTGTGCCTTGACGGGGATCGCGGCCGTGTACGACCGCCGCGCGGCAGGCCGTCGACTGACCTTTGAGAACTCCGGCGCGCTCTGGCGGGACACGCTCGTCCTGAGGGATCGAGAGACCGGCACCTACTGGACCGCGGCCACGGGGCGGGCGCTCGCCGGTCCTCTGCGCGGAGAGGCGCTGACCGGTATTCCCGCCGCCGTGACGCGAAGCGACACCTGGCAGACGTCCCATCCCGAGACCCTGTACCTCGATCTGAATCGCTCGACCGCGGTCTCGCTTCCCATGCGCCTCTACGAGGCCTCCCCTGCGCAGGGCGTCTCGGGGACCCGGACCGCCGATCGGCGCTACCGGCCCAAGCAGGAGGTTTCGGTGATCGGGGGGGAGAACGAGGCGATCGCCTTTGAAGCCAAGGAGCTACGCGGAGCGGAACGCATCGAGAGATCCGTCGACGGGCACTCGATACTCATCGAGTGGGACGCCGCCCTCCGAATTCCGCGTGCCTATCAGCAAGGGACCGATCGGCGCGAGATCCCGGTCGTGCCCATGTACTGGTTCGCCGTCGATCGACACTTCCAGAAAGTCTCGACATGGTCGGAATTTGCACGGCTGGCCGGGGCGCGCGCGCGCCCCGAGAACTGAGAATCCTCAGCCTCTCTCGCGCTCCGCGAATCCGGGATAGCGCGTGACGAAGCCCGATGCATCGACCTCCAGATCGGCCGTGAATTCCCCGCCGGCGCTCTCGTAGCGGTAGCGCGAGTCCTCCACGCGGCGATAGAGCTGGTCGAGCGGCTCGAGGGAGAAACTCGGGAATCGCAACCAGGCGGCACGGACCCGCGCTTCCTGCCTGATCGCGAGATCGAGGCGGCGGATAGGAAGCAGATTGGTGGACGGGCTGAAGTTCAAGTCGAGGTCGATGCACCCGGCAACTTCGGGACAATCTCTGCTATTGAGTCGCCAGAGGCCTGCGGAGTCGACGGCGATCTCGATTTCAATCGAATCGTCCCCCACCCAGCCGGAGATCCTTGCCGATCGCGTCTGCCAGCCTCGATCGCAGATGACCTCATAGTCCAGCCGACCCGCCTGACCTTCATGCAGGAAGACCGCGGCGCCGCTCAAACGCCAGTCCGAGCCGGCATGAACGAGGCGGGCTGCTTCATGCCCGGGCCGGTCGAGCCTGCGCCAGAGAATCGAATCTGTCACGTGGTAGATGATTTCGGCTCAATTCCTGCCGTCAAAACGCGCCCTGCGCCGGGCTTCACGGCTTCGTCTCACGCCAGATGGCGGGAGGCGTGATGTGGCAGGCGTCGTCGGCTTCTTTGGTCGCGGAGTCGAGGGAGGCGGCGATCCGATCCACTGCCTGATCGTCGGACATCTCGGGCGGGATGGGGAAAGGTTCGCCGTAGGCGACCACACTGCGCGAGATCGGCAGCGGAAGCAGGTACCGGTCCCAGGAATGGAGAAATCTCGGTCGCGCGCTGGACGACGTGATGGGAAGGATCCACGCGCCGGTCAAGCGGGCGAGCTGGACGATTCCGGGCTGGACGATTCGAGCGGGCCCCTTGGGACCGTCGACGGTGAGCGCCGCATGGCGGCCGGAACGAACGTGGCGCACCATCTCCCGCAGGGCCTGGCTGCCTCCCCGAGTGGTCGAGCCTCTCACGACGATGTATCCGTTTCGCGCGAGCCAGGAGGCGATGATCTCTCCGTCCTTCGATTGCGAGGCCATCGTCACGATCCGCTGATGGCGATGCCGCTGGATCGGCAGCAGCATCCGCCCGTGCCAGAGCGCGAAGAGGATCGGAACGCGCTTTTCCCGAAGCTGCTCGTAGTGCTCGCCGTGGAGGATCCGGACGCGGAGAGTCGCGCGGAGAAAGGCGAGGGCCGCGCCGACGAGACGGGCGAGGAGGCGGGAAATCATTGGATTCGTGAGGCGTGAGGCGCGAGGCGTGAGGCGTGGTCCACGTAGGAACAGCTCCCCGGCTTCGCCTGACCCCTTACGCCTAACGCGCGGCGACAGCCGCGTAGCGTGCGGCCACGCGCTCGTACACCCTCGGGATGATCCCGGGGACTGTTTTGACGCCTTTCGTGAAAACGGCGAGCACGTAGTCCGCCGCGGCCGGGCCTGGCAGGCGCACGCGGGCGACTAAGTGATGGAAGTCATAGGCGTCTCCGGACTTCGACCAGAACTGCGCTCCGGCGGGAAGGGCGTGCCCCGCCAGGCGCGCGTCCTCGAGCTCGAGATCGTCGAAGGGCTTGTCCGGCGTCACGTCGCGGGAAAGCAACCCCAACATCTCGTCCGTTCCCGACTTGCCGGCGATCTCGCCGCGGGCGATCTCGGCAAAGAGACGGGCAATCGAATCCGTCGTCATCCGGTTGCGGTTCTTCCCGCCGTCGCGGAAGGCCTGTTCGCGTCCGTAGGCGTCCTCGCAGAACGTCTTCTGGTTGGCGTTGACGTCCCTGTATCCCCGCTTCTCGAGGAAACGGTTGACGGCGTTGCGCTTCTCCTTCCAATCCTCCCACTCCCGGCCCGAAAGCTCGGGACCGGAGGTCGTTTGAGTAATGGAGTCGACGACGAAGCCCGTCGCGTCGTTGGAAGAAACGGTGATCATGTCCTTGACCGCCCGAACGATTTCCGGCGTGTCCTTCAGCTTCCCCGCTTCCTTGAGGGATTCGTAGTACGCGAGATAGAAAGTCTTCACGACCGAGGCCGGGTAGTAGGAAACGTCGCCGCGAGAGGAGCCCGAGGCGAGGGCTCGTGGCGACAGCTCGATCAAGGTAATCGAGAGCCCCTCCTCGGTCAGTCCCTTTTCGGCGAATTCCCGGACCGTCTCCTTCGCGATGGAGGTCACGAGAGCGTCGAGCTCCGCGGAGCGTGCGATCCGGGGAGGAGTCTGGGCCGCGGTGGAACCGGAACCGGCGAGAACGAGAAGAGCGAGAAACCCTGGAAGGAGCCTTCTCAGGAACGAGCCCCATTCGCATCCGGAAGGAGCGGCGGGATCGGCTTCTCCTCCGGGGCCTCCGGCGCCGGAACCGGGAGCGACCGAAGACGCCGGCGCGCGAGATGGATCTTGAGGAGGAGACCGCCCATCACGAGGAACGGAGCGGAGACCATCAGCAGGATGGAATAGTAGAAGCCCTTGGGGAGAGACGCGCTCCCGCCCGGGTAGTCCGTATTCGCTTTTGCGTCCTTGCAGAGCGGACAGGCCCCCACGATCGCCGGCACCATAATCGCCAGCACGACCAGAAAAAGAATGACCCGACTGCTCGACTTCATCAGAACCGTCTTTCCGTCGCCTTTCGCCGTTCGCCCTTCGCCATTCCCCTCGCAGCTTATCGAAGCATGGCCGGCGGGTAAAGATGGTAGAGCATGGCGTAGACGATCACACCCGTGATCGAGACGTAGAGCCAGATCGGATAGGTCCACCGGGCGATCGAGCGATGCCGGTCGTCCCGTCGCTTTAACCCCAGATAAAGCGTTCTTCCCGCCAGAAACGGCACGGTGACCGCGAGGATCGTGTGAGAGATCAGGATCGCGAAATAGAGCGCGCGAACGGGCCCCTGTCCGGGGAACCGGACGGAGCCGACCTGCGCGTGATAGGTCAGGTAGCTGACGAGAAACAATATAGATATTGTGAAGGCTGCCACCATCATGCGCCGGTGGCGTTCGATCTCGAGACGGAGGATGGCCCGGTGGCCCACGACGAGCAGAATCGCGCTCGTGGCGTTCAGGATGGCGTTGACCATCGGGAGAAGCCTCAGAATGACCGGATCGCCTCCCGCCTCCCGCCTTTCGCCTCCCGGCTCAGATCAAATAGATGATCGTGAACAAAACAATCCAGACCAGGTCGACGAAGTGCCAGTAGAGCCCGATCGTCTCGATTCCCTGGTGGCTTGCCTGAGTGTACTTGCCCAGAAGAGCCTTGCCGGTGACGAACGCGATGCAGACGACGCCGCAGAAAACGTGGAAGCCGTGGAAGCCGGTCGTCGTGAAGAACACCGATCCGAAGAGGGAGGCGTGAGGATTGAAGCCGTGCGGATAGTGCGCGGTGTGCTCGTGCAGAAGCTTCCAGTACTCGACACCCTGAATCGACAGGAAGATCGCTCCGAACATCAGCGTCAGGCAGAGGAAGAGCTTCATCTTTCCCGGGTTTCCTGACCGGATCCCCGCCAGCGCCTGCACCATCGTGACCGAGGAGCAGATCAGGATGAAGGTGTTCAAGGCGGTCAGGGGGACGTTCAAGACCGTCGAGGGTTGCGGCCAGAAAGGGCTCGCGAATCGAAGCACGATGTAGGAACCGATCAGGCCGGTGAAGAACATCACCTCGGAACAGAGAAAGACCCACATCCCCATCTTGTCGTGGGGAATGCCGGTGTTGGTCTCCTCGTCGAACCGCTCGTGAACCAGAACCGCCTGTGCTTCCATTCAGCCTCTCTCCCCTGTCGACTGTCGACTGTTGACTGCCGACTTGCTCATGGTCTCGGCAACAAGTGCTCCGCCATTCCGACGCCGACCAGGATGCAGCCGAGGATCAGCGTGGAAGCCACGATGATTCCCAGGCTCCTTCGCTCGTACTTCAGATGCATGAAATAGAGAGCGACCATCGTGGCCTTGATCACCGCAAACCCCACGAGGCCGAGGATCAGCGCGGCCTTGTGCTCGTGCGGCAGGATCGACGAGTAGCCGACCTCGACCACCGTCAGACCCGCCAGCCACCAGAAGATCGCCATGTAGTTTGTGGCCTTGTGCGTTTCGTGGGACATGGCTGATCTCCTTCCCTGCGGCCCTAGTGAACCCGCGAAACAATGAAGAGAATCGATCCGAAAAAGAGCGCGGCCGCAACCAGCACGAGCCACATCAGGACTCGGCCGTTGTCCGGCGTCCGGCCTGCCGCTTCGCGACTCATCGGTCTAACACCATCAGGGCCAGCAGCGCCGGCAGATACAGGATCGAGATGAGAAAGAGGCTCCGCGCCGCCTCCCGAGACTTTCGCAGCGCGAAACGCAGCGAGCCCGCGAGAAAGAGCCCGCCCAGGGCGAGCACCCCGAGCAGGTAAAGCATCCCGGCCGAGACGAGCCCTCCCGCGAGCACGGTCACGGGCAGGAGAGCCGCGCAGGACAGGACCGCCTGCCGGGCAGTCGAGCCTCCGTCGCGGTCGAGGACCGTCAGCATCGGGAAGCCCCCCCTCTCGTAGTCCTCGCGGTAGATCCAGCCGATCGCGAGGAAGTGCGGGAGCTGCCAGAGGAAGAGCAGCGAGAAGAGTCCCCAGGCGCCCGCATCCAGACTCCCGCGGGCAGCTGCCCATCCCATCATCGGAGGGATCGCGCCCGGGATCGCTCCGACAACCGTGCACAAGGACGTGATGCGCTTCAACGGCGTGTACGCCAGGACATAACTGGCCAGCGCGATGACACCCAGGAAATAGGTCAGCCCGTTGACGGTCGCGAGCAGAGCGAACCCTGCCGCCGAGACCACGAGCCCGAAGGCCAGCGCATCGCCTGGCGCCACCCGCCCCGAAGGGATTGGCCTTTTGCTCGTCCGGAGCATGCGGGCGTCCGCGTCGCGCTCCCAGTACTGGTTCAAGGCCGAAGCTCCGCCCGAAACAAGAGCCGTGCCGGCCAGCAGAGCCGCGAAGGCGGCGATGTCGAAACCGCTCGCGAGGCCGACGACGTACCCGACGGCCGTCGTGACGAGGACGAGGAAGGTGATCCGCGGCTTCGTCAGCTCCAAAAAGTCCGCCAGGCGCGCCGGCGCCGCCGCGAGCGTGATCGTGGAGGTCGAGCTCATGCCACGGCCTCCTGGCCGGCCTTGCGAGAAGTCGGGCGAGCTCCTGCCGGGCCGGTCCGGGCGCCTGCGGCGGCCGTTCGTGCGCCTTCCCGCGTGGAAGCCAGGGCGAGCGCGAGCGAAGTTCCCAGGATCAGCGCGCCGGCGGCGACGTGACCCGTCGTGATCAGAACGTCCTTGCGCGAAAGAACCGTCAGCCCTCCCAGGGCGATCTGGAGGACAACGAACGAGGCGATCGCGACGGCGGTCTTGCGCAGGCCGGGCCGGCCCGACCGGCTCGCGCGCGCGAGCACCACGAGCGACATCGCGGCCACGGCTGCGGCGCCGAGGCGGTGCGCGAAATGCACCGCGACGGGAAAGGAAGCGATCGGCGGCACGACGCGCCCGAAGGCCAGCGGGAAGTCGGGAATCGCGAGGCCCGACTTCGTGTGGCGCATGACGGCGCCGATGAGAAGCTGCAGAAAGACAACGCCGACGAGAACTTTCGCGGCTCTCCCGACGCGGCCGGGCCCAACGGGCTCGGCGTCGCGCCAGCGCGGCGACGTGACGACGGCCAAAGCCACGGTCAGACAGAAGAAGGTCTGCGCGAGACACGCGTGCGCGACCGAGACGGCTGTGGGCAACAGAAAGAGCACTGTCAGGCCGCCGAGCACTCCCTGCGCGACGACGGCCGCGAGAGCCGCATAGCCCAGCCGACGCACCCAACTGCGCGGCTCCCGGCGCCAGAGCCAGAACGCGAGCACGATCGTGAGAAACCCGACCGTCGAAGCCACCAGGCGGTGCGTGTGCTCGAAGCGAATTCCTCCGACCATCTTGGAGAGCGGAAACGTGAACATGTTCTGGCCGTACGTCGTCGGCCAGTCCGGCACCGAGAGCCCCGACTCCGTCGAGGTCACGAGGCCGCCGGCCACGATCAGCAGGACCGTCGCCGCCGCGAGCGCGACGGCGAAGCGGTGCAATCCGAGGTTGGCCGGCCGACTAGCCATGCGCGTGCGCGTGAGCGGGCGCGACGCCCGACGGGGGCTCGTTCTGCGGCCAGTGGTCGTCCGCCCGCTCCGGCGCGCTGTACTCGTACGGGCCCCGGTAGACGGTGGGATCCTGATCGAAGTTGTGGTGAGGCGGCGGCGAGGAGGTCTGCCATTCGAGCGTATTGGCGCGCCAGGGATTCGGGCCCGCGATCTTCCCGCGCCGCAGCGAGAGGAAGAAGTTCAGAACGAGGATGACCTGCGCCGCCCCCAGCACGAAGAGGGAGATCGTCATGAACTGGTTCATCGGCTGCAAGCCCTTCAAATGCGTGTACTGCGAGTAGTCGTAAATGCGGCGCTGCATCCCGCGCATCCCCAGGAAGTGCATGGGGAAAAAAACGAGGTTGAAGCAAACGAACGTCAGGAACCAGTGAATCTTTCCCCAGGTCTCGTTCATGAACCGGCCGAACATTTTCGGATACCAGAAGTAAAGACCGGCGAAGGCGCCGAAGAGCGAGCCGCCGAAGAGGACGTAGTGGATGTGCCCGACGATGAAGTAGGTGTCATGAATGAAGACGTCGACGGGAGTCGAGGCCATGAAGATCCCGGAGAGCCCGCCGATGACGAACATCGAGACGAAGGAGAGAGCCATCAGCATCGGGGTCGTGAACGTGATGTTGCCTCCCCAGACCGTCCCCAGCCAGTTGAAAACCTTGATGGCCGAAGGCACGGCGATGACCATCGTCGAGATCATGAACGTCGTGCCGAGGATCGGGTTCATGCCGCTCTGGAACATGTGGTGTCCCCAGACGATCCAGCCCAGTCCCGCGATTCCCATGATCGAGTAGGCCATCGCGCGATAGCCGAAGATCGGCTTCCTCGCGAAGACGGGAAGGATCTCCGAGGTGATCCCCATCGCCGGCAGGATCATGATGTAGACCTCCGGGTGCCCGAAGAACCAGAAGAGGTGCTGCCACAGAAGCGCCTGCCCTCCCCCGGCGTTGGAGAGCGCGTTGCCCGAGACCACGAGACCGGCCGGGAGGAAGAAGGTCGTTCCCAGGACGCGGTCGAAGAGCAGCATGATCATCGCGCCCGAGAGCACCGGCAGCGCCAGCAGCAGCAGGATCGCCGTGATGAAGAGCGCCCACACGGTCAGGGGCAGCCGGAAGAAGGTCATCCCCGGCGCGCGCATGTTGATGGTCGTCGTGATGATGTTGACCGCCGAGAGAAGCGACGAGATGCCCAGGATCAACAGCGACAGGAGCCAGAGCGTCTGCCCTTTCGGCTGGATCGCGGCGAGGGGCGCGTAGGACGTCCAGCCCGACTGCGCCGCACCTCCCGTGACGAAGAAGGACCAGATGATGATGACTGCGGCGGGGACCGCGACCCAGAAGGAAGCCAGGTTGAGCCGGGGAAACGCCATGTCGCGCGCGCCGATCTGCAGCGGCACGACGAAGTTCCCGAACGCGCCGATCAACATCGGCATGATCGCGAAGAAGATCATGATCGTCGCGTGCATCGTGAAGAGAGAGTTGTAGAACTCGGGGAGCATCTGGCCGCCCGGCATTCCCTCGGGCATGAGCTTGCCCATGAAGCCGATCGGCTTGCCCGGCCACGCCAACTGCCAGCGCACGAGCCCCGCCAGGAATCCGCCGATCACCAGCATGAAGAGGGAGTAGAAGAGGTACTGCTTGCCGATCACCTTGTGGTCCGTCGAGAAGATGTACTTTCGCCAGAAGGAAGTCGGCGCGGGATGGACGCCGTGGGGCAGCTCGTGGGCAAGGGGCGCGGCCGGCGCAGCCGGAGCCGGCATGTGCCCGGGCGATGGAACGGTGCTCATGACGGTTGTTTTCCCTCCTGTGCGGGCGGCGCCGCGGGAGTCCTGTCGGCGGGCGGAACGGAGACCTTTCCATCCGGCGGCGGACTGACGCCGGGCGCCGGAGGCGGGGCATTTGCGGCAGCAGCCGCGGGAGTCGGGGCCGGGCCACCCGCGGCCGCGGCCGCAGCCGGCGGCGGTGCGCCGGAAGCCGCCTGCTGAGCGAGCCACTTCTGGAAGTCCTCCGGCGACTCCGCGACCAGAAAGCCCTTCATCCGATAGTGCCCGAGGCCGCACAGCTCGGCGCAGGCGATTTCCCAGTTGCCGACGTGGGCGGCGTCGAACCAGACCTTGGTCGTCATTCCGGGCACCGCGTCCTGCTTCACGCGAAACTCGGGGAGAAAGAAGGAATGGATCACATCCTTGCTGTGGAGGTTGACGACGACCTTCGTGCCGACCGGAAAGTGGAGCTGATTGAGCGTCAGGATGTCGTCGGGCGTGTTGAGCTTTCCGTCCGGGCCCGGATAGCGAATGTTCCAGGCGAACTGCTCCGCGGTGACCTCGAGCTGCATCGCGTCCTCGGGCATGCGCTGCTTGATCTCAGCCCAGACGCGCCGCGAGAGCAGGGCGAGGACGACGCAGATGATCGCGGGAACAATCGTCCAGATGACTTCGAGCCGGTTGTTTCCGTGGGTGTAGTGAGCTCTCCGGCCTTCCCGATGCCGGTAGCGGATCAGGAAGAAGACGAGAAGCACCTCGACAACCACGAAGATGACGCCCGTGATCCAGAGAATGAGACGAAAAATCCGGTCGATCTCCTCGGCAAAGCTCGATTCCGCGGCCGGCAGCTTCATCCAGAAGGGAAGGGCCCCCGCCAGCGCCGGCAGGAGGGCCACCGCGAGCGCGAGCGCCCCGGTCCGGAGTTTGTGACGGGCCGTCAAGCCCGGCGCCCGCCTGCGCTCACCCTTTGAAGCCGAAATCGACGGTCTTCGACTCGGAGCCGGAGATCGTGACGTTCTGGTCCTGCGATCCATATTTCTCCTGCCACGCCTCGATCACATAGTTGCCCGGAGGCAGACCCTTGATCTCGAAAGTGCCCTGATCGTTGGTGACCGCGTAGAAAGGATGGTTGAAGACGCCGCAGTACGCGCCCATCCACTTGTGGACATCGCACTTAAAGCGCAGCGGCACTTCGGGCTTGTCGAACTTCTTGAGGGTCTCCATTTTCTGGAAAGGCTGCCCGATGTTGAACTCCGTGTTGATCTTGGGAAGAGCATGGATGTTGTGAAGGGTCCCGTCGCTGTTGAGGATCTTCAACGGCTGGCCCGCCTGAATGCCGAAGATGTGCGGATGGTACTGGCAGCCCCTCTGGTCGAGGGTGACCGCTTCGGCCGGTGCGGTGTAGTTGCCGGTCACGCCGGATTTGACGAACACGAGCACGTCCTTGAGCGTGCCGTTTCCGTTGACCTCGACTTCCTGCGCGTAGACCGGGGCCTGGTGCGCCGCCTTGCAGTAGGCATCGGCGTCCATTTTCAACTGTTCCATCTGGGGAGCACCCCCCGTAAAAGCGATCTTGCCGGTGACCGTCGCGCCGCCGGCGGCGGGAGCGCCCGCCGGCGCCGAGGATGTCGACGGCGCTGCCGCCGAGGTCGAGGTCGTCGCGGCGCTCTTGGCCGGGGCTTCCTCCTCTTCGTCCTCTTTGCCTCCGCATGCCACAAACGATAGTGCAAAGGCGGTCAACAACAGGGCATACCATGCGCGTCTTAGCATCCAAGCTCTCCTTCGAGTCATGTCGGTTGCCGGTAATTTCTGCGGCGCTTCCGAGGACGAGCCGGGAATGCCCCGGGCGCCGAAACCAGTGATCATCTGAACCGCGGGATCATATCAAGGGGAAGTCGATAGTCGGTAGTCGATAGTCGGTAGGAAAAATCAAGCCCGTCCAACTGCCGACTACTGACTACCGACTACCGACTACCGACCGTTTGAACTATCTTCGTCCTGTGTCCCCGACAACACTCGAGGTGCAGAATCTGGCGAAGTCCTACGGGGGCGTCCCTCTCTTTTCGGGCCTAACTTTCTCAGTCGAGGCGGGCCTCACGGCCGTCCAGGGAAGAAACGGGAGCGGTAAAACCACTCTCGTCAAGATTCTGTCCTCGCTTCTGCGCCCCAGCGCCGGCGCGGTTCGCCTTCGGCTGGGTGACCGCGAGCTGGCCGGAGACGAAAAGCGGCTGGCGACCGGCTGGGCGGGGCTGGATCTGGCTTTCTACGAGGATTTCTCCGCTCGAGAGAACCTGATTTTCTTCCGCCGCGCCGCCGGTCGACCTGCTCGGCCCCGGGAGATCGACGCGATGCTCGCGAGCGTGGGGCTCGTGCAGGCGGCGAATCAGCGGGTGGGCGCATTCTCGACCGGGATGAAGCAACGCCTGCGTATCGCCTTTGCGCTTCTGTTCGATCCGCCGATCCTGTTGCTCGACGAGCCGATGGCGGGCCTGGACGCCGACGGACGCCAGATCGTCCAGGCCGTGATCGGGCAGCGGCGCCGCTCGGGAGCCGTCGTGCTCGCGTCCAACGACGAACGCGACTTCGTGGAACCGGACCAGGTTGTGCGGTTGGGACGATGACGTCGCTCCGAGTCCCCCCGTCCCCCAGTCCCCCAGTCCCCCAGTCTGTCGCTGACGGGGGGACGGGGCGACGGGTGGACGGGGAGAGTCGAGCGGCGAACAGTCTCTCGAGAGCCTGGGCCGTCTGCTCCAAGGACGCCGCCCAGGAGCTGCGCCGGCGGATCGCGCTGGCGTCGGTCTTTTTCTTTGCGGCCACAGCCCTGACGCTCGTCTCCTTCGCGATCGGACCGATGGGTGTGCCTCCCGAGGCCCGCGGTGCGGTGACCTCGGCCCTTCTCTGGATCATCCTCTTTTTTTCCGCTGCGACAGGGCTTCCCCGCGCCTATGTACGGGAAGAAGAAACCGGAACTGCGCTGGCCCTGCGCCGGGTCGCATCGGCGCCGATCGTCCTCTCGGGCAAGACCCTCTTCAATTTCTCTCTCTTTCTCGCGATCGCGGCGGTTGTGGTGCCGGCCTTTACCGTTCTTCTGGATTGGCGGATCGAATCGCCCGCCACGTTGGCCCTGGTGCTGGTCACCGCCGGATTCGGCCTCTCCGTCGTTTCGACGTTTCTCTCGGCCCTCGTGGCGCGCGCTTCTCAGAAAAACGTTCTTTTCGTCGTCATTTCTTTCCCTTTGCTCGTCCCGCTCTTGTTGTCGGCCATCACCGCGACGATGGAAGCCTGCGCCGGCCGGTTTCCGGCCGTCGCGATGCGAGTCCTGGTGGCTTATGACGGAGCCGCGTCGTGCGCGGCGTACCTGCTCGTACGCGCGGCCTGGGAGGACTAGCTCACAGCTATCAGCCTTCAGCTGTCAGCCAAGCGGGTGACCAAAAGCTGAGAGCTGATAGCTATCGGATAATGACCGCGATGAAGTTCCTGAAGTGGCTCCTGCTTCCCTACATGGCCGCCTTCACCGCGGCGGCCTTCCTCTGGCCAAAGCCGGCCGAAGGTTTCCTCGGTGAGTCGTCACGAATCGTTTTCTTTCACGTACCGTGCGCCTGGACCGCGACCCTCGCCTTTCTCGTGGCGGCCGCGTATTCGCTGGCCTACCTGCTCCGGCGCAATCCCTGGCACGACGACATCGCCGTCTCGGCGGTCCGGCTGGGACTCCTCTTTGCGGTGCTCGCCCTGATCACCGGTTCTCTCTTCGCGAAGATCATGTGGGGGTCCTACTGGAACTGGGACCCGCGGGAGTCCTCTTTTCTCTTGTTGATCTTCCTCTACGGCGCTTACCTGTTCCTGCGCGCGGCCGTCGAGGATCCGGAGCGGCGGGCGCCGATGGCGGCAGCCTACGCGCTCTTTGCCGCGGTTCTCATGCCGTTTCTGACCTTTATCGTGCCTCGAATCACCTCTTCGCTGCACCCGCAGACCGTCATCAATCCCCAGGGAAAAGTCCTGATGGACTCGCCGACGAAGGTCGTCTTCTTCGGAGGCCTCCTCGGCTTCTCCGCCCTCTTCCTCTGGATGCTTTCCCTGGAATCCCGGGCCGCCCGCCTGCTCCGCCGTCACTCCTAACCCGTTGCTCCCGCTTCCCTCTGTCCCGTGCCGTCGCGGTGCGTGAGGGACCTTCCTACCGACTCGCGGTTCCCTGCTCGAAAAACACTTTGAACTTGATCTCGCCGATCGCCAGCTTGTCGCCGTGAATGAGACGGCGGGCTCCGACGATGCGCTGATTGTTCACGTACGTCCCGTTCTTGCTGCCGAGGTCCTCCACGGTGACCTCCGACGCGCTCACTCGCAACATCGAATGGTGTCGCGAGACGCCGGAGCCTTCGATCTGGACCGACATGCCCGGGAGGCGGCCGATCTCATGATCCCCCGGTGGCAATGTGAATCGCATGTCCGGTCCTTCGAGGATGACGCCCCGGATGCTGGCCGGTCTGGGTTCCAGAGGACGCGTCCGCTGTTCGTCTGGGGGAACCGCGCTGCCTCCCGGAGGCGGCGCCGACGGCGCGGGCTGCTGGCGAGCGGGCGGCGCGGCGACCGGAGCGGGAGCCTTCGGAGCTGGGACCGGAGAAGAGGGGGAAGGAGCACTCGCCGCGGGGACCGGACTCTTCGTCTCGGCCGGTGCAGGAGCGGGCGGCGCCGCGGGTGAGGGCAGTGGAGGAGAAACGGCGGTTTTCCGATCGACCGCCGGCTCCCCAGCTGCCGGGCGCGGTGCCGCCTCGGGAGGAGCGGGCGCGACTGGAGAACCAGCAGCGGACTTCTCCGGTTGCTTGGCGGCAGGAGGCACAGGCTGCGAGAACACCGGCGGAGGAGCGGGCGCGGCGGGTGGCTTGGCGTCGGCCGGCGGCGGCACTGGCTGCGACAGAACCGGCGGCTGAGGCGGCGGGGCGGCTGGCTTGGCGGCTACCGGCGGCGGCACAGACGGCGAGGGAATCGGCGGCTGAGCAGGCGCGGCGGCTGGCTTGGCAGCTGCCGGCGGCGGCACAGGCTGCGAGGGAACGGGCGGCTGAGTCGGCGGGGGCGCCGGCGCGGCTCGCTTCGGCTCCGGCGCGGGCTTGATCGGCGGCGGCGCCGTGGGCGGCGCCTTGGGTGCGATCGAAACGCGTGCGGGTTGTGCGGGAAGCTGCGCAAAGGTTGGCGATTTGCGGCCGGCCGCTGCCTTGTCGAAGACCGCCTTCTCCTCCGGAGACCATTCGATTCTCGTTTTCCAATCGATGGGCAGCTCCGCGACCGTCATGTCGCGGCCCGGCGCCATGGCGACGTCGTGAGTGAAGACTTCCCCCTCGTTCAACCGAACGCGGTAGCTGCGGCCGTGGCCGAGGTTGAAGACCTCACCGTCGCGCAGAACGTGAGAAGTGATGCGCTTGCCTTCCACGAACGTCCCGTTGGCCGACTGCAGGTCGGTGATCACGAGCTGCAGACCGGTGCGCTCGAGCCTTGCGTGAATCTTGGAGATGAGTTGGCTATCGGCGACCACATTGTTCGATGGGGCGCGACCGATCGTGAAGGAGCCCCTCGGGATCTCATCCCGTCTTCCTGTCTCCGCGCCGTCCAACGTTTCGATGGACGCCGACTCGATTCCGTGACGCTTGACCCGGGAGCCCTCCATCGCTTTGCGCACGAAGATCAGGTCCACGCGCCGGCCCAGCGTCACGACGTCCAAGTGCCGGAGCCGCTCCTTGCGCTTCAAGCGGTTGCCGTTTAAGAACGTTCCGTTGGAAGAGCCGGTGTCCTGGATCCAGAATTCCTTTCCGTCGAAGGTGATCCGAGCGTGGCGGCGCGAGACCCCTTCGAAGGGGACTCGAACGTCGTTGGCGGGGTCATAACCGATCGAGGCGTCTCCCTGCGGGACCGGGAAGTTCCGCTCGGGCTCCCGCCGGTAGAGCAGAGCGGCCTGGATCAGATCGGTGGCCATGGCTCGGTGGGAGGATGATAGCGGTGGCACTCCGCGCAATCGGCACGGCTGCGAGAGGGCCGGTGGCATCCCTGACAGTTCGCGATCCCGGGCAGATTCACGTTTTCCGCCTTGGTGCTCTTGACGACCATCCCATGGCAGGACTCGCAACCCACCTGCTGAACGTGCGGCAGGTGGTTGAAGCGCGCACGGTCGAGAACGGGCTTGGCGGCGTTGACCGGTCGCATCAGCGACGCGTCGTAGATGTGGCACTTCACGCACGCCGAGGTCATCGCGACGACCGCCGCGAGCCGTTTCTCTTTCTCTTCGGACGAGAGCGGGGTCGTGGGGCCCGAGGCCGCGATGTCGAAGTCGGAGAGCTCGCTGCGCCGGCGCGCGAGCTCGGCTTCGATCTGGGAACGGTCGCGGGGTCTGGGCGCGGTCATCTGGAGCGGCCCGAGCTCGATCTGGATGCGCACCCGGTCCAGCGCGCGGCGCGCCCTCTTGCTGTCGGCGGGAGTGCGGGCGGCGCGCACGACGGCCTGCAGACGCTTCTCCTCGGCGCGAAGGTTCGCCAGGGCGAGGCCTCGCGTGGGAGGCTCGCGGAGCTGATAGAGGAGCTGATCGATCTTCCCGGCCAGCTGTGTGCGCTTGCGCGCGAGGCTGTCCGGGTCCACTTCGCGGGAGAGCTTCCAGAGGTTGTAGATGATCCACGGGTCCTGGTGCTGGATGTTGACGACCACGACCTTGTCTCGGGGCAGCTTCTGAACGTTGCCGACGAGAGCCTGGGCCCAGGGAGCCCCGATCTCTCCCGGCAGGACGATTGCGGCTCGGGCGATCGGATCCGTCGTTCCGACCACTCCACCCTTCGCGTGACAGCGCGCGCAGTGGCGATCGAAGGAGACCTGCTCGAATCCCCGCCGGTCCCGCGTCGGCTCATGGCAGTACTGGCATCGCTCGAGGTTTGCCTTCTGCATCTCCAGAAGATGCCGCGCGTGGGGGAATCGGATCCCCTCGTCGTTCATGACGCCTTTCTTGACGAGGGCGATCTGCGGATGGGTGGCAAAACTCGGAAAGTGGCAACGCGCGCAGTCGCGCTCGTCTATCTTCTTCATCGGAAAAGCGCGTCCACGATGATCCCCGTGGCAGCGATCGCAATCCACCGTCTGCGCCTTCGCGACGAGGGCCGCGTTCTTCGTGCCGTACCAGACGTGCCCGGCGTTCTGAAGACGGTTGGACCCGAATGGATCGTGGCAGTACTCGCACCGCGCGTCGGCCACCGAAGGCGAATGACAGGCGGCGCACTTGGCTTCGAAAGGAGCGTGGGCGCTCGAAAGGGGCCCCGGCGAAGCGACCGTCTTCTTGCCTCCGATCACGGCAAACGTCAGGAGCGCCGCGATTCCGATCCCGACGGCCAGCGACACCCAGAAGACGAAAAGACGGTTTCTCGGATAGACGTATTTGTTCGTCCTCGAGGGCGTGCCGGAAGGAAGAAAGCGGGGCATCGGGCTAGAGGTACGACAGGCTGGTCCATATGTGGAACAGCATGATTCCGAAGAGGAGAATCGAAGGCGGAACGTGGATGACGACCCAGATTCGGAGCAGACGCTGGAGGGAGTATTGGGCGTCGAGCTCCAGCTTCTCCGTCAGGAGCATCTTCAGGTCTTCCAGGCGCGGGCGCTCCTCCTCCGCCAGAAACGGGGAGAGGCGGGAGAACGCCTCCAGCCGCGCGTCCCGCCCGCTGCGCACATCCAAGAGGTAACCCCAGGACGGAGCGATCCCGGCCATCGCCGGCCGCACGTCATCCGCGTAGAAGCGCTCGAGCATCTCCGAGGAGTCCTGGATCAACGTTTCGGCATCTTCCTTCAAATGGGCGACCAGCTCAGGGATCCGCTCGAACAACGCCTCGACGGAGAGTCCGCTCGCCATCAGAGCCGGCACCCACTTCTGGAGCCAGACGCCGAAAAGACCGGAGACCACTGCCCAGAAAGAAAGACCCAGCAGCAGCCAGCCGAGCGTGCCCGCGGGCCATTTGAAACCGGAGTGGACAATCACGAAGAGGAAAGCGACAGAACCGCCATAGATGTGGAACTGGATCCAACCCTGAGCGTTCTTGAAGACGGAGCCGAAGAGGCGGCGGCGGAGAGGATAGAGCAGGTCGATCAGAAACATCACCGACGCCGCGATCCCGAAGACGAGACCTCCCGCGCGCCCCGCATTCCACGGCTCGCGGCGCGAGAGAAGCAGGAAGACCAGAACCGACAGGGCGCCGACGCCGAGCGAGGCGTACAGCCAGACGGGCTTCTTGGGCTTCAAGACGCTCATGAACGATGCGAGCTATTGCAAGACCGGTAGCGACGCGGTCAGCTGACTGACATCCTTGAACGAGACCCGGATCGCCGAGCCGTGCGGGCACATCTCCACGCAGGCGGGGCGCTCCCGGTCCAGGCAAAGATCGCACTTGGTCGCCAGCTGGATGTCCTTCTTCAAGATCGGATGGCTGTACGGCACGTTGATGATGTTCCCCCACGGGCAGCGGCGGCCGCAGTTGCCGCAGCCGATGCAGGTCAGAGGGTCGATCGAGACTTCCGTCGTTCCGATCGGCCGCGTGATCGCTCCGGTCGGGCAGCCGATCATGCAGACCGGGTCCGTGCACTGGTAGCAGGAGGTCGGGATGAGCCAGTTCTTGAACTTGAACCCTTCCCGAATGAAGCGTGGAATTCCGCCGTGCGTGTCCTCGCAGGCCCGCACGCAGTCGTCACAGCGAGTACACGTCGTCAGATCGATCAAGAGCACGCTTTCGCCGTGGATGAGGCCCGTCTCGACGGCCATCTGGAGGTATTCGGACTCGACAGGATTCCGAATCGCCGAGCCCCGCTGTTTCAAGCGATCGATCGTGACCTGCCACAGCTCCTTGCGAATCTCCGCGTGGTCTTTGATCAACAGCTGGAAATCCTCGCGCGTCAGCTCGACTATCTCGACGCTCTCGATCGCCGAGAACGAGAAGGGCCACGCTTCCTCGAGGAGGAGCGCCGCCTCTCCGAAGAAGTCTCCCTTGCGCAGGTACGTCAAGGCCAGATCCGACGCGCCGGACCGGGCGGAAACCTTCACGTAGCCGCCGCGGACCATGAAAAAGGAGTCCGCGGGCGCTCCCTCTTCGGCGATGAGCTCCCCCGGTTCGAACGACACGAGCTTGACTCGATCCTTCAGATCGCGGAGAAACCGGTCGCTGCACTGCGCGAAGAGGCCGACGTTGCGCAGATGGGTCTCGAGCGACCGCTCGCGGTAACGGCGATCCACGAACTCCTTGAACTTCGGCGCCGAGCGCTGGAGGATGCGCAGCGCCGGGGTGCGGATCATCAGACACGAAACCTCCGTGCGCGCCCGCACGGTCGCCGACACCGGATAGCGGGAGAGCGCCGAGATCTCGCCGAAGATCTCTCCCTTCTCGAGGATCACCGCACCCCCTCGAGGGACATCGACGGGAATATCGGACAGGATGATGGTCCCCTCCGTGTCCATCTGGGGGCGCGCGATGGCGCGTTGTCGGGGCGATTGCCCGGCGAGCTCGGCCGCGCGGGCGCCCGGAGCTGTCGAGGGGCGCCCGCCCTTGGCGACGGGGGGAGTCTGCTGCAAAACGGGAAGCTTCGTGAGCAGGACTTCCACGATCCCGGAGAGAATCGAGTAGGCGGCGTCGGAGTATTCCCCCTCGCGCAGGATGGTCTCGCCCGGCTCGTAGCGGGCGCCCAGCACGTAGGGCTGGATCTTCTTCAGGACCGTTTCGGACATCCCCTGGAAGACGGGAAATCTCGCGAGCTCTTCCGGCTCGAAGGTCTTCTCGGGAGCCTTCAGCGCGTTGGGGAATGCCCGGGCAACTTCTTTTTCTTCCACCGTGGCTCCCTGGCTTCTGGCGAACGAGATTCGAAACGGTACCCTAACCGGATCATAGCGCGCGAGGTCACCTAGACCGGCCGCCGAATCTCGCGAGTGCAGAGTTCATAAGTTCCGCCTACCCGAGACATCAGCTCGCGGCGCGCGAAGTCTCCCAGAGGGGAGAAGGCGCGCGCCGCGGGAGCGAGAGCGCGCGAGGGACCAGGCGCTCGGTCGAGCCCCTTTGGGCGAGCCGAGCACCGGTGCGCCGAAGGGGCAGGTCCCGAGTAAGCGGAAGCGACGTGGGTCGAGGCCCTTTGGGCGAGCCGCGAGCCGGTGCGCCCGCAGGCGCAGGTCCCGAGTAAGCGGAAGCGACGGTTAGTGTGGCGGCCGCCGCGGCGGCTCTATGGGCGCCGGCAGCTTGGTCGGAGTGCGTGTCGCGGCGGGAGGAGCCGGCGTGGTCTTCGGTTTGGGCTTGGGTTTCGGCTTGGCCCGCGGCTTGGCCGGAGGTAGCGTCGCGGCCGGCGCGGGTGGCGCGCCTTCCATGGTCGGCTGAGGCATCGGCGCAGGACCCGCTGACGGGCGCGGAGGCGCCGGTGGAATCGGGGTGGAGACGATCTCGATGACGACGGTTGGTCGGACCGCCGGGGAAACACGTCCCGAGGGCTCCGGGCTGGTCACCTTCGGAGGCACCGTCGGCGGCGCAGAGGGCGCGGTCGTCGGAACGCGCGCCGTCACCGCGGGAGCTGTCGGAGCGGAAGTCGGCTCCGGTCGGGCCTCCTTCTTCAGAGGCGCTGCCGTCGGGACGGACGTTTCGGCCCGCGGCGGCGGTGCCGTCGTCGGCACAGCGGCCGCGGCGGTGGGCTTGGGAGCAGGGGTCGGCCTGGCCGGCGGCTGCGTTGGCTTGGCTTCCTCCTTCGGAGGCGCGGGGGCGGGAGCGGGAGCCGGGGCTTTCTTCCCGCCGCCGGCCGTGCGCCCGGCGGCCGACAGCTGGGCAAAATCGTAGGCCGGCGCCCAGTGCACGATTTTCTTGCTGCCGGCTCCCACCTCGAAGTCCGCTCCCGACTTGTGGCCTGCCGCGATCAACTTCTGATCACGAAGGATGTGGCACTCGTTGCACATCTTCGCCCAGACGGCGTAGTTGCCGCGCGTGTCGAACATGCCGAGCGTCAACGCCTTCGCGTACGACCCCTTCTGCTGGTGGGGTTCGACGTAGTCGCTTCCCGCGCCATGGCAAGTCTCACACGACACGCCGGCGTTGGCGTCGCCGTTGAAGACCGTCGCGTGACAGGCCACGCAGGCGCCCTTCAGACTGTAGGGATCCGCGAGGCCGATCGCCTGGGCGTACTTCGCCGCGTTCTTGTCCTCGAGCTGCTGAAGCGCCTTGGCGTGGCTGTCCTTGGCGGACCAGTCTTTCTGCTTGTCGTGATCGTGGCAGGAGATGCACTTGTTGGGGCCGAGATACTTCGGGGCGGCAGCAAGAGGAAGCGGAGCGGCGCAAAGGAGAGGGACAAGCCAGATCTTCCGAGCGAGCGCGGCGCGGATCGAGCTCGTGAGCATGCGGCTCCCGATCAGAGATCCGGGTGTCTTGGAAATTTCACCCAGGGCAGCCGGACTCCACGCACGAACACCCGGTCGGATCGGATCTCCAGAGGCGCCTCGAATCCCGCGCTTCCGAACGCGGAGATGATGTCGTCCTGATCCACGCCGTCCCCAGAAATGCCGATGGCGCCGACGAGCGCTCCATTCTTGTAGAGCGGGACGCTTCCGGGAAAGATCTGGATACCGTGCGCGACCGCCGGGATCGAAGTGCAAGGCGGCCCCAGAGCGTGCGTTCCGGTCACGATGCCCACGAGCGCGGCGCGCAGCAGGTCGATCTGCAGGCCGTCGTTGAATGCGCTCCATTGCGTGATCGGCCGGGAGAAGGGACCCTGCGGCGTGTCGTTGATCCCGTCGGGGAAGAAGGGGCGCGAAAGAAATCCGTTGGCGCGGTCGGTGAACGCGACCGTGCCGTCGAGATTGAGCGCGTCCGCCCGGGCATTGGTGACGTACTCCGAGAAGCCGGCGGCCGCCAGAGTCGCGGCGGCCTCAGGGGCGGAAAAGAACGCCGCCGTCCGCGCTTTCTGGGCCGAGACATCGAAGCCGAAGACAGGCGCATCCGGGGTTCGCGCGATGCCGAGCACGGTCCCCCGCCGGTCGACGACCGTGACGTTGACCTGCGCGTTGCTGCCAAGCGGCTGCCGGATTCCCGCGCGCGTCCTGTAGGCCTGGGTCAGAGCCTGCCCGATGATTCTCTCGACCTCCGCCGCGGTCAGGCCACCCGCCACCGGGCTCGAGATGAAAGGAAAGAAGCGGGGATCGGCCGTGGCGGGCTGGCCAGCCACCGTGACCGGAACGAAGATCGTCGGCAGGCCGTCACGAGGGCCAAATCCCGGCACGAAGTTCCCGGGGGGAGCGGCGCCGGAGATCGCGGCGGGGACATCCGAGTTGACGTAGGGAAAACGCAGACCGTTGACGATGATCTGGTCTCCTCGAATCTCGGGCGGAGACTCGAAACCGCGTGTTCCGGCGAGCGCGATGATCTCGTCGACTGAGGGAGTCCTGACCGCGGGCGTGAAATCGATCGTGTACAGGCCGTCCGCTTCGACACCGATCGCGCCGACGGGTTCTCCCCCTTTGTAGAGCGGAATGCCGCCGGGGTCTCCCGCCAGGCCGAGCGGCAAAGCGAGGTTGCCGTTGGCGGGGTCCACTTTTTTGACGTCGGTGCACGTCAGGTTGGAGAACTGCACGCCGAAGAGAGGCCCGCTGGAGGTGAAATCGATCGCGGGAGGAAAGTGCTCCTGAATGATGAACGAGGCCGTGCGCGTCGTGAACGCGTTGCCGCGCGTCTCGAAGACCGCCGCCGTCCCCGCCTTGGAAAGAGCCGCGAGAATGGTCGGATCGGGAATCCCGGCGCCGGCGACGACGATGCCCGCTCCCGGCGCATCTCCGGCGGGCGCGAACGTCAGTCCGTCCAGGCCATGCGTTCCATCGTTGACCGCGGCACCATCGCTGCGGCCCGAAAGGCGGAGACGCCGGGGCGCTCCCGGCATCTGAAACACGCCCAGAATGTTTTCCTCGCGATCCATGACGGCGATCACGGCGGGAAACCCCTGTCGCTGCGCCTCGGCGGCCGCGTTGGTCACGATCGTTTGAACGTCCGCGGCGGTCAGGACGGGGCCCGCGGTCTTGTCAGTCGGCGGGATCGTGCGCGGGTCGACGTGAATCGGGGCGGGACGATCCGCGGCAAGCGCCGGCACGGCGACCATCATGAGGACTGCGAGGCGAACGAAGGTTCCGCGGAGGCTCACGCCTTCACCCCGTCTTCTCTCCGGGCGATTCGTGCCCGTCTCCTCCATGAGTGTGTGGGACAGATCCATGCGCAACCTAGAGTGTTCGGGCCATCCTTGTCAAGGATGGCTTGACTTGTCATCGACGATACTTCAAGAATCACCACCAAGGAACAGCGTGCGCTTCACGGCCATCCGACTTTCTTCCGCGGAGCCGTCATGAGAGCAGGAGTGTGAGAGTGCTTGCGCCCAACAGAGCGCGCCTGCTCTCTTGCTCCCTCGGAATTCTCGCCGCGGCCTGGGCGGTGGCGCAGCAGCCCGCCGGAGCACCGGCGCCCGCTGCGCCCGCGGAGTCCCAGGCGGACTTCCTGCCACTGCCGGATCGCTGGCGCCTCGACTTCCCCGATTGGGATCGCTACACGCGCGGAAAGCTCGCCGACCCTTACAACCGCAACGTCCTCAAGGGTGACTACCCGCTCTTCGGCCAGAAGACGTTCTTCGTCGTGACGGGAGTCAGCGATACGCTCGGCGAGACGCGGCGCCTGCCCGTTCCGAGCGACGTTTCCTCTCAAAACCCCGACAGTGAAGAGTTCTTCGGCAACGGACGGCAGTACTTCTTTCTTCAGGAGGTGTTGCTCACGCTGTCGCTCTTCCACGGGGACGCGGCATTCCGCCCGCGGGACTGGGAGCTGCGGGTCACGCCCGTCGGCAGCTTCAACTACTTGCACGCGGAGGAAAACGGCATCGTCAATATCGACGTGCGGAAGTTGAACACGCGGACGGACCGTCACGTCGGCCTGCAGGAGGCGTTCGGCGAGGTCAAGCTCTTCGACGTCTCTCCCTACTACGACATCACGTCTCTGAGGGTCGGGATCCAGGGGTTCACGAGCGACTTTCGCGGGTTCGTCTTCTCGGACAACCAGCTCGGAGCGCGCTTCTTCGGCAATTTCGGCTCGAACCGGTTCCAGTGGAATATCGCCGCCTTCGACATGCTGGAGAAGGACACCAACTCGGGGTTGAACACGATCCACACGCGCAACCAGCACGTCGGTATCGGAAACTTCTTCGCGCAGGACTTTCTGGTTCCCGGCTACACGACTCAGCTCTCGATCCTCTACAACGACGACAAGGGGCCGATTCACTACGACGAGAACGGTTTTCTGGTGCGCCCCGCTCCGATCGGCGACGTCACGCAGCACCGCGAGCGAGTCGGCTACATCGGCTGGACGGGGGAAGGCCACATCGGCCGCCTAAACATCTCCCACGCCGCCTACGAAGCGTACGGAGACGACGAACGGGATCCCATCGCCGGCCGCAAGGTGCGGGTCAACGCTCAGATGGCGGCGCTGGAGCTTTCCGTCGACGTCGACTGGTGGCGGCCGCTCCTCTCCTTCTTCTGGTCGTCCGGCGACGCGAACCCGACCGACGGAACCGCCCGGGGTTTCTCCGCGATCCTGGACAACACCAAGTTCCTCGGAGGGCCCAACTCCTTTTGGAACCGACAGGGGATCGCCCTGACGCAGACGGGCGTGAAGCTCGTTTCGCCCAACAGCGTCATCCCGGACCTGCGCTCCTCCAAGGACGAAGGGCAGGCGGAGTACGTCAATCCCGGAATCTTCGAGGGCGGCCTCACCTTCGACTTTCAGCTGACTCCGAAGTTGAAGCTCGAGGTCCTGGGCAACGCCCTCTGGTTCCATCACACGCAGCCTCTCGAGTTGCTGCTCTTCCAGCCGAACATCCGTCGGGAAATCGGCCAGGAGTGCGGCCTCGGAGTGACGTACCGCCCCTTCCTGAATCAGCAGGTGATCCTGACGGCCGGAGCGGCCGCGTTTTTTCCGGGGACCGGTTTCAAGGATATTTACACTTCGAACTGTTCGGGGTTGAACTGCGGAGCCAAGTCAAAGACTCTCTACCAGGGATTTATGTCCCTCATCTTCGCTTACTGAGAGAAGGCATGAGGATCGGAGGCAACGGCTGGCGCACGAGGACGACCGAGATCGCCGGCGGTCTTCTTCTCGGGGCGGCGGTCCTCCTGGGCGGGATGGGACAGACGGCCGGGCAAAACCGGCCGCCGGCGCCGCCTGCTCCGGCGGCCGCTGCGGTGAAGGACTCTTCGGGCTGCTTGAGCTGCCACACCGCGACCGACTCCGCGAGCGGACACGAAAGCACCGCGGTCAAGATCTCCTGCGTGACCTGTCACGGCGGAAACGATGGAGTTCGCGCTCCGCAGGGGGCCGCGCCAGGCAGCTCGGCCTACGAAAAGGCAAAACGCCAGGCGCACGTCCTACCGAAGTTTCCGGGCCGGTGGAAGT
>JBKPDV010000038.1:0-3083 GCA_046728075.1 Acidobacteriota bacterium | reverse complement strand
GGCCTGTCGTGAATGTCGAGCAGCGGCTGGCCTACCATCGCCGGAGGCTGGGCCTCGGTCGCTGATGAGAGGCTGCCCGAGTGCGTCCTCTCCTCCCCGCCGGGATCCGGAAAAGACGTTCGGACAGCCTCTTCAGAATGTCCATCGCGTCAGGCGCCGGCGGCAGCGGCCTCGGCGTTGATCGTGCTCTCGGCGAGCTGGGTGAGCTTCTTGTCGGTCTCCCTTTCCTCGTCGAGCGTCTGCTGGAGCAGCCTGGCCGCCTCGTCTTCCTTGAGCAGCCAGGCGTAGGTCCGGGCCGTGCCGTAGCCGGCGATCTCGTAGTGCTCGACCCGCTGCGCGGCGGCGATCAGGCCGGCGTCGTGGACGGAGGGCTCGGCCTTCGCCTTGACCATCTCCTGGCCCTCCTCAATCAGGCCCTCCATCGCCTTGCACGTCTTGCCCTTGGGCGATCCGCCGAGACTCTTGAACATGGTCTCGAGGCGCTCGACGTGTCCCTTGGTCTGTTCCAGGTGCTCGGTGAAGGTGGCCTTGAGTTGATCATACGACGCGGCCTTCGCCATCTTGGGCAGCGCCTTGATGATCTGGTTCTCGGCGCTGTACAGGTCCCGCAGCTCCTCGATGAACAGCTCCCTGAGCGACTCGATCTTCATGATGACCTCCTTCGCGTCCTCGGGTTTCCGATGCAGGAAAAAACGGGCGGACACTTAGAGGTTCCAGCAAATCCTATTCCTTCGCTCCATGAGCTCGAGTGGCCCACACGGAGGGCCCCTGATGCCATCTTCGTCGCTCCGGTGTGCATCACGCTTGGCTTGGCACGCTCTACGAGGACTTCTCGGCGAGTCGGGCGACGAACGCCGCATGCTCGGCGGTGGCCAACCCTCGCTCCAAAGTCGCGATCAGGCCGTCAAGGTCGTCGTCGAGCAGGGCCCGAGGGTCGAGCCAGAGGCCGGGGAAGGCCTCGGAGTGGTAGCAGCCATCCTCGTCCGTCGCCTGGCGGACGAAATGGCCCTCGCGGAGGGCGAACCAGAAGATTTCGGACGGGTCGAGCGCGTAGACCAGATACTCGAGGACGCCGGCGCGCTCGTAATCCCGGAGCTTCTCGCCGAGGTCGATCTTGCGGCTCGATCGGGCGACCTCCACGACGAGCTCGGGGGCACCCGCCAAGTATTCTCCCTCGTAATGCGTCTGACCGCCGAATTCGGGCAGGATGCGGAGCGAGACATCCGGCTGGGGCTCGGCCTGATCATCCAGGAACGTTGAGGCGTTGATCGACGTCTTGACGCCCCTGGTGAATCGCTGGTAGTGCATGAACCAGTAGACGACAGGGCTGTTTTCATCGCCGTGGTCGGCGCTCAAAGGAGACGGCATGTAAACAATCCCCCCGATCAGCTCGGCCCGCGTCGCCGGGGGCATCGCCTCGTACCGCTCGTGGAACGTGGCCCGGTCGAGGCGCTGGCCCGCGACGAGCGGGGGTAACGTCGTCGGCTTGCGATGGTCGATCGTTCTCATTTGGGAGGTCCTCTGCTCAACTTCATCCCGAACACCTGTTTCCCCGATCGATCAAACCTCCACGAGCCCGGATGCCATCACGGCGTCGCCAGCGGCGTGTCGATCCAGGTCCGCTTCTCGTACGACTCCAGGACGGCGTCGGCGACGTGCTGCGCGTTCAGGCCGTCATAGAAGCTGGGGACCGCCGGGCGCTTGTCGACGATCGCGGAGATGAACTCCCAGACGAGGTCGTAGCGGAAGGCGGTGGCGGGCTCGCCCAGCGAGGGGTCGCGGGGGCTGTCGGCGGGCTTGAGGAACTCGGCGGGGATGGGCTGGGGGGCGAGGTCATGTCCGGTCTTGCCGAGCAGGATGGTGTTCGGCTCGTGGAGCCGATAGACGGCCGAGCCCTCGGAGCCGTTGACCTCGGCCCAATCGTGGCCGAAACCTCTGCAGCCATAGCCCTTGGCGAGCGTGGTCCCCTCCCAGACGCCGGTCGCGCCGCACTGGAACTCGCCGATCAGGCACGACCAGTCGTCGACGTCGGAGGGGGGGCACGACGTGCCGTCGGGGGTCGTGGTCCGGGGGGCGAACCGCGCGACGGCGCCGCAGACCCGGAGCAGCGGGCCGAGCAGGTCGAGGGCGAAGTCGATGCGGTGGATTGTCATGTCGTACAGGTCGCCGGCACCGGCCTTCGCCTGATATTGCCGCCAGCCCCAGCTCGTCTCGGGCCAGTCGAGGAACCGCTGCGAGCGGAAGTGGCGGGGCGAACCCAGGGCGCCGCCCTGGAGCAGGTGGCGGAGGTAGCGCATCGCCGGGGCGAAGCGGTAAGTGAAGGCGGTCATGTGCGCCACCCCGGCGTCTCGCACCGCCTCGTACATCGCGCGGGCCTCGGCGGTGTTCAGGCCGAGCGGCTTCTCGCACATGACGTGCTTGCCCGCCCGGGCCGCCGCCATCGCGATCGGCCGGTGCGTGAAGTTGGGCGTGGCGATGATCACGGCGTCGATCTCGGGGTCGCGGCAGACCGCCTCGGGGTCGGTCGTGACCCGCTCGACGCCCCAGTCGCGCCGACGCTCCTCGAGCAGCGCCGGGTCGGCGTCGCAGACCCCGGCCAGCTCGGCGCGGGGGTCGAGCTGGAGCGCCGGCACGTGATGATAGGCGCTGACCGCGCCGGCGCCGATGATGGCCACCCGCACCCGTCCCGCTCCCGACCCGCTCTGACTCATCGAAGTTGATCCCAATCTTGCGAAAGACGCCGGGTGGGTCGGCCACGACGTAACCGAACGCGAGAGCCGAGGGAGACGGCCCTCGCCGCGCCCGAACCACTCGACCGAGATGGTCCCTTGGCCGAATCTCTCGATGTTATCTCACGAGCCGATCATCGGATAGGGCCATCGAGAGTCGCGGGCTCCCGCCGATTCCGGGAGGACGGCCGCCTTCGAAAAGTCCCCTCCGCCGGATGGCCCCGACTCGAGTGGTCCGGGGTGCTTGCCAAGGTCCCCATCGTCCTCATCCTAAAACCAGCGAGGTCGAGCAATCGACATTAAGGATGTCAGCGGCTCCAATTCCCGATTTTCCAGGAGAAGACGATCCTGGAG
>JBKPDV010000037.1:0-19382 GCA_046728075.1 Acidobacteriota bacterium | reverse complement strand
TCGCCGATGCTCCACTGGGAATACTGGCGCGCCGAAGGCACCGCGCTGGTGCCGACGAATCCTCTCTTCGCGACGCTGGACTCTCGTCTGGGGCCGCGCCTCTCGGTCGAGGAAATGTCGGCGACGTCGGCTCCCGGCCTGCTCGACCCGATACCGGGAGTCCAGATCGCAGCGGACCAGGCCCTCGATCGCCGGCCCGCCTCGCCGCGGGCCGTGCGCCATCCGAGACACCGGCGCAAGATCTAATCGGAAATTTCCCGCTGGTGGATATACCAGGTCTGATATACGCGCCCGAGGATCAACTCCACGGGTAGTGTCGAACGCGCTCGCGATGGCGGGTGAGGCGCTGGAGCACGTCCTTCACGCGATCTCCGCCGGTCACTTCCAGGAGAGCGTCGGCGAGGACAAAGGCCATCATGGCCTCCGCGATCACACCGCAGGCCGGCACCGCGGTGACGTCGCTTCGTTCATAGGCGGACCGGGCCGGCTCGCCGGTCGCCAGTTCCACCGAGTCGAGGCCTCGGGCGAGCGTCGAGATCGGCTTCATGTAGATGACCGCCAGAACATCTTCGCCGTTGGTTACCCCCGCCTCCAGTCCTCCGGCGCGATTGGTGCGGCGCCGCAAACCCTTCGCCTCGTCCGGCTCGATCTCGTCATGGGCCCGCGAGCCCGGACCGAGCGAGGCCGCGATGGCGGAGCCGAACTCCACGGCCTTCACCGCGGGCACGGAGAGCAGCGCCTGCCCCAGGCGGCCGTCGAGCTTGCGGTCCCAGGAGACGTGCGAGCCCAGGCCCGCCGGGACTCCGTGCGCGCCGACCAGAATCGAGCCGCCGAGCGTCTCTCCCTCCTTTTTCGCTGTGTCGACCGCGTCCATCATCCTCTTCTCGAGCCGCGAGTCGATGGCGCGCAGAGGCGAGCGTTCATCGACACGCTCCAGTGAAGCAAAAGAGCGGGGAGAGACATCGTCGACGACATCGCCCAGCGACAGCACGCCGCTGCGAACCTCGATGCCGCAGCCGGCCAGCAGGAGCTTGCACACCGCTCCCGCGGCGACGCGGGCGGCGGACTCGCGCGCCGAGGCCCGCTCGAGCACGTCGCGCAGATCGGACGCGCCGTATTTCATTCCGCCGGCGAGATCCGCATGGCCCGGGCGAGGTCGGGTGAGAGCCTTCCCTCGAGCCGCGGCGGCGTCGACCTGCAGCGGGCTCATCACCTTTTCCCAATTGGCGAAATCGCGGTTGGCGATCCCGATGGCGATCGGAGAGCCGAGGGTGACTCCGCCGCGCACCCCGCCCTCGAGCACCGCCTCGTCTTTCTCGATCTTCATCCGGCCGCCCCGGCCGTACCCGTGCTGCCGCCGCTCCATCTCGCGAGCGATGAAGTCCGGATCGATCCCGAGCCCTGCGGGCATTCCCTCCAGAATCGCCGTCAGGCGCGGCCCATGCGACTCGCCCGCCGTCGTGAGACGAAGAACCATCCGGAGAGTTTAGCTCTCAGCGCTCTGCTCTCTGGACGCCCGAGACAAAAAGCTGAGAGCCCTCTCACCTCGTCGACCCGGTGACAGTCCGGGTCGCGGCGCGCGAAGTCTCCCAGAGGGGAGGAGGCGCGCGCCGCGGGAGCGAGAGCGAAGGAGGGATCAGGTGCGCGGTCGAGGCCAGTGGCCGAGCCGCGCACCGGTGGCGAAGCCAGATCCCGAGTGAGCGGAAGCGACGTGCAGCGACGTTACTCCAGCAGGAGCGCTTCCAGGTCCGAGTCGGCGGAGGCGTTGGGCTGCGCATCCGTGGCGTCGTCTCCGCCGGCGGCGATGAGCTGCGTGTCGGTCGTGTCCTCGCCGCTGGCCGATCCGCTCGCCGCGATCTGTCCAGCCGCCCCGGCCAGGAAGAAAAAGAGAAGCGCGGCGGCGGCCGCCAGCCCGGTGCGAACGCGGCCGCGTCGCCGGCGGTCCTCGCGCACGTCCCGCAGCACGCGCTCGATGAAGACCTCATCGGGAGCGGGACGTGTCTCCAGATCGGATGGGCGGGAGAAAGTCTTCCAGGCCTGGCCCAGCCGCACGTCTGCGCGGCAGGCGGTGCAGGAAAACAAGTGCCGTTCCGCGGCCGGCGTCGCGGCGCCGGAAAGAATGGCGTTTCGAATCGAAGCACATTCGGATTTTTTCATCGGCTTCCTCGGCTTCCCAGAAATCGTGTTCGCAGTTTCTTGCGGGCGCGGTGCATGCGGACCCGCACGCCGGTTACGGTCATGTCGAATCGCTGCGCGATGACTTTGTCGGGCTCTCCCTCGACTTCCCGCGCCAGGAGGATCTCCCGATCGAGGGGAGAAAGCTGGCCGAGCGCCTCGCGCAGCAAGTCGGCGTCCTCCTGTCGCTTCTCCTCCGAAATCGGGCCTCGGAGCGCCGCGGGCAGCGGGTCTTCCGGCCGACGGCGCCGAACGATGTCGATCGCCGTACGAATGGCGATCTTGCGGACCCAGGCCGCGAAAGAGGATTCGTGCCGATAGTCCTTGAGGGCCCGATGGGCGCGGAGAAAGGCTTCCTGAGCCGCGTCCTCCGCCAGCGCGAAGTCTCCCGTGATGCGCCTGGCCGCCCCGAGCGCCGCGGGTGCTCCCAGGCGGACGAGCTGTGCGAAGGCCCCGTCATCTCCCTTCAGGGAGCGCTCGACCAGAGCGACCTCGTCCGGCCGCGCTTGCCCGACTGGCCCGGACGCGTCCATCTGGCCGGCGGCCCTAGGAACCACTCTTCAGGAACCGATCGAAGGAGCGCCCGGCGGCGTCGGGAGGGTGGCGGTCGCGCGCATGGAAAGTCTGGATTTTCTGCTTCTGCTCGGGAGTCAGGATCGGATCGATCTCCGTGCGGACTCGCGCGAACAACAACGCCGCGTCTCCCTGGGTTTGCCCCACGTGCGCCGCCGCGGCGCGGATCGCGCCTTCGTCGGTGGGCTGCGCCATTACGGCATCGTGAAGGGCGCGGCGTGCGGTCGCGGAAGCCTGCATCTGAGCCTTGATCTCGTCGGCATGCGTTCGGAGCACGTCCTTGATCCGGGACTTCTGGTCTTCCGTCAGGTCGAGGGCTCGCGACATACGGTTGAAGAGGTGCTGAGCGAAGTCTCCGCGAGCCTTCCCACCGTGAAAGGCACCGGCGGACAGCCGGCCGGCGAAAAGGCCCGCCGCCGCGATGACGGCGATCCCGGCGACAACCAGGACCGACTTACGGATCTTGTCGATACTCATCCGAGTCTCCTCGCAAGCCCCCTGGGCCTTGATTTAAGAACGTCTTACGGAAGGGAAAGATTACCTGATTGGCGCCCGTTAACCCGGCCGGTGAGACCTCTCCTGTCCCGCAATCGGGCATTAAACTGCTCGCGTGGAACGGAAATATATCCTCAAAAAACCCGCCGGGCTTCGGACCTACCGCGTCGACTACGACCGGGAATTGAACGAGGAGCAGCGGGAAGTCGTCCTGGCGGGACCCGGGCCGATTCTGGTCATCGCCGGCGCGGGCTCCGGCAAGACCCGGACGCTGGTCTACCGGGTCGCCCGGCTGATCGAGTCCGGGACCGATCCCTCCCGGATTCTGCTGCTGACCTTCACCAACAAGGCGGCGCGAGAGATGCTCCGCCGGGTCGAGGCCCTTCTCGCCGTCGACACCCGGCGATTGATGGGGGGGACCTTCCACTCCGTCGGCAACCGCCTCCTGCGCCGATTCGGAGCCCGCGTGGGACTGCCCGCGAACTTCACGATCCTGGACGAAGAGGACGCCCGGGAAATGCTCGAAGCGGCGACCTCGGATCAGAAGATTCCCGTGCTCGAGCGCCGCTTTCCCAAGGGCGACGTGCTTCTGGACCTGTATTCCTTCACGATCAACACCGGCCGAGCATTCTCGGAGGTGCTCGCGGAACGCGCGCCGCACTTCACCGGCATTCAGGAGGAGATCACCGCCGTGCTCCATCGGTACCGCGAGCGCAAGCGACTGGCGGCCGCCGCGGACTACGACGATCTCCTGCTCTCCTGGAAACGCCTTCTCGACGAAGCGCCCGAGACAGCCGCGGAGCTGACGCGATCCTACGAGCACGTCCTGGTGGACGAGTATCAGGACACCAACCAGCTTCAGGGCGACATCGTCGATCGTATGGCCATGGGGAAGAAGAACGTGACGGTCGTCGGTGACGATGCGCAGGCCATCTATTCGTTCCGCGGCGCTTCTTTCGAGAACATTCTGGGCTTTCCGCAGCGCTACCCCGAGGCGAAGACTTTTCGGCTGACGATCAACTATCGCTCGACACCCGAGATTCTCGGCCTCGCCAACGCCTCGATCGCCAACAACGTGCGGCAGTTTCCCAAAGACCTCTCGGCTTGCCGCGAGGCCGGGCCGATGCCCGCGGTCGTGGCTCTGGCGGACATCGCGGATCAGGCCCGCTTCGTGGCGCAGAGGATCCTCGAGTGGCACGACGAAGGGGAGAAACTCTCCGACGTCGGGGTGCTCTACCGGGCGCACTATCAGGCTCTCGAGCTTCAGATCGAGCTGACGCGCCGCGGCATTCCGTACGAGATCCGCTCCGGGACCCGTTTCTTTGAGCAGCGCCACGTCAAGGATGTTCTCGCGTTCCTGCGGATCGTGGTGAACCCCAAAGACGAGCTCTCCTGGAAACGCGCGCTGAAGCTCTATCCTCGCATCGGCGAGAGGTCGGCCGCGGCCGTCTGGGAAGCGATCGGGAGCCGTCCCGATCCGCTCGCCTCGTTCCGCGAGCGGGAAGGAGCCGGCGGAATCGCGCTGCCGCGAGGCGCGGAGGCGGCGCTGAAGCCCTTTCGAGCGCTGCTGGCGACGCTCGAGTCGGCCTCGATCCGGTCGTCCCCCTCGGAGGCGATTCGAACAGTTGTGGAGACCGTCTACCGGGACGTCGCGCGGGCCAAGTTCCCGAACGCCGACGCGCGTCTGGATGATCTGGAGCAGTTCGCGCAGTTCGCCCAGACGTACGACGCGCTTCCTGCCTTCCTGGAAGACGTGACGCTCTTCAACGAGCTCTCGGGCGAGGACGTCGTCGCCGGCGAGTCCGACGACGACCGCGTCGTGCTCTCTTCCGTGCACCAGGCGAAAGGCCTGGAGTGGAGCCGCGTCGCGGTGATGGGCCTCTCGGAGGGGCGTTTTCCGAGCTATCGCGCCGCCGTGACGGACGAGGGGCTCGAGGAAGAGCGGCGCCTTTTCTATGTCGCCGTCACCCGCGCGAAGAACGAGCTGGCCCTGGTCTACCCGATGCTCGCCCGCGATCGCTACGGAGTGGACGTGATTCTGGAGCCGTCCCGCTTCGTCGCGGAGCTCCCCCCGGAGGTTTACGAGCGCTGGACGGTCGAGATGGAGGCCGAAAGCGGGCAGGAGACCGCGCCGGAGGAGCGCGTTCATTGAGCTCGGCGCTTCCGTTGGGAGCGATCCGGGCTAGAATAGACTCAACAATGGTGTCGTTTCTCTATCCAGGACGGAGTAGATGAGAGACGACCTCTATTCGGCGATCTGCCGCGAGGCCCTCGAGTCCCGCCAGCGCGACCTGATGTCCTTTGTGGACAACGGAATGGCGGGGATGTCCCAGCGCCTGAACCACACGCTCCTGAAGCTTCCCTCGGGGCACTATCTGCTGGGCCTGGGCTCTTACAACGCCGGCCTGGTCAAGCTCGATTTCGAGGAGCTCTTGATCGGGCGCGAGGTTCCGGAGTTCATCGGGATCGGGATGCCGGTGTCCGGATTCCGCGTCTCCTCTCCCGATGCTTTTCTGAATACCGAGGTCTCGCGCCTCCACGCCAAAGTCGTGCGCCGGGCCCTGCTCTCCAATCCCGAATACTTCCTGGTCGACATGCGCTCGACCTGCGGGACGTACTTGAACGGCGACCAGATTCCGGCCCCGGATGATCTGGGCGGTCTTCCGGAGGAGGACTGCGCGGCGCCGTTGAAGTCGGGGGACTTCTTCTCTCTCGGGCCCTCCGCGGTGAATCTGTTTCTCTTCTTCCAGAAGTGAGTCCGCCGGCCGGTCGGGTGACAGGCACCCGAGCGGCTGTCTTCGTCGGGCTCCTGGCCGGGTTCGTCGCCGGCGTCGAAGCCGCCTCGTGGCTTCGACCTTCTCTTTTGCTCGATACGGAGCCGGCGTGGGCGATCCCGCGCCTGGGCATGGGTCTCTTCGTGATCGCGGCCGCCGCGATGGCGGGAGGACTCGGCAGCGCGGGGTTTCTGCTTCTGTACCGAAACGGCCTCGCCACGGCCGAGCCCGTGCGGCTCCCTTTTGCCCGCGGCGCGGTCGCGGCGATCGCGGCTGCGGCTCTGATCGCGGGCGCTTTGCTGCGACTGGCGGCTCTCGAACGTCTTCCTCCCTATGTCTGGGTCGATGACGCTTCGCTCATCGCGCCCACGCTCGCCCTGCGCGGGCGCCCAGCGGACTTCGCGAACGCGATCCGACCGGCCCCGTTTGGAGTCCCGACGCCTTACGGAAGCGTGGGAGTTCTCTATCTGGAAGCGTTTCGCGGATCTCTGCGCGTGTTCGGGACCCGGATGGCCGGGGTTCGATTTCCTTCGGCCGTTGGGGGCATCTGCTCGGTCGCGACGGCGGGTCTTCTGGGCAGGGCGCTCCTGCCCGGAGGAGGAGGGACTCTGGCCGCGCTCACGATGGCGGGACTGCGCTGGAACCTCATTCACTCCCGCTGGGGATGGGTCGCCGTCGTGCTTGCTCCCGTGGTCGACGTGGCTGCCCTTCTGCTCTTGGCCGCAAGAAAACGCGGCCTCCTGCCACTGACGTTTCTGGCGGGCGCCGTCGCGGGTCTGGCCGCGCACATCTACCTTTCGGCGTGGGTGGCCGGAGCAGGGCTCGCGTTGCTGGCATTGTGGCCGCGACAAGAAAACACATCTCCTCGACCGCAGCTCGCCTCGTTCCTGAGCTTCGTTGCCGGGTACGCGATCGCCGCGCTGCCGATCTTTCTGCTGACCGAGGGACGGACCAGTCCGTACTTCGCGCGTGTCTCGGATCACAACGTCGTGCGCGAAACGATCCGGACTCGCTCGCCGATGCCTGCACTGCGGGCCGCCGCCGGCTCGCTCGATGCGCCGTGGACGGGTGTCGATCCGTCTCCGCTGCACGGCCTGCCGGGCCGGACGATCCTTCCGCTGGTTGTGAGTCTTCCCGTGGGCATCGCCCTGGCGCGGTCTCTCGTGCGCCCCCGCAAGGAGATCTCCGGATACCTCTTGAGCCAGGCCGTCTGCGCCCTGGGGGCCTCCTTCGTGGGAGGAGAGGCGGGACTTCCCAACAGTTTCCGCTTCACCTATCTGGCCAGCGCCACGGCGGTCGCGGCGGCGCTCGGAATTCTGCTGCTTCTCTCTTTCGCGCCCTCGGACCGGCGACGGACGTGGGCAATCGGTCTGGTCGGAGTCGTGGCGGTCGCCGGAGCGATCGGGGCGCGCGAGGCCCTCGTGGATTGGGGGAGGGCGCGATCGACGTTCGAGCACATTTCCGGCGAGGACACACTGCTCGGCCGCGCCGCGGCGCGATGGGACCGCTATGGCTCGGTCTCCGTCGCGAAGGGACTGGGGCACTCGCCTCTGGCGGTCAACGCGGTGCGGACCTACCGCCTCGATCCCGATGCTTCCGCCTCGGCGGAGCCGGCTCCGGGAAGAGGCGATCGTTCGTTTCGGATCGGACCACCCTCGACTGGGCCCGGTCCGGACGAGCGAGTCGTGGAGCGCGTCCGCGACGGCTGGGGAAAAGACTGGGCGGTGGTGCTGGGGCGACGGCCTTCGCAAGGGAACGGGAAGCCCTGATCGGGTGTCGAGGAAAGACCTCGTCTTCCCGCTTTCCGACCGTTTGGGATCAGCAGCGGGCTCCGGTGGCGACGGCGCGGGCCAGGACTTCCTCGCCGACCTCGAACTGGGAGCGGCGAATCTCGATCATCCCTTCGTCGCCCCAGATTCCCATGGTCCGCAGCGGAGGCCGGTAGATGTGAAGAGAAACGGCGCGGCTGCGCGGGATGAGGCGGTGGAGCACGGCGGGCCCGGTGTCGCAGAGATCGCCTTCCGGCCGGAGGCGCGAGTCCACAAGGTCAGGCTTGTTGGCCGGTGTCGTGAACCGCTCTTCGAGGAGGGATCCCGTCAGGACCGCCATTCCGCCGAGCACGCCGCGATGGTCGTGGATGGGAGTGGTCTGACCCGACTCCCAGCCGATGATCATGACTTCCCAATCGTCGAAAAAGAGTACGGGGTGCCGGACGTAGTGGGAAGAGTCGAAGCGAACGTGGTCCAGATAGCGTTCCGCCTGGCGTGAGACGAGCTCGGCAAGCAGCCCCGGAGTCGGACGCTCCGGAGCGCGGCTACAGTCCAGGAGGATCTCCTTGACGGCTTCGGCGAAAGTCATTGCCGAGATTGTAGCCAAATGGGCCGTAAGACGTAAGACGTGAGACGTGAGACGAGTTGGGGTTCGTCTTACGTCTTACGTCTCACCTCTCACGATGCTATCGTCCCCCGCCATGCGCATCGCCGTGGTCCCCGGAGACGGCATCGGTGTGGACGTTACGCGCGAGGCGATGAAAGTTCTCGGCCGCGTCGCGCAGGCGGCATCCCTGCCGCTGGAGACCGTGCACTTTCCGTGGAGCGCCGACCACTACCTGAAAACGGGGGAGACGATTCCGGCCGGGGCGTGGGAAGACCTTTCGGCCAACTACGACGGCATCTTCATGGGGGCATTCGGAGATCCCCGCGTTCCCGACATGAAGCACGCGGCCGACATCCTGCTCGGAGCGCGCTTTCGCCTCGATCTGTACGTAAACTTCCGGCCGGTCCGGTGTCTGGACGACCGGCTGTCGCCGCTGAAGGGCTTCTCTGCGCGTGACATCGACTTTGCCGTCTTTCGGGAAAACACGGAGGGAGCCTACGTGGGCGCTGGCGGCCACCTGAAAAAGGGAACCCCCGACGAGGTCGCCGTCCAGGAGGACGTTTCGACTCGAAAGGGCGTCGAGCGCATCGTGCGCGCCGCGTTCCACCACGCCCGTTCGGCCGGCCGTCGTCGGGTCGTCATGTCCGACAAGTCCAACGCGATGCGCTTCGTCGGGGATCTGTGGCAGCGCACGTTCGTCGAGGTCGCCCGCGATTACCCCGAGATCGAGGCTTCCCACCTCTATGTCGACGCCCTCTGCATGCAGATCGTGCGCAACCCGGGTCAGTTCGAGGTCATCGTGACCAACAACATGTTCGGGGACATCGTCACCGACCTCGGAGCGGCGCTGCAGGGAGGCTTGGGGATGGCGGCGTCCGCCAACATTCATCCGGGGCGGGTCTCGATGTTCGAGCCGGTCCATGGGTCGGCCCCCAAATACGCGGGCACGGGAAGAGCCAACCCATTCGGAGCGATCCTGACGGCCGGGCTCCTCCTGGACCACCTCGGGCACCGCGAGGAAGCGACCGCGATCGAGCGCGCGGTGCAGACATGCGTCCGGGAGCTTCGATGCACTGCGGATATCGGCGGAACGCTCTCGACCTCCGCTGCGGGCGATGCGGTTTGCGAGAACCTGAGCTTTTAGCTGTCGGCTCTCAGCCGGGCCCGCGGAACCCATCTGGCTGAAAGCCGACAGTTGCCAGCTGATAGCTCCGGTCCCTTTTGGTAGAATCTCGGTCAAAAGGAGACTGTATGTTCCGTCGAAAGACTGTTTGGGCGATCGCTCTCGCCTGCTTTCTTGCTCTCTCGGTGCGGCCGGCCGAGGCGGCGAAGGGGAAGACTTTCCTCGATTCCGACGACGCCAAGGAGAAGGACGAGCCGCAGAAGTACCTTCCCGATTACGACAAGCTCGTCAGGGGAAAGGACGCGGACTGGGTCTATTTCACGGGCGGAAGCATGAAGTCCTACAAGACGGTCTCTGTCCGGGAGTTCGATTCCAACGGAAGGGGGCGCGAGTCCAGAGATGCCGCCCGCGAGGGGAAGGACTACATGGAGCAGTGGCTGGACAAGCAGGGCTACAAGGTCGTCAAGTCCGGCGGCGATCTGATCGTCGAAGGCAACGTCTTCAACGCCTGGGAGCCTCACGGGGCGGGCCGTTACTGGGGCGGATGGATGGCCAACCCGGGAGTCGGGCTCGAGGTCCTCGTGAAGGACTCCAAGGGGAACGTCGTGGGCGAGATCCGGCACAAGGCCAAGGGGTCGACGATCCGCGACGCGGTGGAGAACGGCCTCGAGGAAGTGGCCAAGGCGATCAACTCCGGCAGGTAACTCGGGCTCAAGTCCTTCTGCTCAAAGGAGATGCTCGAGCGGCGGGCCGGTTTCATCCCGGCCCGCTTCTTGCTCTTTCTCCGGACGTGTTAGGGTTGAACCGTGAGGGCGGTTCGCGTTTCGCGCCGGACGCTCGGTCTCGACCGGGCCATCCCGCCGAGCGCCCGCTGATCTGCCCGCATTCCGCCCGAAGGAGCGATCCCCATTTCTGAGCCGACTCCAGCAGTGACCCTTCCCGAAACGGGGCTCAACGAGCTTTTCGGAATCGCCGACGAGAATCTGCGCGCCATCGAAGAGGCGTTCGGAGTCCGGCTCGCGGCCCGAGGCAACGAGATCCAGGTTGTCGGCGAGGGGGCGGCCGAAGACGCCGCGCGCCGCCTGATTGAGGGCCTTTCGGAGCTCCTGGCGGCCGGCTTTCCTCTGCGCTCGAGCGATGTCTCCACCGCCATCCGCGTGGCGCGCGAAGACCCCCGCGCCTCGATTCCCGAGTTCTTTCTGGTGAGCCCCTTCGGCCCGTCGTTGAAGTCGGTCGTCACGGCCCGCAACATGAAGCAGCGGCTCTACGTTCAGACGATCGACCGGCACGATCTGGTCTTCGCGATCGGGCCGGCGGGAACGGGCAAGACGTACCTCGCCGTTGCGATGGCGGCGGCGGCGCTGCTCGAGAAGAAAGTGAAGCGAATCGTTCTCGCGCGGCCGGCGGTCGAGGCGGGGGAGCGGCTGGGCTTTCTGCCGGGAGACATGGTCGAGAAGATCAACCCCTATCTGCGCCCCCTCTATGACGCTCTCTACGACATTCTGGGGTACGAAAAGACGGCAAAGCTCCTGGAACGCGGCGTCATCGAGGTGGCGCCGATCGCCTTCATGCGGGGTCGCACCTTGAACGACTCGTTCATCATCCTGGACGAGGCGCAGAACACGACCTCCGAGCAGATGCGGATGTTCCTGACGCGGATTGGTTTCGGCTCCAAGGCAGTCGTCACCGGTGACGTGACCCAGGTGGACCTGCCCCAGGGAAAGACCTCGGGACTTCGGGAGGCGCAACAGCTGCTCTCCTCGATCGAGGGGATCCACTTCGTTCTCTTCAACGAACGGGATGTCGTTCGGCATCCCCTGGTTCAGTCCATCATCACGGCATACGACGGCTTGGACCGCGACCGGGAGCGGGAGCGCGAAGCGGGCCGCACCTCCTCCCCCAACGGCCGCTGAGAGCTGCCCATGTCCAGCGACGCGCCGACTCGGCGCACGACCAATTCTTCTCGCCGCTCGGCGGCCGCGCGCTTGGATGCGGCGGAGCGGGTACCCCGCACCCGCTTGATTCTTTGGGCGGCGGCCTACGTCATCGTCACGACGTTTTCCTTCGCTCCGCCGTTGACGTTTCGCGGCGCGCCCGCGCGCGCGGGTTCGATCGCCAGCCGGGACGTGGTCGCCCCGCGCGATCTGATCGTGCCCGATCCCGCGGCGACGGCCCGACGGCGCGCGGAGGCGGCGGCGGAAGTGGTGCCCGTGTACGACTGGGACAGCGCCGCGCGGGAACGCCTGGAAAAGGAGATCCATGAGTCCTTTCGGAAGGCGCGCGAGGCCTGGGCGGCTTCCCGCCACCGCACCTCCGCCGTGCGGGACGCCTTCGACCTGCCCATCGGCGACGAGGCCCTCGGCGCGCTGGCGCGGCTGAACTTTTCCCGCCCGGTCGAGGAGCGCCTTTCGGCGGCCGCCGCGGACCAGTATCGGGTCGGCGTGGTCGACAACAAGGACCTTCTCCTCGAAAACCGAGCCCGCGGAATCCAGGTGCGTGACTCGGCCACCGGCCGGGAATCGCGCCGCCGAGAGCTGTCCGACGTGATCGAGTACGGGACCGCCGCCAAGAGCGCGCTGGCGGCGCGTCTGGCGGACGAGCCGTTCAAGGGAAGAGAGATCACCGAGGTCGCGGCGTTTCTGGCCGCCGCGCTGCGCCCGAACCTGAACTACAACGCCGCGGAGACCACGCGACGACGGGAGGAGGCGTCACGGTCGGTCGAGAGCGTCTTGACAAAGATTCCCCGAGGCAAGGTGATCGTTCGGAAGGGAGACGAGGTCTCGGTTCGTCAGGCGGACGCAATCGCGGCGGCGCGTGCGTCGGTCTCGGACGTCCACTTCTGGTTGAAGGTGGCGGGCATCGCGACGCTTCAGAGTCTGGCTGCTGCCGCCTTCTGGATCGATTCCCGCCGGCAGAGGCGCCGCAAACGGGAGCGCCGGCCCGAAATGGTCTATGCCTCCGTCCTCGTTTCGGGAATCGTTTTTTCGCTGATTGTGCGAGGCGGCTTCTCCCTGACTCAGGTCCTTTCCTCCAGCTTCGAAGGGGGGTGGGCGACGCACGCTTCGTATGCGATCCCCTTCGCCGCCGGATCGATCATGACGAGTCTCGTGGCGGGAATGGGCCCGGCTCTGCTCTTCGCATCGATCCACTCGATCGGATCCGGCGTGCTGATGGGGCAGAGCTTCGCGTTCGCTCTCTTCGCGCTGCTCGGGTCTCTCGCCGGTCTCTTTGCCCTGAGGCGCGTGCGCGCCCGCAGCGCCCTTCTGCTGATGGGAGGCGTCGTCGGACTGGCCAACCTCGTCTCCATCCTCGTTCTGGCTCTTCTCTCGGGAGAGGCTCGAAGCTGGGACGTGGCGTTGGACGGGGTCGCCGGGCTTGCCGGAGGATTCTTCGTCGCGATGGTGGTGGAGAGCCTGCTTCCCCTCTTCGAGCGCCTCTTTCACGTGACGACCGAGATCAAGCTGCTGGAGCTGTCGAACCAGAATCTGCCGCTTCTGCGGACCCTGGCTCTCGAGACCCCCGGCACTTATCAGCACTCCCTGATGCTCGGCCACCTGGCGGAGGCCGCGGCCGAGGCGATCGGGGCGGACCCGCTTCTGGCGCGCGTGGCCGGCTATTACCACGACATCGGAAAGACCAAGATGCCCGACTACTTCATCGAAAACCAGCCGAAAGGTTTCAACCGGCACGATCGGCTGGAGCCTTCCATGAGCGCGCTCGTCATCGCCGCCCACGTCAAGGAAGGTGTGGAGCTCGCCCGCAAGGCGAAGCTCCCGGAGCCGATCCTCTCGGCCATCCGCGAGCACCACGGAACCAAGCTGATTCGATATTTCTACCAGAAGGCGCTGACCAAGAGCGACCCGGCGCGACTCCCGGTGCAGGAAATGGAGTACCGCCACTCCGGCCCCAAACCGACCTCTCGGGTCAACGGCATCCTCATGATCGCCGATGCCGTCGAAGCCGCCTCGCGAACGCTGATCGACCCGACTCCGGCCAAGATCCGGGCGATGATCCAAACGATCGTCGACGACTGCCTGCGCGACGGCCAGTTCGACGAATGCGACCTGACGATGCGCGATCTGGCGATCATCGTGGACACGCTCGATCGGGCGGTCGCCAACATCTATCACCACCGCATCGACTACCCGGGTTTTGACTTCAACCGGGTGACGCGCAGCCGCCGCAGGACGGGCGACACGGGACCTGCTCCCGAGACGGCGTCGGCCCGGGGGCCGCGGCCCGCCTGAGCGCGCTCTGATGGAAATCGATGTTCGGTCCTCCGTCACGGGCGCCCCATCGGCGCGGCACACGCAAAGCCTCCTCCGCCGAGCGGAGCGACTCTTCCCGCCTCGCGCCTCCCGCCTTTCGCCCTCCGGGCCCGAGCTCTCGGTTCTCTTCTGCGGCGACGCGCGCATGCGGGCGCTCAACCGGCACTATCGGGGAAAGGATCGGCCGACCGACGTGCTCGCCTTCCCCGGGGGCGGAGGAGCTCTCGGAGATATCGTGATCTCTCTGCCGTACGCCTCGCGAGAGGCCCGCCGGCGGGGCCAGGGCCGCGCGGAAGAGCTCGACCGGCTGCTCCTGCATGGATATCTCCACCTGCTCGGCTACGATCACGAGGTCGACGACGGCCAGATGGACCGGCTGGAGGCGCGGCTGCGCCGGCGGCTCGGTCTCAAGGAATCGCAGGAGTCGGCGGCAACGACCGGACGCGGAGAGAAAGCGTGATCATTCTCGCGGCCTCCGCTGTTTGCTACCTGGCCTTCCTTCTTTTCGAGACCTTTTCGCTCGCGCTCGACCGTCTCTCTCCGATCAAGATTCGCGGGCTCCTGGAGGAGCATCCGGAGCGCGCGCACATTCTGGCCGGACCGGGCGAAGTCGAGATCACTCGCACGACGACGAAGGTCCTGGTGCAGATGCTGCTCTTGACCGGGCTGTTGACGTCCGTGTCCGGTTTCCACTCCCTCGGTCTCACGCCTGGCTGGGCCTGGGGCGGAGGTGTGTTTCTCGTGGGATGGCTGGCTACGGAGATCGGCCTGCTTCGAAAGGTTTCCTCGTCGGATCCCGAGAAGATCGTGACCCGGCTCCTGCCGGCGATCGACGCCGCCTCCTGGCTGCTGCTGCCGCTCGCCATTCCGGTGCGGAGGATTTTCGAGCACCGAGAGCGACTTCAGGCGCCCCCCGCAACGGAGGAGGAGGTCCAGGCTTACATCGACGTCGGACGGGAAGAGGGGATCCTGGAGAAGGAGGAAGAGAAGCTGATCCTTTCGATCGTCGACTTCGGCGACACGCGCGTTCGAGAGGTGATGACGCCCCGCACCGACATCGTCTGGATCGACGCCGCGGCCTCGCCGGAAACCCTGGCGGATCTCTTCGCTTCTTCGAAGTACTCCCGGATCCCGGTTGTGCGCGGCACGGTCGAGAGCATTGCGGGAATCGTGCACGTCAAGGACCTCTTCGAGGCCTCGCGCTCGGGTCAGCTTCCTCCCATCGGGCAGATCATGCGGGACGCCTATTTCGTCCCTGAATCCAAGAAAGTCTCCGAGCTGCTCCGGGAATTCCAGCGGCGCCACCTCTGGATGGCGATCGTCGTGGATGAATATGGCGGGGTCTCCGGCCTGGTCACGGTGGAGGACCTGCTGGAAGAGATCGTCGGCGAAATCTCAGACGAGCACGAGGACGAGCGCGAGGCGGTGACTCAGATCTCGCCCGGAGTCTTCTCGATCTCCGGCAAGGAAAGTATTCAGGTCATCTCGGATCTGTTTGGCAGGGCCCCGGAAGAAGGGGAGTTCACGACGGTCGGAGGGTTTCTCGCCGCGCGCCTGGGCCACATTCCCAAGGCGGGCGAGAGCCATCGCGAGTCGGAGATTCTATTCACGGTCGAGGAGGCGGACCGGCGCCGCGTGTACCGGGTCCGTGCGGAAGGGATACCAAGCTCTCCGCTTTCAGCTATCAGCTCTCAGCCGGGCACTTCGACGAGCACCAAGCTGAAAGCCGAAAGCTGAAAGCTGAAAGCTCCGTGAAAGTAGGCACGGTTGCCGTCATCGGGCTTCCCAATGCGGGCAAGTCCACCCTCGTGAACCGCCTCGTCGGCGAGAAGATCGCGATCGTGTCGGACAAACCTCAGACGACACGCAAGCGAATTCTCGGCGTGGCCCGATTGGGAGATGCCGAGATCGCGCTCTTCGACACGCCCGGCATCCACCGCCCCGAGCACCGCATGAATGCGGCGATGGTTCGCGACGCCACGGGCGCTCTCGCGACCTGTGACCTCGTCGTGTGGGTCGTGGATGCTTCTTCCCGTAGCGGGCCGGGCGAGGCGCGCCTGCTCGATCTGTTTCGCAAGACGCAGCGCCCGGTCTTCGTCGCTCTCAACAAGATCGATCTGGTCTCCCGGCCGAGCCTGTTGCCCCGGATCGCGGACCTCTCGGGCCGGCACACGTTCGAAGAGATCGTCCCGATGTCCGCAAAGACCGGAGATGGAGTGGATCGGCTCGGACAGCTGCTCGCACAGCGGCTTCCCGAGGGCGCCCCCGCGTATCCGGCTGATTTCCTGACGGCGACATCGGAAACCGAGTGGATCGGAGAGGTCATCCGGGAGAAGCTGCTCGAACGAACGCGCCAGGAGCTGCCCTTCGCTTCGGCGGTCGTCGTCGAGTCCGTGCGGGAACAGGAGGAGAAGGAGATGACGGTCGTGACGGCATCGATCATCGTCGAGAAGGAGGGTCAGAAAGGCATCGTGGTGGGCAAGGGCGGCTCGATGATCCGGGAGATCGGAAGCGCCGCCCGGCAGGAGCTCGAGCAGCAAGCACAACGGCGTTACTTTCTGGACTTGAGAGTCAAAGTGCGAGAGCGCTGGAGAGATGACGAAGGGTTCCTGAGCCGGGTGGTGGGGGAGACGGAGTAGCCGGAACCGGCTTCTCGTACCGCCCTCACCCCGCCCCTCTCCCAGGGGGAGAGGGAGTTCTTGCGCCGGCGCGGGGGTTTGCGGCGGCGGAGCCGCCGCATGTCGCGTCCCTCGGCCGCTGTAGCGGCCGACGACGCTCGGTCCCGCCCACTCCGGGGCTTACTTCTTTACAGACCCCGCATCGCGTTGCGGAGGCGCTCGGAAAGATCTCCCATCGCGTCCGCCAGCGACTCGCGAAGGCGATCGAACTCGGACAGCAAATGCTCGTGGGTCTGGGAGCCCTTCCCCTGGGCCTCCAGGAGTGGGGCCAGCTGCAGGCGGATGTCTTCGGCTTCCCGCCGCCCCTGCGTCGTCTTCTCCTCGAGAACCATCTGCAAGGCATCGAACTGCGCGCGGATATCGTCGGATTCGCGCCGCGTCTGCGAGGTCTTGTCCTGGAGAGAGCGGTCCAGGGCCACCAGCTGCTCCGCGAGGTCTTCGATCTGCTGGTGAAGCTTCTCTCCGCGCTCGGAGAGGGTCCTCAAGGCCAGGGACACGTCATCCTCGGCTGTCCGCTGGCGTTTCTCCCCGCGGTCGAGGCGCTCTTCGACCGCGCGCAGGCGTGGTTCCGTTTCCTTTTGCCGAAGGAGCGTCGCCTTCTCGAGAGTCTCCAGCCGCTGCGAAAGCCCGTCCTGCCTTTCAGTCAAAGAGCGCGTGAGGTCCCGTTCGCTGCGCTCCACAGCCTCCAGTCGCGTCTCGAGCTCGGCCGAGACTTCCTCCGAGCGGCTTCTGTCGGCGCGCTGGAGAGACAGGGCCTCCTCGGCGCGGGCGAGCCTCGACTCCAGCGCCAGGATTTTCGCGTCGTCGACTGCGGGCGCCGGAACGCTCGGCGCGGCTGGCGCCGGGGCGCGCCGCGCGGCGGTCTCCTTCAGGAAAGCCGGCGGAAAGACTTCGCGTTGCGGCTCGACAGCCTGTGGCTGAATTGCTTGCGTCTGATCCAGCAGGGCCGACTCGGGTGTGAGCGCTGGCGCGGCAGGAGGCGGGTGAAGGGGTGACGAAGACGCGGTCGTCTGGGTCGCGGGCGCAGGCGGCGTCACGGGCGCAACGGGCGCGGCAGGCTCCGGCTTGCTGACCCGGATCGGCTGGATCGGCTCGTTACGCTTAGTCGGAAAGAGCGGGGCAGCCAGTCTGGCTGCCTCCAGGGGATCGAGGTACTCGATTCTCTCGGTCGGACGATCCGGTACCCTGTCGTGCTCCGGAGCGGCCGGGGCGGACTCGGGCATCTGTTGCGAGGTCGAGGCCTCGTTGAAGGGGCCGTCCATCTCGGCCGAGACTTCGGCAACAGGCGCATCCTCGGCGGCCTCGAAGGGGGCCTCTTCCACGTTTGCGGTGGGAGGCACGAGAGAGAGGGGCCGCTTGATGGCCGCCGGAGTCGGGCGGTTCAAGAGGGAATCTTTCCACGAGAGGAGGTCGTCTTTATCTTTGCGGGGAGGAAGCGGAGCCGCCTCTTCGGGACGTCGGCCCTGCAACCGCCGAAGGAGATCGACAAAGGTCAACTTCGAAATCAGTTTGAACGTCTCGGTCACGCCTCGGCCGGCCGAGGCGACCGCCTCGACGAAGGGGTAGGACGAGAGGCCGAGCGCCTCCTGCAGGGCGTCGACGGAGAGGATGTCCGTCAGATCGCGTTTGTTGTACTGGATGACGATCGGGATTCCCTCAAAGGAGACGCCGTTGGCTTTGAGGTTCTCCTTCAGGTTGTGCCAGCTCTCGAGGTTCTTCGGCAGCATCGTCCACTGCGAGTCCGCGACGAAGACGATGCCGTCCGCGCCCTTCAGGACGACGCGCCGTGTCTCGTTGAACGCGGTCTGGCCGGGAACCGTCGCCAGCTGGAAGCGGATCTTGTAACCCTTGATGTCGCCGAGCTCGACCGGAAGAAGGTCGAAGTAGATCGTTCGATCCGTCTGCGTGGCCAGGTTGAGCAGTTTTCCGACGGTCGCGGGGTCCAGACGGTCGTGCAAGACCTGCAGGTTCGTAGTCTTGCCGCCCAATCCCGGGCCGTAATAGACGATCTTCGCTGTCAGCTCGCGTGTGCCGGCGTTGTAGACGACCATGGTTTTTCCCCATTGTAAACGCTCTCCCTGTCGACTTTCGCCTTTTTCTTACCCCCCGTCTCCCCGTCACCCAGTCCCTCCGTCCAGTATCAGACGGGGCGACGGGGGGACTGGGGGACGGGGGGTTCTCCGAGGGGACGTCGGTTGACGCGTCGAGACCTAGCTCATAGACTGCCCGCGCCTTGGCCGTGACCGACACTCTCGTCAAGAAAACGCGGATCCTCGACGCGGAGCGGATCCGGCGGATGGTCGACCGAATGGCGCACGAGGTCGCCGAGCGCCAGAAGGACCTGGCGGATCTGGTCTTCATCGGCATCCGCACTCGGGGAGTGCCCCTGGCCAGCCGCCTGGCCGCCCGCCTGTCCGACCTGGTCGGCAAGCCCTTTCCGACGGGAACGCTCGACATCACTCTCTATCGCGACGACCTCTCGCTGGTCGCGCCCCAACCTCTCTTGAAAAAGACGGAAATCGACTTCGACCTCGCCAACCGCGTCGTGGTGCTCTGCGACGACGTGCTCTACACCGGTCGGACTGTCCGGGCGGCCCTGGACGGCCTGATCGATCTCGGGCGTCCTCGCGCCGTCCGTCTGGCGGTCCTGATCGACCGCGGCCACCGGGAGATCCCCATCGAGGCGAACTACGTCGGCAAGAGCGTTCCCACCTCTTCGCGGGAAGTCATCAAGGTGATGTTCGAGGAGACGGATGGGACGGACGAGGTTTGGATCCTGGAGAAGCCCGCGTGAGGAGAGTTCAACGTTCAACGTTCAACGTTCAAAGTGACTCACGCATCAACCTTGAACCTTGAACTTTGAACTTTGAACCTCGTTAGTTCCCTCCGTTCCAAAGACCTCCTCGGCATCGAACCGCTT
>JBKPDV010000036.1:0-7968 GCA_046728075.1 Acidobacteriota bacterium | reverse complement strand
TGATGACGGGAGCACCGGCCGAACGATGTACCGCGATGGACAGAAAGCCAGGGATGCCTTCGATGACTACAGCGACCCCGACGTCAAACCGAAGAGCGTGCGCACGGTCTGGCTCGTGGTCGACGAAGGTAACAAGCGGTTTGTCGCAGATGGCGAGTATCCGAAGAGTTGGAGCCTGGAGTCGAAACCCGATCGAGAGGAAAAAGCGTAGCGCCGAAGAGCCCTTGCGGGCCCTCCGCGCGCGTCGTCAGGTTTGACTTACGGGATGCCGACCCTCCTGCCATTTGGGGAAGGCCGCACGAGCGGGGAAGCAATCGACACGAGCACCCGCTCGATCCGCCGGGGTAGTGGGCACGGCACGTCGGGAAGGTGGTTCGGGTAATCGGGGGAGACCCCGTAAGGTCAATAAATTCATCTGAGGCGCCTCCCCCGTTCACGCTGCCTCCTGATGGTAATAACGCAAGAGTCCGCCCAGTCGCTCGCGGCATTGAACAGACCTGTCGCGGCGGATGTTCGTACCCCGAGGGAACAGCACGACGTTGCCCTTCCCCTGATGATGCTGGCCCGTAGCTGCCGAGTCACGTTCGCGCTTCCGCTCCCGGAATGCTACTTCATTAACGGGTTGATGCATGAGACCGGCGAGCTTCGGCCTTAGCGCTTCCATGCCTCCGGCGACCTCTGCTGTCGCTAAGTGAGCTTTTGATCGATCCCCTGCTCCGGCTTGCCCAGGTGGCGGTCAAACACTCCTCCGCGGTCGTCTCCACCAGCTTGCCGGGGCCACGCTGACCCCGGCGTTGTTCACCGGCACGTCCAACCCTCCGAGTGCTTCCGCCGCCCCCTCGACGACGCGCTGGCAGTCCGCGAACTAGCCGAGGTCGCCCCCGCCGCCGCCCGCTCGCCATCCCTAAAGTTCCGCCAGCGAGGCTAACATTTTGTTATGTCCACGCCGCCCAAATGGAACCTCACACATTGGAAGGCGGCGGCCTGCACCATCGCTACGCCCGAATCTAATTTTCGGTAGGGACAGCCACAGCAAGTCAAGCGCTTCGAACTACCGCGGCTCGAATACTCCGTTTCGCAAAGCGCTTGACAGCCGATGGCCCGCTCAATTTAGATCGATCTAAATTCGGCAAACCAATGCGATTCCCTTCGCTGGCCTTTGCGCCTCCGAGGCTTGGATCGATCTAAACGCTGAAACCGGGAGAACATGCCCGTCGGGCATGGGGACGATGGCGACGCGTGTAACCCTCAAGGACATCGCCCGGCATGCCGGCGTCTCGCCGGCCACCGTATCGCTCGTCCTGCGCGACAGCCCGCTGGTCGCCAAGGCGACGCACGAGAAGATCCAGGGATCGATCGACGCGCTCGGCTACGTCTACGACCGCGGCGCGGCGAACCTGCGGACGCGCTCGACGCAAACCATCGGCCTCATCGTCTGCGAGATCACCAATCCGTTCTATGCGGAGTTGACCGCCGGCATCGACGACGCCCTCGACCGGGCCGGCTGGGTGGCCTTCCTCGCGAATACGGCGGAGTCGCCGACCCGTCAGGATCGCTTCATCGAGCGCATGCGCGAGCAGCGCGTCGACGGGCTGCTGCTCAGTCCGGCCGACGGCACCGACCCCGAGACCATCGATCGTCTGCACCGCTATGGAATGCCGGTCGTGCAGATGCTGCGTCGCGTCGGCGCCCGCGATGTCGACTATGTCGGTCCGGATTTCCGCCTCGGCATGATGATGGCCACCGAGCATCTCATCGGGCTCGGCCACAAGCGCATCGCCTATGTCGGCGGCGGCCGGCGGACGCTGCCGGTGCGGGATCGCGCCGTCGGCTACCGCGAGACCATGGCGCGGCATGGCCTGCCGGTCGGGCCGATCGTGAACTGCCTGCCGACCCGCGCGGCCGGCGCCGCAGCCGTCGGCACGCTACTGCGCGGCAGCGCCTCAGATCCGACGGCGGTGCTCTGCTACAACGACGTCTGCGCCTTCGGCGTCCTGCTCGGCCTCGCCGACCGCAACCTCGTCGCCGGGCGCGACTGCGCCGTCATCGGATTCGACGACATCGCCGAAACCGCCGATTGTCGGCCGGCGCTCACGACCGTCGCCGTCGGCGCCCGCCAGATCGGCGAGGAATCGGCCAAGCTTCTGCTGCGACGCATCGAAACACCGAACGGCGCCCCGGAAAGCGTCATACTGCCCCCCCGCCTGATCATCCGCTCGAGCTGCGGCGCCAACGCCGCTCGCCATCCATCAACAAACCCCGCGCCTTCGACTGCCAACAAACCGCGGGACATCGCAAGGAGGAAAATCGATGACAAGCACGATACTGCGTAGGACCCTGCTGGCTGGATCGGCGTTGATCCTGGGGTTGCTGCTCGGCGCCGAGGGCCACGGCGTCACCGGCGCGCGCGCCGAAGATCCGGTCGTCGCAGCCGCAAAGGCGGCGGTGGCCAAATATGCCGGCCCGCAAACGGTGTGGGAGGGGCCGACATCCGGTCCGACGCCGGAGCCCGGCAAGAAGGTGGTCTTCCTGTCGGGCGACGAGCAGAACGACATCTCCCATCTCTACGGCGTCTACATCAAGGAAGCCGGCGAGAAGATCGGCTGGTCGGTCACCATCATCGACGGCAAGGGCAGCCCGACGTCGTGGCTCGCCGGCATGAACCAGGCGATCGCGCTGAAGCCGGACGGCATCGCGCTCTTCGCCGACGCCGCCAGCCTGCAGGACCCGATCAAGGCCGGCGTCGCCCAGGGCATCAAGTTCGTCGGCCTGCATGCCGCCGGCTATCCCGGGCCGCAGCCGGACATCAATCTCTTCGTCAACATCCAGGAAGATCCCGTCGAGATCGGCAAGGCCGAGGCGGCCTGGGTGGTCGCCGATTCGAATGGCACGGCCCGCGCCGTGGTGCTCAGCCACAACGAATACGCCATCGCCAAGGTCAAATCGACGGCGACCAAGGACGAGATCGAGAAGTGCGGCGGCTGCAAGGTCCTCGATTATGTCAATTCGCCGGCCTCGGAAGCGGCCCAGCGCCAGCCGCAGCTCACCACGAGCTGGATCCAGCGCTTCGGAACCCCGCTCTATGCGACCTCGGTGGGCGACAATGATTGGGACTTCGCGGTTCCCGTCCTCCGGAGCGGCGGCGTCGACCCGGAGCAGGTGAAGCTTGTGGCCGCCGACGGCAACCGCTCGGCCTATGACCGCATCCGCAAGGGCGGCCAGTACCAGACCGTCACCGTCTCCGAGCCGATCGAGCTGCAGGCCTATCAGGCCATCGATGAATTGAACCGGGCCTTCCACGGCGAAAAGCCGAGCGGCTTCGTGCAGCCGCCCTTCCTCGTCACCAAGGACAACATCCACGCCGAGGGCGGCGACCAGAACACCTTCATCCCCAGCAACGACTACAAGAAGCACTATCTCGCGCTCTGGGGCGTGAAGTAACGTCGGCGTGGCCCAGCCGGCATGTCGCCGGCCGGGCCGACCCGCGATCACTTGCGTACCCAATGACACGGAACAGCGGCTCTCTCGTCAGGCTTCCTCCCCCACGCAGTGGGGGAGGATCGAGGTGGGAGTCTCTCCGCTCCCGAATACGGCGAGTCTGGCCCCACGACCCCCACCTAACCTCCCCCACTGCGTGGGGGAGGAATGATCGCTCTGAGTCCGGCCACGAGGGACGTGTCGATGGCTGAGAGTCATCAAACCGCGAGCGACATAGCAGCGATTCCGGTCCTCGCCATGTCCGGTTTGACCAAGCGGTTCACAGGAACGCTCGCGCTCGACCGCGTCGACTTCGACTTGCGGCGCAGCGAGGTGCATGCCCTGCTCGGCCAGAACGGGGCCGGGAAGTCGACGCTGATCAAGATCCTCGCCGGCGTCTACGCGGCCGACGCCGGCGAGATCCGCTTTGCCGGCCGGCCCGTCGATCCCGCTGCCGAGAAGCTGCCGATCGCGTTCATCCATCAGGATCTCGGCCTCGTCGAATGGATGACGGTCGGAGAGAACGTCGCGCTGCTCAACGGCTACCCGCGCTCGCGGCTCGGGCTCATCTCCTGGCGGCAGGTGCGGCGGGCCGCGGCGGACGCGCTTTCGATCATGGGCAGCGATCTCGATCCGAGCGCGCCGGTCACCGGACTCCCGGCGGCTGAACGCTCGCTCGTGGCGATCGGGCGGGCGCTTGCGCGCAAGGCCAGCATTCTCGTGCTGGACGAACCGACGGCGGCGCTTCCCGAGGCCGACGTCGAGCGGCTTCTGCAGATGCTGCGTCGACTGCGCGCGAGCGGCATCGGCATCGTCTATGTGACGCATCGCCTCGACGAGGTGTTCCGCATCGCCGACCGGATCACCATCCTGCGCGACGGGCGCCGGGTCGCGACGGTCGATTCCCAGGCGACGTCGCCACGCGAGCTGATCGGCATGATCGTCGGGCGATCGATGAGCGACGCCTTCGTCAGGCCGGCGCCTTCGACCGAACGCGTCGTGCTTGAGGTCAGGGATGCGGTGTCGGGCCGCGCCGGTCCGGTGACGTTCGCGATCAAGGCAGGCGAGACGCTCGGGCTCGTCGGCCTGCGCGGGGCCGGGCACCACACGATCGGCCGCGCCATCTTCGGCCATGTGCCGCTTGCTTCGGGACACATCTCGATCGACGGAACAGTCGTCAATCCCACCGATCCGGCGGACGCCATGCGAAAGGGTATCGGGTTCGTTTCGAGCCGGCGGGCGGAGGAAAGCATCGCCGCCAACATGGCGGTGCGCGAGAACATCTACCTGAACCCGGCGGCGACCGGGAAAGGCGTGACGCAGATCGTCGGCCGCGCCGCCGAGCGCGGCGGCGCCCGCGGAGCGCTCGGGCGGTTCTCGATCAAGGCGGAGGATACCGAGCAGGCCGTCGCCACCCTCTCCGGCGGCAATCAGCAGAAGGTGGTCGTCGCCCGCTGGATGGAGGCGCATGTCCGCCTGCTCGTCCTGGAGGAGCCGACGATCGGCGTCGACGTCGGTTCGAAGGCCGAGATCTATCATCTGCTCAAGCTCTCGCTGCAGAAGGGAATGGCCGTCCTGCTGATCTCGTCCGACTTCGAGGAAGTCGAGCGCATCTGCCATCGCGCCCTGGTCTTCAGCCGCGGACGGATGGTCGCGGAAATCCCGCACGACGAATTGACGATCGCGCGCCTGACGGCGAGCGCCGCGGGCGGCGCCTCGGTCGCGCAGGCTGGAGCTGTATCATGAGCGGACGCGCCTCCTCCTATCTCGGCTCCGCAATCACGCGGGCGATCTCGGTCTGGGGACTGCTGGTCCTGCTGGTTCTCCTGATCATCGTCTTCTCCCTGCTGAAGCCCGACACATTCCTCACCTACTTTAACGTTCGCTCGATCCTCTCCAATAAGTCGGTGCAGGCACTGGTGGCATTGTCGGTCTTCATACCCATGACCGCGAACCAGTTCGACCTCTCGGCGGGCTTCAACATCGGCATTTCGCAGGTCTTCGCCATCGGGCTGCAGGCGCAAGGGCTGCCATGGTGGGCGGCGGTCATCGCCGTCGTGCTGATGGGCGCGTTCGTCGGCCTGCTGAACGGGCTGCTGGTGACGCGGATCAAGATCGATTCCTTCATCGCCACCCTCGGCACAGGCACCGTGCTTTACGGCCTCAACGCCTGGTACACCGGCGGTCAGCAGGTGCTCGGCGATCTGCCGCCGGAATTCCTGGCGATCTCCGGTAGCATGGGCAAGGTGCCGGCGCCGGCGCTCTACGTGCTCGTCGTCAGCCTGACGCTCTGGCTGGTGTTCGAGTTCCTGCCGCTCGGCCGCTATCTCTACGTGCTCGGGGCGAGCCCGCGCGCCGCCGAGCTCAACGGCATCTCCGCCAAGCGCTACGTCACCCTCGGCTTCGTCGCGGCGGGGACCCTCGCGGCCTTCGCCGGAGTCGTGCTGCAATCGCAATTGCAGCTCGGGCAGAGCTCGGTGGGGCAGGAATATCTTCTGCCGGCATTCACCGCCGCGCTGCTGGGCGCGACGTCGATCCGGCCCGGCCGCGTCAACGTCTGGGGCACGGTGCTGGCGGTCGCGGTGCTGGCGGTCACGGTGGCCGGGCTCAATCAGCTCGGCGCGCCGTTCTTCGTCGAGCCGCTGTTCAACGGCTCGATGCTGATCCTGGCCGTGGGCCTCGCGGTGCAGGCCGCGCAACGCCGCACGAAACGCGGCACCGAGGCCGACCGCGCGGCGTCGGCCGAAGCCGCCGCGCAGGTCGGCGAATGAACGGGAGTTCGACCATGGACAAGCGCGGCTACGACGACCTGCCCGAGAACGCCGCCGCCAGCCCGGCGCTCAGCCCGGAGTGGTTCAAGTTGCGCTGGGGCCCCGACGACCAGAAGGGCAATGGCAACCTGATGACGCCGGCCAAGGCGCTGCAGGCCGTGCGGCTCATCAGGAGCGGCGAGGTCATCAGCCTCGGCATGCCCTACGACACCAAGATGCCGATCGCCCCCGGCCGCGCCTATGCGCTGCGCATGCCCGGCGGCCCGACCGGCGGACCCTATGGCGAGAAGAGCCGCACCATCTGGAACGACGAGTTCATCGCGACCGAGATCGGGCAGATCGGCACGCAGATGGATGCCCTCGGCCATCTCGGCAGCATGTGCGGTTTCCGCGGCGACAAGACCAAGATGCTCTTCTACAACGGCAACCGCATCTCGGACATGTGGTCGCCCTACGGCCTGAAGAAGCTCGGCATGGAGAATGCGCCGGTCTTCATGACCCGCGGCGTGCTCTTCGACGTTCAGGGCCTGAAGGGACGCGTCCTCGACGTCGGCGAGCCGATCAGCCTCGCCGACCTGAAAGCCTGCCTAAAGCGCCAGGGCATCGCGGAGGAATCGTTTACACCGGGCGACGCCGCCTTTGTCCGCACGGGCCACGGCTCGCGCTGGTACACGGAGACGAAGACCTTCTACGACGGCGCGCCCGGCATCACGCTCGAATGTGCGAAATGGCTGGCGCGCCTGGAGGTGGTGGTCGTGGGCGCCGACAACTTCGCTGTCGAGGTCGTTCCGCCGGTCGACCCGGAGGTCTTCCACCCCTGCCACCAGCATCTGATCATGGAGAACGGCATCTACCTGCACGAGGGCATGACGTTCGAGGGCCTGATCGCCCGCAACGCCTACGAATTCGCCTACATCTTCGCGCCGCTCAAGATCGTCGGCGCCACCGGTTCGCCGGGCAATCCAATCGCCGTGGTCTAAGGCGCTGCTAGCGCCCCTCAAATCGCGGCTTCTCTTTCCACACGCCGTCGCGACGCGGGCGGCGGGAAAGCTCTTCCAGGACATCGTGGATCGCTACGCCGCCCGCCATCGCGTGAAGCCCGGTATCACCGGTTGGGCGCAGGTGAACGGTTGGCGCGGCGAGATCGACACTGTCGACAAGATTCGAATTCCCTACACAATCGAACAGGGAAAATTTTCGGCGGAATAGGGAAATAATTCGACGGAACAGGGAATGCTTTTTCGGCATCAGCGAACCGCTGTAAGCGTCCATTTCTCGCACACTTGTTTTGATGCTCGCGGATGCGATCTGTTCTCGCCCTCGATTTGCAGATGAGGAGAGCGAGATGGCGTGCGAGCACCGCGCGTGGACGCGACAGGGCTAGGCCCAGCGTACCAAGACGCCCTCCCGCTGTGACTTCTCTCAGCGGAACCTTTTCACGGGGCCTCGCTCACGGAAAGTGACGCAGATTTGATTTTTGCGCCCTACAGTTATGGAGCGCGCTTGCCGACCGCTTTGCGGCCTGCAAGCTGGTGCTGCATCCCGAGAAGACGAAAATTGTCTACTGCAAGGATGCGATCCGGCGTGGCGATGTCCCGAACCAATCGTTCGACTTTCTCGGGTTCAAATTCCGGGCGAGAAAAGCGTTGGGAAGAGGGCGACGTGCCTTTGCGTGCTTCCTACCCGCCGCCAGCCCGAAGGCGTTGACGTTCATCGGCCG
>JBKPDV010000035.1:0-11654 GCA_046728075.1 Acidobacteriota bacterium | reverse complement strand
CTCGACGACCTCGAAGCCGGGCTCGTCCGCACGATCGGAGATCCGGACATTCGCTTCCGCGAAGACCCGGTCCGGATGATGCGCGCGGTCGAATTCGCAAGCCGGCTGGGATTCGCGATCACCCCGGATGCCTACGAGGCGATCCAGGCGATCAACGGAAAGCCTCCGTCATAGCGGTGCAGGTTCTCGAAGATCTTCAGGAAGATCTCCTGCGAGAGCTCTTCGGCGTCTTCCCGCTTCAACGTGAAGTGGTAAGCCACCGAGTACACTTTTTGGCTGAAACGGTCCACCAGCTCCCTCCAGGCCTCGTCATTGCCCTGGCGGCAGCGGTCGACCATGTCTCTGTCGTTTTCGTTGCCGCTCAAAGCGCCCTCATTTGGACCAAACGCATTTAGTCGTCTAAAGTTCCAAAGTCGTTTAAGGTCTAAGGTCTAAAGTCTAAATGGCCCAAGTATTTCGCTTCCCGTTAGACCTTAGACCTTAGACCTTAGACCGGAGCCTTTCGGTGTCCCCGACCCCCCCGGCGCCGGCGGCGCCGAACGGGGCCGGACGCCTCGGAAACCGGCAGGCCCGCCTCCCGTTCGAAGGCTTCGCGTGCCCGCGAAACCCTATCGGAGAGCGTCCGCCAGTCCCGCACGAGATCGTCTCCTTGCCCGGTCGCCATCGAGCGCAGCTCGAAAAGGTCCAACGCGGCGGGGAACGCTTCGCGGAAGGCAAGCCGCCGGGTCGCCACGCGATTGTCCGGCCGGTGCGAAAGCTTGCCCACGATCGTCATCGCCTGTTTGATCCGATGGGTCGTGGCGTGCGGGAGCGCCATGCGCAGCGCAATGGGATTGACGGAGTCTTCGAGCAGGACCGCGAGCTGGCCCAGATCCGGCTCCTCGTCCCGAGCGATCGAGCGGACGCGGGCGCGGATGATGGGCAGGAACAGGAGCGCGAACAGAACGGAGTCCTCGAAAGCGCGGCCGCGCCGCCGCTCCGCGTCGAGGACGTCGAGCAGCGCCCAGAAGAGATGCCCGGCGCCATGAGGATGCTCCGGGTCGTACTCCCGAAGAACCTCGGCGAGCTCCGGCAGCAGAGCGTCCAGCAGGCCGACTTCTCGCAGAAGAAGAAAGGTCGGAAGGGCGTGCCCACCCTTGAGAGACTGGGAGAGCTCCTCCGTCACGCGGGGGGGAGCGGATTTCACGATCTCTTTGCGGTGAGCCAGGATCGCCTCGTAGGCGTCCGGCGTGATCGCGAAACCCAGCCGGCTTGCGAATTCGACCGCGCGCATCATCCGGACCGGGTCTTCGCGGAAGCGAATGTCCGGGTCGCCGATCGTGCGGACGAGCCCGGCTTCGAGATCGTCCAGGCCCCCGACGTAATCGATGACGGAAAAGTCGGAGATGTCGTAGAAGAGGCCGTTGATCGTAAAGTCCCGGCGCAGCGCGTCCTCGCGGGCGGTCCCGAAGGTGTTATCGGACGTCATGAGAATCTCGGGGGCGTCCGGGACGAGCGGCTCCGGGCGGCGCCGGAAGGTCGCGACCTCGACGACCTTGCCCTCGGCGAACAAGAGGTGGGCGAGGCGGAAGCGCCGCCCGATCAGGCGGCAATTCCGGAAGAGACGCCGGACCTGCTGGGGATGAGCGTCGGTGCCGATGTCGAAATCCTTGGGAGTCCGCTTTAAGAGAAGATCCCGCACGCTGCCCCCGACGAGGTAGGCTTTGAATCCCGCTGAGGAAAGGCGATAAAGAACCTTCAGCGCATCCGGATCGATCTGTTTTCGGGAGATGGGGTGTTGACTGCGCGGGCGAATGCGCGGCGGGGCCCCGCCAAGCCTTCGGAATTCGGATTTGGGATCTGAAATTTGAGGGTCCGCTTCGCTGATAACGCTCTCCTCTGCCGCCCGGCTCCGCCTGTCCTATTTTAGTCCAACCGATTGACAGAATTGATCTTTTGACTTGCTTCGGCGTGTGCGAAAGAATACGCCGTCTTTCCATAGGGTGAGGAGGTCAGGTATGAGAACGCGTTGGTTCCTCGCGATCGCCGTCCTTGGCGTCTTCGCTATCAGTCTTTCCTGCAGCAAGGGGGGCTCGAGCGGCGAGATTCCCATCGGCGAGTACAGCTCCTTGACCGGCACGACCGCAACGTTCGGACACTCGACTCACAACGCCATCCTGATGGCCTTCGACGAGATCAACAAGGCCGGCGGGGTGCTCGGGAAGAAGGTCAAGAACGTCGTCGAAGACGACCAATCCCGGCCCGAGGAGGCGGCGACGGCGGCAACCAAGCTCATCAACCAGAATCACGTCGTCGCGCTTCTGGGGGAAGTCGCTTCCTCCCGCTCGCTCGCGGCGGCTCCCATCTGCCAGGCCGCGGGCATTCCGATGATCTCTCCCTCCTCCACCAATCCGCGCGTCACGCAGGTGGGGAACTTCATCTACCGGGTCTGCTTCATCGACCCGTTTCAGGGGAAGGTCATGGCCAAGTTCGCGGCCAACACCCTGAAGCTCAAGAAGGTCGCCATCCTGGTCGACGTCCGCAACGATTACTCCGTCGGCCTCCAGACCTTCTTCCGCGATAACTTCAAGCAGCTCGGAGGAGAGATCGCCGCCGAACAGTCTTACAGCGAAGGGGACTCAGACTTCCACGCGCAGCTGACCCAGATCAAAGCGGCGAACCCGGACGGAATCTATGTTCCGGGGTACTACACCGAGGTCGGCACGATTTCCCGGCAGGCCCGGGAGCTGGGAATCACCGTGCCGCTCTTGGGCGGCGACGGGTGGGACTCGCCGCGGCTTTTCGAGATCGGCGGCGACGCTTTGAACGGCTGCTACATCTCCAACCACTATTCCGTCGACGACCCCGCGCCGCAGATCCAGAAGTTTGTCGGCGATTACAAAAAGCGTTACGGGCAGACTCCCGACGCCCTCGCCGCCCTGGGCTACGATGCGGCCAAGATCCTGGTGGACGCGATGGGACGCGCCGGATCGTCGGATGGAGCGAAGGTGCGCGACGCTCTCGCTCAGACCAAAGACTTTCCCGGCGTTACGGGAAAGATCACGATCGACAAGGACCGCAACGCCGTCAAACCGGCCGTGGTCTTGAAGATCGACAACGGCAAGTTCGTTTACGTCGAGACGGTGGCGCCGTAGCCGGATCGCCGCGCTCTGGTAAAAGCGAAGGGGCGAATGGCGAATGGCGACGGGCGAAGGGCGAAGCTGGCGCTGACGCCCCTCATCCGCTCACGCTCCCATCCCCGCCGTTCGCCTTTCGCCTTACGCCTTTCGCCCGCGTAAGCCCATGAGTACCTTCCTTCAGCAGCTTATGAACGGCCTCTCTCTGGGGTCCATCTACGCTCTCATCGCGCTCGGCTACACGATGGTCTACGGCGTGTTGCGACTAATCAACTTCGCGCACGGCGACGTCTACATGGTCGGAGCCTACGTCGGCTATTACCTGTCGCGGAAACTGCAGGGCAAGGAACCTTCCTTGACCGCGGCCTTCCTCGTGATGGTGGGCTCCATGATCGTGTGCGCGGTGCTGGGAATCATCATCGAGCGGCTGGCCTACCGCCCGGTCCGTCGCGCTTCGCGTTTGTCGCTTCTGATCACCGCGATTGGAGTCTCGCTCTTTCTGGAAAACACGGGCCAGCTCGTCTTCGGCCCCGACCCGAAGTTCTTCCCCTCGCTCGCCCCCCACGCCGACTTCCGCGTGGCCGGCGTGCGGATCACGAGCGAGCAGCTGACGGTGATCGGCGTTTCCTTCCTGCTGATGATCCTGCTGAGGTTCTTCATCCAGAAAACGCGCACCGGCAAGGCAATGCGAGCCGTCTCCTTCAACATCGACGCGGCGAAGCTGATGGGCATCTCGACGGACCGGATCATCTCGATCACCTTCGCTCTGGGCTCCGCTCTGGCCGCGGCGGGAGGGGTGTTGATCGGGATGCAGATTCCCAAGATCGATCCCCTGATGGGAATCATGTACGGGTTGAAGGCCTTCGTCGCGGCCGTGCTCGGCGGGATCGGGAACGTGCCCGGGGCCGTGCTGGGAGGCCTCCTGATCGGGACCTCGGAAGTCATGGTGGTCGGCTATCTTTCCTCGACCTATCGCGACGCGATCGCGTTCGGCATCCTGATCCTGGTCCTGCTCCTGCGGCCGCAGGGGATCCTGGGACGCGTGCAGAAGGAAAAGGTGTGAAGGGTCTCCTCATCAGTATCGGCGTCCTGGCGACGCTCTTCGTCGCGAACGGCCTGTTCACCGGCTCGCTCGTGCCGGGCGTCTCCATCTCGCCTTACATCCTTCAGGTCATCTGCCTCGCCGGGATCAACATCATCCTGGCGGTGAGCTTGAACCTGATCAACGGCTTCACCGGCCAGTTCTCGATCGGTCATGCGGGCTTCATGGCGATCGGAGCGTACACGTCGGCGTTTCTGACCGTCACCTATGGCGACCGCATTCGCGCGGCGCTCGGTTTCCTCCCTCCCTTCGCCCGCGACGGGGCGCTTCTCCTGTCCGGGCTCGCGCTCGGCGCGCTGCTGGCGGCGATCGCCGGCTTTTTCGTGGGAGTTCCCTCGCTTCGCCTGCGCGGCGACTATCTCGCGATCGTGACGCTGGGGTTCGGAGAGATCATCCGCGTGTGGATCCTGAACATCGATGCGGTCGGTGGAGCGCGCGGGTATTCGGGAATTCCCAAGCTCGCCAATTTTTTCTGGATCTACCTCTTCGCGGTGGTCTCGGTCACCGTCGTCTCCCGGACAGTCCGGTCGTCCTTCGGTCGATCATTGATCGCGATCCGTGAGGACGAGATCGCCGCCGAGGCCATGGGAGTCGATACCACGCGGAGCAAAGTCATCTCCTTCGTCCTCTCCTCGGCGATGGCGGGAGTCGGCGGCGGACTCTTCGGCCATTACCTGATGTACGTGCACACCAATTCGTTCACCTTCATCAAGTCCATCGAGATCATCATCATGATCGTGATCGGAGGGCTGGGCTCGATCACCGGCTCGGTCGTGGGGGCCGTCCTCTACATCGCGTTGACGGAGGGTCTGCGCGGGTTCGCTCAGTACCGCATGATTCTCTTCTCCCTGCTCCTGATCGTGATCATGATCGTTCGGCCCCAGGGTCTGCTGGGCCATCGGGAGTTCGCGTCCTTCTTTCGCCGCGGGCGGCCCGTGGGCCGTCCGACCCCGGGCGTGCGGACGTAGCGGGTTTCCAGGCCATGGCGCTCATCGAGCTTTCCCACGTGACGATGCGGTTCGGCGGCCTCGTGGCCGTCAACGACCTGAACCTGGCTTTCGACGCGGGCCAGCTCTACGGCCTGATCGGGCCCAACGGCGCCGGCAAGACCACGGTCTTCAACGTGATCACCGGTGTCTACACGCCGACGTCCGGGTCGATCCGATTCGACGGCGAGGAGATCGCCGGAGAGCGCAGCGGCCGCATCACGCGTCGCGGCATCGCCCGAACGTTCCAGAACATCCGGCTCTTCGGAGACATGACGGTGCTCGACAACGTGAAAGTCGCCTTCCACTGCCGCCAGGAGGCCGGAGTCGCGTCGGCCGTGCTCCGCACCCCAACCCATGCCGCGGAAGAGGCCCGGGTCGACAAAGAGGGCCGGGAGCTGCTCAAGATCTTCAAGCTGGACGGCCTGGCCGACGAGAAGGCGCGCAACCTTCCCTATGGCAGCCAGCGGCGGCTCGAGATCGCGCGCGCGATGGCGACGGCGCCCCGCCTGCTCCTCCTGGACGAGCCCGCCGCCGGTATGAACCCGCAGGAAGCGCAGCAGCTGATGGACCTGATCCGCTGGGTCCGCGACCATTTCGGAATGGCGATCTTCCTCGTGGAGCACAATATGAAGGTTGTGATGGGGATCTGCGAGATCGTGCAGGTCCTCGATTACGGAGCGACGATTGCGACCGGCCCACCCGCTGAGATCCAGTCGAATCCCAAGGTCATCGAGGCCTACCTGGGAGGCGCTTGAGCGCGGAACCTGCGGCTCCCATTCTCGACGTCCGAGAGCTGCGCGTCTCCTATGGGGCAATCGAGGCGCTGAAGGGGATCTCTCTGCATCTGGACGCGGGCGAGATCGTGACTCTGATCGGCGCCAACGGGGCGGGAAAGTCTACGACCCTCCGGGCGATCATGGGTCTGGTGCCCTCCAAGACCGGCGACATCCGGTTTCGCGGTCAGCCCACACGCGCGACTCCCACGTTCCGGCTCGTGCGCGGAGGCCTGATTCTTGTGCCGGAGGGCCGGGCGATCTTCGCGAATCTCTCGGTCCGCGAGAACCTCGAGATGGGAGCCTACGCGCGGCGCGACAAGAATGGGCTCGCGTCAGACTTCGAGAAAGTCTTCCAGATCTTCCCTCGCTTGAAAGAGCGGGAGAAGCAGACGGGAGGCACGCTCTCGGGAGGCGAGCAGCAGATGCTCGCGATCGGCAGGGCCCTGATGTCGCGGCCGAGCGTGCTCCTGCTGGACGAGCCTTCCCTCGGTCTGGCTCCGATTCTGGTCCACACGATCTTCGAGGCGATCGAACAGATCCATAAGGAGGGGACGCCGGTCCTGCTCGTCGAACAGAACGCGATGGCGGCCCTGAAACACTCGAACCGGGCGTACGTTCTGGAAACGGGCACCGTCGCGCTCGAGGGCACCTCGGCCCAAGTCGCCGCGAACCCGAAGGTCAAGGAAGCGTACCTGGGAGAGTAGAGGTGGGAACGCGCGGGATCGCCGGGATCGCCGAGAAGTAAAGCGGCCGGTACTGATCTGCGCGGGTCGAGCTCCTCACATCGAGCGCAAACCATCGAGCCACCGAAGCCCCCGCGTCGCTCCGGGGGATAGAATTCTCTCGACCGAACTCAAGATTTCTGTTCGGAGAGGCGAGGATTGGTGGGCGGCCTCGAGGCGGAACACTTTGGGGGCGCGCAGCGTTTCGAGCTGAGACGCCGGCTGGGGGCCGGCGCGTTCGGCGTCGTCTACGAAGCGTTCGATCGCGAGCGGCGCAGCCGGGTCGCCCTGAAGACCCTTCGGCGGGCCGGTGAGGAGGCCCTCTATCGGCTCAAACAGGAATTCCGGTCTCTCGCCGACCTCGTCCACCCGAATCTCGTCACTCTCTACGAGCTGCTCTCCGACGGCGAGCAGTGGTTTTTCACGATGGAGCTGATCGACGGGATGAGCTTCCTCGAATACGTGAGATGTGACGGTGCCGGGGAGAGAACCGTCCAGGATGCTCCCGTTCCTTCGGACAGAGCCGATAATTCCGACCAGGAAACCGAGAGCGTAGCTCCGGTCTCACCGACACTGGACGAACCCGAGGTGGAGAGAGCCCGGGTTCCGGCACGAGGATCGCTGAACCTCGAACTGCTTCGCGGGGCGCTGCGCCAAACGGCGGCGGGCATTCGAGCGCTCCACAAGGCGGGCAAGCTGCACCGCGATATCAAGTCTTCCAACGTACTTGTGACCCGGACCGGGAGGGTCGTCCTCCTGGATTTCGGCCTCGTCACCGAGCTCGATCTGCCCCGAAGCGATCAGAGCCTGGCGATGGCGGGCACTCCTGCGTACATGTCGCCGGAGCAGGGGGCGGGCCTCCCCGTCACGGAGGCGAGCGACTGGTACAGCCTTGGCGTCATGCTGTACGAGGGGTTGACCGGTCGCAGTCCCTTCGAGGGAAGACCGTCGGAGATGATGCGCGAGAAACAACGGCGCGAGCCGCCGCCCCCTCATGAGGTCGCGGCGGGGATTCCCGACGATCTCGACCGGCTCTGCGTCGGCCTTCTCCGGCGCGACCCGAGCCGCCGCCCGACAGGCCACGAGATCCTGGTTCAAGTGGGAGGCGATCCGGCGCAACCCAAAGGCGCGAAAGCGGCAAGCTCCGAGTCGCGCGGTCTCCCGTTCGTGGGCCGGCGTCAGCAACTGACCCTGCTCGAGGACGCCCTCGAAGTGGTGACTGCGGAAGGGCGCGCGGTGACGCTCTTCGTGCACGGCGGCTCGGGAATGGGCAAGACCGCGCTCGTTCGCCGTTTCCTCGACTCCCTGAAGACTCGGGACGAAGCCGTCGTGCTCGCGGGACGCTGTTTCGAGCGCGAGTCCGTCCCCTATAAAGCTCTCGACAGCCTCATGGACTCCCTGAGCCACTATCTGAAAGGCCTTCCATCCACGCGCGCCGAGGCGTTGATGCCCCGCGACGTTCTCGCCCTGACCCGACTCTTCCCGGTCCTGCGCCGTGTGGAAGCCGTGGCGGGGGCGAGGCGACGGGTGCTCGAGATACGCGACGCTCAGGAGCTGCGGCGTCGCGCCTTCGCCGCGCTGCGCGAGCTGATGGGTCGCTTTGCCGAAGAGGCGCTGCTCGTTCTCTTCATCGACGATCTCCACTGGGGAGACGCCGATAGCGCGGCTCTCCTGGAAGAGCTGATGCGTCCGCCCGACGCACCGGCGATTCTTCTGATCCTGGCATACCGGACGGAGGAGGCGCTGACGAGCCTGCTCCTTTCGCGGCTTCTGCCCGCGATTGCCGGAACGACCGACTCGCGGGAAGTCATTGTCGAGCGTCTCGACCCTCTCGAGACTCGAGATCTGGCGCAGGTGCTCTTGAAATCGCCAGTCGGATGGGACCCCATCGTGGAGTCGATCGCCCGCGAATCCGGCGGGAACCCGTTCTTCCTCTCGGAGCTCGCGCGGTCTGTCGAGGTCGAAACAGAAGGGGTGCCTGCCGGCGTTTCGAGCGGCGGTCCCGGGCCGGCGCCACGCCTCGAGCAGATCATCCGGCTGCGTGTCGCCCGGCTGCCGGAGGATGCGCGCCGGTTAGTCGAGGTCCTCTCCGTTGCGGGGGGGCCGGTGGAGTTCGCCGTCGCGAAGGAGGCCGCGGACCTCGAAACGAGAGAGGGCACGCTCGAGATCCTCCGGGTCGGTCACCTCGTACGCACGCGAGAGACCCAGATGCGGCAGGAAATCGAGCCGTATCACGATCGCATCCGGGAGGCAGTCGCCGCCGGTCTGGATCCGGAAACCCGAAAGACGCATCACCGCCGCCTCGCGCTCGCCCTCGAGGCAAGCGGCCACGCCGACGCCGAGGCTCTCGCGCAGCATCTGAAAGAGGCGGGAGAGCTCGAACGCGCGGCGGAATACGCGGGAGCCGCCGCGGACCGCGCCTCCGAGACCCTGGCCTTCGATCGGGCGGCGCGGCTCTACTCGATGGCTCTGGAGCTTTCCTCGGGAGCTGAGGCGGAGATGCGGCGGATCCTCCAGGTCAAGCTCGGCGACGCTCTTGCCAACGCCGGCCGCGGAGCCGACGCCGCAGGCTCCTACCTGAACGCATCGCGAGGCGCGCGAACCGCGGAGGCGCTCGAGCTCCAGCGGCGGGCCGCCGAACAACTCCTCCAGAGCGGGCACATCGACATGGGATTGCCCGTGCTTCGGGATGTCTTGCGTAAGGTCGGTTTTCGATACCCCGAAAGCACTCTCGGCTCGCTTCTTTCCTTTCTCTTTCACCGCATCCAGGTTCGAATTCGCGGCCTGAATTTCCGGGAGCGGGATGTCGCCCAGATCGCCCCCGAGAAGCTGATCCGCATCGACACCTGCTGGTCCTTGTCCCGAGGCCTTTCGATGATCGACACTCTTCGCGGCCGGGACTTTCAGGGAAGACACCTTCTCCTGGCTCTCAAAGCCGGCGAGCCATATCGGATCGCGCGCGCTGTCTCGAACGAAGCCGGTTACTCCTCCACGGGTGGTCCTCCCAATGCCAAGCGCACCGCTGCGCTGGTCGAAATGGCGACGAATCTGGCGACCCGGGTCGGTCATCCGCAGGCGATCGGCGTCATGCAGCTGGCCGTGGGGATCACTGCCTATGCGGAGGGACGCTGGAAATCCGCGTGGGATCTCGCGCAAAAAGGGGAGATCATCCTTCGCGAGCACTGCACCGGTGTCGCCTGGGAGATCGACACGATCCACATCTACTCCCTGCGAGCGCTCTTCTACATGGGTCGAATTGCGGAGATCTCCTCGCGCCTTCCGGCTTTGATTCGTGACGCGCGGGATCGGGACGACCTCTTTGCCGAGACGAGCCTGCGCGCCCGCCACAGCTACGTCGTCTGGCTCGCGGCGGACAAACCGGAGCGGGCCCGCAGCGAGCTCAACGATGCGATCGCGCGCTGGTCGACGAAGGCCTTCTACATGCAGCACTACTACGCGCTGGTGGCGGACGCGGAGACCGCCCTCTATGCCGGCGATGCGAGCCTGGCCGGCCAGGTTCTGCGCGAGCGGAAGCCCGCGCTCGAACGATCGCGGCTTCTGCGGGTCCACCATCTCCGAATCGAGTGGCTGCACTTGAGCGCCCGCAGCCTCATCGCGCAGGCGGCGAGACGGGAAGGCTCCGAGGCCGATTCTCTTCTGCGCGAAGCGGAGGGGATCGCCCGGCGCATCGAGCGAGAATGCGTGCACTGGGCGGACGCCCTCGCCGCGCTCGTGCGGGCGAGCATCGCGTTGCGCCGGGGCGACCGCGCGGAGGCTGCCTCCCGGCTCGGCTTCGCGGCCTGCATCTTCGCGATCGCCGACATGGATCTCTACGCGGCCGTCGCTCGGCGCCGCCTGGGAACGGTCCTGGGCGATGCGAAAGGAAAAGGTCTCGTGGAGTCGGCCGATGCCTGGATGCAGACAGAGAAGATCGAGAAGCCGTCGGGGTTCGCGGATATGCTGGCGCCGGGAAGGTTCGGGGAGGAGGAGTGAGTCGAATTCGGCGGGCTCGTGAGGGCCTACTGGATTGCTTGCTCGATATCGAGAACTGGATCCACCGCGTTCGACTTCTCTGCAGGCCGCTCATGAAGGTCGAGGCATATGACGTCTCGCCGCCCAAGGCGACCGGGAGGTTGAAGGCGGGAGCCGGCTTGATCGACATCACTCCTCCGCCCGGGTTTCCAATGGGAGGCAGCAGCATCACGGCCAAGTTCGGCCGCGGTTATTGGACGCGGCTCTATGCCCGCGCCTTTTTCTTTCGCGACGCCTCGGGACAGAGCGTCGCATTTGTTTCCTGTGATCTCAATGCGATACCGAGCGGGTTACATGCCCGGGTCGGATCGCTGCTCTCAAAATGCTCGCAGGACGGCTCGAGCTTGAATCTATCGCCGGAAAACCTGATCGTCGCCGCGACACACGTTCATCATGGGCCCGGAAATTTCTTCTCCTACAAGGCCTACAACGATCACGGTTCGCCTGAGGCCGGCTACGACGAGGTGCTCTTCCATTGGCTTGCGGCTCAAATCGCCAAGGCCGTCGAGATGGCGGCGGGGGACGCGCACCGGACTGCGCCGGAGACGGAGACCCGCCTGCTGCTGAAGCGGGGGAAGGCGTCGGGCCTTCTTCGAAACCGCTCCCCGGAGCCTTTCCTGCTCAATGCGGACCGCGAGGAGGTGATCCGCGCGGGGCCCCCGGCTCCTCCCGCCGGAGACTGCCCGGAACCTTTCGCCGTCCACTGCCCGCGCTACCGGGCGGTGGACGAGAGCCTCACGGTGCTCGAGGTTCACCGCGGCGGGAAGCACCGAGCGTCTCTGGTCTTTCTCTCCGTCCACCCCACTGCGATGTCGCATGAGACGGCTCTGTATCAATCGGACTTCACGGGTCTCGCGATGGCGAAGCTCGAAAGGAGAGACGCCATCGTCGCAGGTTTCTTCAACGGCGCCGATGGA
>JBKPDV010000034.1:0-16463 GCA_046728075.1 Acidobacteriota bacterium | reverse complement strand
GGCATACGAGATCGGCAAGCTCGTCTCGTGGGCTCGGAGATGTGTATAAGAGACAGGTGCAAGCATCGTGGTCATCAGCGCCAAAGCCGACCGTTACAGGTTTTGTTATACCCCGTTCCAGCAGTCGCGGTTTTTTCGGTGCGATCGAAGGAGATGGCGACTACGACAGCAGCGCTGTCTTGAAGTCGCCTCGCGACCAGCCATGTTAGCTTAGTCGATGGGACGCGTAGGACTTATCGACATCACGGTAGGCAACGCGGCGCGCTTCGGCGCATCGCAACGTTCCACCACGCGACGCTGCGCGTCGCACCACATCGCTACGCAACGCGCGAGCCGCTGGGGACATCCCGGCGGCTCTCGCGCGTTTAGCGCCAACGGTACGCCTCAAGCGCCTAAGGCTCCGAGACGGTATGGCGTTTGAGGGCGACGCCGTACAGAGGGTTGCCGACGAGATTGAATTCGCTCTGCGCAAGGATGACGATAATGCCGAAGGCGCGAGTTCTAGACACGATCATCCAATTGAACCTCAGCCTGCGGCATTTGCGACCTCCTATTGGCGGCGTTATCGATCGATCTCCCCAAACACGATATCTAGCGAACCGAGGATTGCCGAGACGTCGGCCAATAAGTGGCCGCGGCTCAGAAAATCCATCGCCTGCAGATGCGCAAACGAGGGCGCGCGGATCTTGCATTTATAGGGTTGGTTCGTGCCGTCGGAGACCAGATAGACGCCGAACTCGCCCTTGGGGGCTTCCACCGCCGCATAGACCTCCCCGGCAGGCACGCGAAAGCCTTCTGTGTAGAGTTTGAAGTGATGGATCAGCGCTTCCATAGAGCGCTTCATCTCGGCGCGTCGTGGCGGAAATATCTTGCTGTCCTGGATCGCCACCGGTCCCTGCCCGTCTGGAGCGCGGAGCTTCGCGATGCACTGTCTCATGATGCGCACCGACTGGCGCATTTCTTCCATGCGGATCAGATAGCGGTCGTAACAGTCGCCGTTCTTGCCGATCGGAACATCGAAGTCCATTTCGGCATAGCATTCATAGGGCTGCGCCTTGCGCAGGTCCCACGCCGCGCCGGAGCCGCGCACCATCACGCCGGAAAAACCCCACTCCCAGGCCTGCTTCAGCGTCACCACGCCGATGTCGACATTGCGCTGCTTGAAGATACGGTTGCCCGTGAGCAGGCGATCGAGGTCATCGACCACTTTCAGGAAGGGATCGCAGAACGCCTCGATGTCGTCGATCAGCTTTGGCGGCAGGTCCTGGTGCACGCCGCCGATCCGGAAATAGGCCGCGTGCATGCGCGAGCCGGAGGCACGCTCATAAAACACCATCAGCTTTTCGCGCTCTTCGAAGCCCCACAATGGCGGGGTCAGCGCGCCGACGTCCATCGCCTGCGTGGTGACGTTGAGGAGATGCGACAACAGCCGGCCGATCTCGCAATAGAGCACCCGGATCAACTGGCCGCGGCGTGGCACCTGGATTCCGAGCAGCTTTTCAGCGGCGAGGCAGAACGCATGCTCCTGGTTCATCGGCGCGACATAGTCGAGCCGGTCGAAATAGGGGATCGCCTGCAGATAGGTCTTCTGCTCGATCAGCTTTTCGGTGCCACGATGCAGAAGCCCGATATGCGGATCGACGCGCGCGACGACCTCGCCATCCAATTCCAGTACGAGGCGCAGCACGCCGTGCGCGGCCGGGTGTTGGGGACCAAAGTTGATCGTAAAATTGCGGAGATTCTGCTCGTTCATGGTCAGACCTTCGGTCCCGCCTTCTCGTCGCCGGGCAGCACCGGATAGTCCGCGCCTTCCCACGGCGAGAGAAAATCGAACTTGCGGAATTCCTGGTTGAGCCGGACGGGCTCGTAGAGCACCCGCTTCTCCTGGTCGTCGTAGCGCACCTCGACGAAGCCGGTCAGCGGGAAATCCTTGCGCAGCGGATGGCCTTCGAAGCCGTAGTCGGTCAGGAGCCGGCGCATGTCGGGATGGCCGGTGAAGATCACGCCATAGAGGTCGTAGGTCTCGCGCTCGAACCAGTCGGCGCCGGGAAAGACGTCGATCAGCGAGGGCACCTGCGTCGTCTCGTCGGCCTCGGCGCGCAGGCGGATGCGCGCATTCAAGGTCGGCGATAGCAGATGATAGACCACATCGAAGCGCTTCTCGCGCCCGGGATAATCGACCGCGGTGATGTCGGTGATATTGACGAAGCGGCAGGACGGATCGTCGCGCAGATATTTGACGACATCGACGATCTTGCGCGCATCGACGGTCACGTTGAGCTGGTTGAAGGCCACGGCATGGCTGATCGCCGCGCCCGGCAGCGCGCCCACGATCGTCTGCCCCAATGCGTCGAGCTTGCCGTCATCCATCACTTGAAAACCTTCAGCGTTCGATCGTGCCGGTACGGCGGATCTTCTTCTGCAGCAGCAGCACGCCGTAAAGCAGGGCTTCCGCCGTCGGCGGGCAGCCTGGCACATAGACATCGATGGGCACGATGCGGTCGCAGCCGCGCACCACCGAATAGGAGTAGTGGTAGTAGCCGCCACCATTGGCGCAGGAGCCCATCGAGATCACATAGCGCGGCTCGGGCATCTGGTCGTAGACCTTGCGCAGCGCCGGCGCCATCTTGTTGGTCAGGGTGCCGGCCACGATCATCACGTCGGACTGCCGCGGCGAGGCACGTGGCGCAAATCCGAAGCGCTCGACGTCATAGCGCGGCATCGACACCTGCATCATCTCGACCGCGCAGCAGGCCAGACCGAACGTCATCCACATCAGCGAGCCGGTGCGCGCCCAGGTGATCAGGTCATCGGCGGCGGCGACGAAGAAGCCCTTGTCCGACAGCTCGTGATTGACCTCGAGGAAGTACGGATCGTTCGCACCGACTGGCCTGCCGGTCGCGGGATCGAGAATCCCGGTCGCGGCGGGGGCGATCAGCGCTCCCGTTCCCGGCCTCGCGGGGGTGGGGTTCAATCCCATTCGAGCGCGCCTTTCTTCCATTCATAGGCAAAGCCGATCGTCAGCACGGCCAGGAACACCACCATCGACCAGAATCCCGTGGCGCCGAGCTTGCCGAACGCCACCGCCCAGGGGAACAGGAACGCCACTTCGAGGTCGAAGATGATGAACAGGATGGCAACCAGATAGAAGCGGACGTCGAACTTCATGCGGGCGTCGTCGAAGGCGTTGAAGCCGCACTCATACGCCGACAGCTTTTCCGGATCGGGCTGCTGGAACGCGACCAGGAACGGCGCGATCAACAAAACCAGCCCAATCACGGCCGCCACGGCGACAAATACCACAAGGGGAAGATAGTTCTGCAGGATGCCGGTCATCGGCGTTACCTTTTCCCGCGGTTGTTCGGACGGGGCCCGCGGATTCGTCGATTTGGAATTATTCGTTGGCTTAGCGCAGCGCAACAGGGGGCGCAAGACAACCTATTTTGACGCCGTTCACGGCGCGGGAAAACCCAAAGGCTGTGCCGATCCGGCATCGGCCGGGGCGCATTTTTCGCCGAGCAGCCTTGCTTACCGAACAGCCTTATTTGCTGAATAGCCTGCCGATCACCTTGCGGTCAGCCGAGTTCTCGTTCCGCCGCGAGCATCTGTTCGGCCTTGCGGGTCAGACGATCGATCTGGCTGAGCAGCGTCGCCACCTCGTCCCGATCCATCTGTTCCAGCAAATGCCGATTACGCTCCAGCCCGCCCGCCACAATCGCGTCATGCGCGGCGAGCCCGGTGCGGGTCAGCGAGACCAACACCTCCCGGCTGTCGCTGGGATTGACCGTCTTGGACACCAGCTTGCGCGACACCAGCCCGGCCAGCGCCCGGCTGATCTGCCCCTTGTCCATACCGACGGCCTCCGCGAGCCGCGCCACGCTCATCGGCGGCCGGCGGCCGAGCGAGGCCACGAGGCCAAATTCTACCGACGAGAGCCCGACCATGCGCTTGTAGCGCAGGATCGCGCCCCTTCGCAGCAGATTGGCGAGCACCATCAGCCGCGACGACATCATTGCCGTGATCGGCGCCAGTTCGCCGTCCGGGGCGGCCGGCGCCTGCGCGGGTTCGGCTTTCTTCAATACCCGGTTCATCCAAGACCTCTGACAATAAAGATCTCTGCCAACAAAGCCCGCCCTTGCCAAGCCGAAGATCGTTGACATTGTCATCGATCTCCGTTCTCTTGAGATCAACAAATAAAACATCGATCCGGGAGGAAAACGGCGATGACCATGACCCAGCGGGATCGCGATCTCGGGACCGCCTATGCGCTAAGGCCGCCCGCGACGCGGACCGAATTGACCTTGGTCGGCCGCGGCACGGCGATGGGCGAACTGCTGCGCCGCTACTGGCACCCGGTCGGGCTCGTCTCCGATGCCTGCGATATCCCCAGGAAAGTGCGCGTCCTCGGCGAAGACCTTGTCCTGTTCCGCGACAGAAGCGGGCGTGCCGGCCTGCTCCACGCGCGATGCTGCCACCGCGGCACCACCCTATACTACGGCAAGGTCGAGGGCGACGGCATCCGCTGCTGCTATCACGGCTGGAAATTCGACAGCGAGGGTCGCTGTCTTGAGCAGCCCTGCGAGCCCGACGGCGGACTGTTCAAGGACAAGGTGCGCCAGCCCTGGTATCCCGTGCAGGAGCGCTACGGGTTGATCTTCGCCTATCTGGGGCCGGCCGAGAAACGGCCGGTGCTGCCGCGCTACGCCTGCCTGGAGACGATGGACGACGGCGAGTTCGTCGAGGCGGACGATTCGTCGATCGGCGGCGGGGGCCCAGCGATCATTCCCTGCAACTGGCTGCAGCATTTCGAGAACGTGGTCGATCCCTATCACGTGCCGGTCCTGCACGGCTCCTTCAGCGGCCCCCAGTTCACCGACATGATGGCCACAATGCCCGAAGTGACCTTCGAAATGTCGCCGCGCGGCGTCATCGTGCGTTCGGTCCGCAGACAGGACGACGGCAAGGACGATGGCAAGGCGTTCTATCGCGTCACGGAGGCTGTCCTGCCCACCCTTCGCGTGGTACCGAACCCGCGCGTGGCGCAATTCGCGCGCGTCGAATCGATCGGCTGGACGCTGCCGATCGACGACGTCTCATTCCGCATCTATGTCGCCGGCCGCGTCAGGACGTCGGGCGATATCGGGCGCATGCGCTCAAAATTCAACGGAAAATTCTGGTGGGGCATGACCGAGCGGGAGCACCAGCAATTCCCTGGCGATTACGAGGCGCAGGTCGGCCAGGGCGCGGTCACCATCCACTCCGAAGAGCATTTCGGCCAGAGCGACCGCGGCATCCTGATGATCCGCCGCATGCTGAGCGACCAGCTCGAGGCGCTCGCCGCCGGCCGCGATCCGATCGGCGTCGCCTTTGACGAAAACACGGGGCCCATCGAATTCGAAGCGGGGAATTTCATTCGCAAGGCATGAGGCCGCCTCGCATCCTCGAAAACAAAATCAGGGGGAACCATGGTCGATCTCGCGCCGCAGGCGGGCGCGCAAGCGGCGGCACCGTCGGCCCGGCGCTACTACGTGCTCGGGATATTGACCGTCGTCTACGCGCTCAACTTTCTCGACCGTACGATCTTCAATGTCCTGATCGAGCCGATCAAGAAGGAGTTCACCCTCTCCGACACCACGATGGGCCTGCTCGCGGGCTTCGGCTTCGTGTTGTTCTATTCGCTGCTCGGCATCCCGATTGCCCGCATCGCCGACCGCCTCAACCGGCGCAACATCGTCGCCATCGCCTTTGCGTTCTGGAGCGCGATGACGTTTCTCTGCGGCATGGCAGGAAGCGTGACGACGCTGGCGCTCGCCAGGATCGGCGTTGGCATCGGCGAGTCTGCCGGCACGCCGGCCTCGCAATCCCTGGTCGCCGATCTCTTCGATAAGAACGAGCGGCCCCGCGCGCTCGGGATCTACGCCATCGGCACCTATCTCGGCGTATTCTTGGGCTATTTCGTCGGCGGCTGGGTCAACCAGCACTATGGCTGGCGGATGGCGTTCATGTCGGCGGGGCTGCCGGGCATCGCGCTGGCCGCGATCCTGTGGCTGACGGTCAACGAGCCGAAGCGTGGCGCCATGGCAGAGAGCTTTGTCCCCGAACCGCTCGGGCCGACTCTCGGCTTTCTCGCGACCCAGCCGAGCTTCGTCATCGTGCTCGCCGGCTTCTGCCTGACGACCTACACGAACTACGCCACCGCCGCATGGATCCCGCCATTCCTGGCGCGCGTGCATCACTTGAGCAGCGCCGAGATCGGCACCTATGCCGGCACCTTCAAGGGACTATGCGGGATTGCCGGCACGCTCTTCGGCGGCCTCGTGGTGGCGAAGATCAGCCGCCGCGACGACCGCTGGAAATTGTGGGCCCCGGCCATCATGTCGGGCCTCGCCGGGCCGGTGTTTGCCGTGTGCATGCTGACATCAGATTTCGCGACCATGGTCGCGGCACTGGCGTTGACCTCGTTTCTGGTCGGCTTTCACCTTGGGCCGATCTTCGCCATCGCGCAGACGGTGGCGCGGCCGAGCATGCGGGCGCTCGCCTCCGCCTTCATCCTCTTGACCGCGACCTGCTTCGGCCAGGGCATCGGCCCGCTCGCGGTCGGCATGCTCAACGACGCCTTGAAAAGCGATTACGGCGCGGACGCTGTGCGCTACTCGCTGCTGTCGGCCGCGGTCACCACCATGCTCGGCGCGCTATTGTTCGTCTGGGCAGCGCGCTTCATCCGCGCCGATATTGGGCAGGCGACATAAACGCTCATTTAGATGCCAGCTAAGCGGTGCAGTTACACCGCTGGACGTCGAGCCTAACTCAGCTTCACTTCTATGCTTTTCCGGTTACGGCCAGACTTGGCGCTTGAGGCTTGGACAAATCTGAAGGTGAGGATCGCCGGCCGTTGCCGCTTTCGGCACTCACCCAGCCTTGAGTGTTAGTACGCCAATCTCGCTACCATAGGCCGCAGAGAGTGATATCATTCGAGACATTCATATTGCCCATACGAGGGCTGATTGTACCCATGACGGGAATATTCATAAATTACCGACGCGAAGATGCGCCAGGCGTTGCGGGGCGTCTGTTTGACCGCCTCGCCACGAATTACTCTCGGCGCGAGATGTTCATGGATGTCGACGCCATGAAACCGGGACTAAACTTCGTCAAACAGATCGATGAGCAGATATCGAAGTGCGACGTGGTACTCGCCATCATTGGACCGGGATGGTTGAATGCGGTGGACGACAAGGGGCGGCGCAAGATTGACAAGCCACGGGACTACGTCCGAGTCGAGCTGGCTGCGGCCCTCAAAAGGGAAATCCCGGTCATTCCTTTGCTCGTCAACGGCACGGCGATGCCGTCCGAGGACGAACTTCCCGAAGAGCTGAAATCACTTCCCCATCGGCATTCCCTGGAACTGCGCCATAGCCGTTTTTCCGCCGACAGCGACGCCGTTATTCAGGCCGTGGGCGATATCGTGCCAAGCCGAAGGGCTTGGCCCTTCGTCGTCGGCGCGGTGGCTGGAATGGCGCTACTGGGTTCCCTGACCGGCTTTGTGATCTGGCGCACGACCGATCATGATCAGACCGTGATTCGTCCTGTTGCATCAGCAACGGCGACTGCCAACCCGCCAGCGGTAAAGCAACCTGATCCGCTTTCGGCCGCACCGCGACCGACGCCAACAGCAACTGCGGCGGCAACGATCACTCCGAGTCCGTCTCCCCACACAGCATCAAGCGGGCAGCCGAGCCCGGCAATCGCTAGCAGCGATAGAATTGCCATTGTGATCGGAAATGCAAAATATCCCGATGTCGAGACATTGAAAACGCCGGTCGCGGATGCCCGTCTCATGGCTTCCGGACTGAGCCGTGCTGGTTTCGCCGTGGTGACGGGCGAGAATCTGACGGTTGACCAGACGAAACGAATGCTCGAACAATTTTATGCCCGCATCAAACCCGATTCAGTCGTGCTCTTCTTCTTCAGCGGCTACGCAATTCAAGCCGACCGACAGAGCTATCTTATACCGGTTGACGCACAGATCTCGAAAGATACTGACGTTGCACGCTACGGGATTGGCCTGGAGTCGATACTTTGGGAGATTAATCAGCGAGGTGCGAGCCTGAAGATTGCACTGCTCGACGGCGCGCGACGAAATCCCATCGAACGCCGCTTCCGGAATTTTTGGGCGGGCCTCGCACCCGTGAACGCGCCGACAGGAACGCTGGTCATGTATTCGGTGGCGCTAAGCTCAGTGCAAAGCGAGTACAGCAGCGGCGATCACAGCGTGTTCGTTACGGAACTGCTCAAGAACGTCGGAATACCGAATCTGACCGCCGAAGAAGCCCTCAACCGGACCCGCCTCGCCATCAGTGCCGCAACGCATGGCGAACAGGTGCCTTGGGTCTCATCCTCACTTGCCGAGGACTTCACCCTCGCTCCGGGTCCAGAAACGCCGCGCTGACGGGCGAAGCGTCAGCGGATGGCCATCGGGCGTATTGACGCCCAGCCTGAAGTCGAATTCGGCGGCGGCTTGGGCCGGGTTGCCGAGGAGCGCGGTCGCCCAGGCGGCCGAGACCGACCCAAAGCAGACCCTGCGGGTCTTTTTCACTGCTTTTACCTCCCAGCGGCGCTTTCGGCGTTCGGAAGCAGTTTCGCCTGACGCGACTGTCTCCGCAAGGTCGCGCCTCGAAACCGCCGCGCGATACCTGCGGCCACACCCGCTCCTGCAACCGACCCGCGAAATCGGCCAACGAAGCCATTTCGGGGAACCCACGAAACCGGCCTGAAACAAAGCGGGGGTAGTTCTTGTAACCAATAAGCGGCGTCGTTAGGCGCCCTGGAGGCTCACATGAACCATTCATTTCATTCAGCCGATCGTGCGACCCATTTGAAGATCGTGATTGTGGCGTTGGTGGCGGGCGTCACGGTGGCGGCGTTCGGTATCGCAGCTCGCAGCAACGTGGATTACAGCCAGACAGCCACGGCCCATGTCATCAAGGCCGACAAGCCGGTGGTGGTGACAAGCTCGGACACGATGGTCGTCCGCTGAGGTTTCTTTGGATTTTAAGGCAAGACGGCCGCCCACGGGCGGCCTTTTCGTTGCGCGACGCCTTGAAACAAGCGTCAGTCGACCACGGCTATGGCCTCGATCTCGACCAGCCACTCCGGAAGCGCGAGCGCGGCGACACCGACGAGGGTGCTTGCCGGCGGTGTCCCGCCGGCGAAAAATGGCGCCCGCGCTTTGCCAACAACGGCGCGGTGCTCCGGCTTGTAGTTCACGACATAGGTGGTGATCTTGACGACGTCGGCGAAGCTCGCGCCGGCGGCGGCAAGCGCCAAGCCGACATTTCGCATCACCTGCGCCGTCTGCGCCGCAAGGTCGCCGGGACCAACCAGCTTCCCGTCCGCGTCAATGGAGACCTGGCCGGCCGTGTAGATCGTGCGCGTACCCACGGCCACGACCACCTGCGAGAATGCCGGGTTCTCGAAAAGGCCTTCTGGACGGGGATGTTCGAGCCTGCTCATTCTCCGAACTCCTTCATCGTTGATCGCGGCGCCAGAAGCACCCGGAGAAGCCCCGGAACCCAAGGGGTGAAAGCTCGACGACGCCGAACCAAGTGTCCCTGCTAAGTGCTTGAAATGATGGCGCGAGAGACGGGGCTCGAACCCGCGACCTCCGGCGTGACAGGCCGGCGCTCTAACCAACTGAGCTACTCCCGCGTGCGCGTGAAAGGCCGCGGAGAGGTGGGACTTAAAGGGGCGACCTTTCCAAGTCAAGGATATTGCCGATCCCCTTGTTTACCGGAGCCTTTTGCGATCCCGCTGCAAGAATGGCTCATCTGGACGGCCTATCTGCAGGCCGAGCCGCGTGGCCCGGGCTTCCCCGAATCGTCTAAGGGCTGCTGCGTCCTCATTCCCCGACCATTGTTAACGACGGGAGCGCCAAACAGGGCGAAAAAGCAGCCGACCCGCTGCCATGCCGCTCGAACGCCGAGCTGCGGCAATTGGAGGATCGGGAACTCGCCCAAAAGCGCGCCGAAGGCATCGCGTCGCGCGGCCCCGAAGTAGCGCTTTTTGTTGTAGGGTCGGCCGCATCCTCATCCCCCAACCCCGCGGTTTGCCTGTGATTTCTGCTTCAGCGTTCAACCACACCGTAACCGAGCGCTTCCTGCGCTATGTCGTCATCGACACCCAATCGGATTCGTCGTCCCCAACCTGCCCCTCCACCGAGAAGCAGACGCATCTAGGCCGGCTGCTCGCTGCTGAGCTCAGGGATATGGGCCTCGCCGACGCCCATCTCGACGCGCACGGCTATGTCTATGCGACCGTTCCGGCCACCACCCTTAAGAAAGTGCCGGTAATCTGCTTCTGCTCGCACATGGACACGTCGCCCGACTGCACGGGCGCGAACGTCAAGCCGCAGATCGTGGCGAACTATCGCGGCGGCGACATCGTGCTGCCGGCCGACCCCGCGCAGGTGATCCGGCCTGCGGACTATCCGGCGCTTGAGGACCAGATCGGCAACGACATCATCACCACCGACGGCACCACGCTGCTCGGGGCCGACAACAAGGCCGGTGTCGCCGAGATCATGGACGCTGCGAAGTTCCTGATCGACAACCCGCAAGTGAAGCACGGCACGATCAAGATCCTGTTCACCCCGGACGAGGAGATCGGCCGCGGCGTCGACATGGTCGACCTGAAGAAGCTCGGCGCCGATTTCGCCTACACGATGGACGGCGAAAGCGCCGGCTCGATCGAGGACGAGACCTTTTCCGCCGATGGCGCCACCATCATCATCGAAGGCGTCAGCACCCATCCGGGCTTTGCCAAGGGCCGGATGGAGCATGCGATCAAGATCGCGGCCGCCATCGTCGACCGCCTGCCCAAGGACACCTGCTCGCCGGAAACCACCGAAGGCCGCGAGGGCTTTCTGCATCCGATCGGGATTTCCGGCGCGCTGGAACAGGCGACGCTGGGCTTCATCGTGCGCGATTTCACCGAAGCCGGCCTGAAGCAGAAGGAGGCGCTGCTGGAGCGCATCGTCAAGGATGTGATGAAGGACTATCCGCGCTCCACCTGGCGCATGGAGATCAAGGAGCAGTACCGCAACATGAAAGAGGTGATCGACCGTCACCCCGAGACCGTCGATTACGCGATCGAGGCGATCCGCCGCGCCGGGCTCACACCGGTGCGAAGTTCGATCCGCGGCGGCACCGACGGCTCGCGGCTGTCGTTCATGGGGCTGCCCTGCCCCAACATCTTTGCCGGTGAGCACGCCTTCCACTCGCGCCTGGAATGGGTGAGCCGGCAGGACATGGAAAAAGCGGTGCAGACCATCGTTCATCTCGCCACGATCTGGGAGGAGCGGGCCGCCTAATAATAAGGCTAACGCACCCGCGCGGTCACGATCCAGATCGAGCCCGGCAACGGCACGCTCTCGCCCTGCACCAGGGGCGCGAACATGTCGCGGATGGATTCCTCGGCGGCCGCCCGCACCTCCGGCGGCTGCCCGTCCAGCGCGCGGCTGGAAGGCCCGATCTCCAGCGCGGACCGAACTGCTGCCTCCAGTCCGCCGCCGATCGCGACATCGAGCGAGAGATCGCAACGCTCCATCGCGATCTCCTTGTATCCGGCCTCGCTCAGGATGCGGTTCACGCGCTCTTCCGACGCGAAGGCGAACGGCCCGGGGTCGTCGGGTTGCTGCGGCGGCAATTTGGGAACGTGCTTGTAGACCGCCTGTAGTGGCGCCATCATCCATGGATTGTCGCGCGGCTCGCGCCAGCAGGCGAAAACCACGCGCCCCTGCGGCCGCAATGCCCGCCGCATATGGGCAAACGAGACCGCGGGCTCGGCGAAAAACATCACGCCGAAGCGCGACACCAGGAGATCGAAGCTTTCCGGCTCGAACGGGTAGACCGTCGCGTCCGCCAGCGCGAAATCGAGCGGCAGCCCCTTCTGCGCGAGCTCTCGCGCCAAGGCCAGCATGGGCGCGGAGATGTCGACGCCGAGCACGAAGCCTGACGGCGCGACCTCACGCGCCAACGCGTTGGAGGTCGACCCGCAACCGCAGCCGACATCGAGGATTCGCTCGCTGGGCCTCGCCCTGGCGCGGTCGATCAGAAGCCGCGAGACCGGCGCCAGGAGGATGTCCTGCGCGGCGTGCCGGTCCGACCAGCGCTGGCCTCCGGGCCCGTTCCAATAGGCGATCTGGTCGGCATTTCGATCGTGGCCAAGAGGCGTGTCCATGTCAGTCCTGTCGGGTCGCGGTCTGCTGCAGCGCAAAACCGAGTCATAAAGTCTCAGGTCATAAAGTCTTAAGCGAAAATTCAGCGTGCTGCGCAACGATCAAATTTGATCGACAAAATAAACCCGCCTTAAGGCGAGGCAGGCAAAAATGAAGCCGTTGCGGGTGCCGAGAATGGTCCGCCGTAGAGTATTTGGTCATGAATGAATCGCGATTGTTTGTGCGTATGCGTCCCGAGGGCAGGATCTCCAAGACCGCCAAGATATTCCTGGGGTCGGGACCGAAATCCCCCGTGATCGAATGCCTGCTGGTCGACTACTCCCCGGGCGGCGCGTGCCTGCAACTGGAAAAATACATCGAGCTTCCTGAGCGCTTTGAGATCCTGTACGGGACGACCCGAAAGCGCTGCCGGGCTGCCTGGAGACGCGGCCTGCGAATTGGCGTCGTGTTCTGAGATTGGGCGAGCTGACTTGAACTGACTGGGTTAACTTGGCTTAACTTGGCTTGGGCCAATTTGGGCTGAGGCTGATTTGGCCGGATGGCTTGAGAATGAATCACACCGCGCGGCAACCGCGCATCGCGTCAGACGAAAACCCCGCCTTCCGGCGGGGTTTTCGTATTCAGCCGGGGGTTTTCGTAGTCAGCGTCCAACGCCTGAGCTCGGACCGTTCGGCCCCAGGGTCGATCCGCTCGGCGACGTATTGATGTAGCTATTCCCCGACGGATTGAGGGTGCTGTTGGCGCCGGCGGCGGCGCTGCCGGCGTTGTTGCCCAGGCTGTTCGGCGCGCTTCCGGTCGTCGTTCCCGTTGACGGACTGGTCGTGCCCAAACCAGTCGTGCCCGCGGCTGAACCTGTGGCGCCTCCGGTCGCCGTCGATCCGCCCGCGGTCGAGCCGCCGCCCGCGGAACCGCCAGCCCCGCCCTGTGCAAGGGCGAACGTGCTTGTCAGTGCAAGCGCAGTCGCCAATCCGATCGTTGCAAGTCGCATGATGATTTTCCCTTGTGGTCTTCCGACAAGAGGAAAACGGCGGCGCGCCGACAGATGTTCCTGTGCTGATGCGAATGTGAGATCGCTTGATCGCTCGGTGGCGATTTCGCCGAAAGAAACCCGCGCGCATCGGGCTCGTTCCAAAACCCCGACAGCTATGCCGAGGTTTTCCTTTTCCAAAAAGGGACAGCTTCACTGGTTTGCCGGGCGGCCCGATTCGTTTTCAGAGGCCACCTGCACACTCTGAGCCCACGGTCGATTCCCCAGAACGAACAGGCGGGCACTAGTTAATTGCGAGAGCGACCAAGCCGGAAAAAAGCAGAATAAATCCAGCCACGGTCACCGCGAGGAAACCGCTAGAGGAGAATTCTTCGCGCATGGTGCACCACCTTTCGCGCGCCCCCAGTCAACAGAACGGGCGGCAAGCTGGTCGGGAAACGAGGCCGAACAAGGGCGGCCATAAGTTTCATTTGTGCACAGAGCTGATCGCTTTCCCGCTGCCACCGCCATGGGCGATCGCTCGCACCATGAGCCTCGGCAACAAAGCCAGGACCGGTCCTACCTTGTCGCCGGCTTGCCCTGCCCGGTCTCCGCCGGGCTCGGCGGGAAAGCCGGCCACGGGCCAAGCTTCACGTGGAAGGCCTCCTCCGCAATCGCGCGAGAAGATTTCTCTTCGACCTTTATCGGCATCATCAAACCCCCAGCCCAGCAGCCACAAGAATACGTCGGCTCAGGCGCGCACGAAAACCAAATTGTCTTGGCGGCGTCGATTTCGGCAATGCACAGTGCCCCGACTGCCACAGCTAGGGGGAAGCGTATTACCGTTATCGGGAATACTCGGGGTGAAAGTCGAAAGATGTGACCAGATGCACAGAAAAAAGGGGCCCCTCCAGAAAATGGGACCTGATCGTTGCCGACCTGGTCGTCGACGAGCTGCGGGCGGGCGGGCCTAACGAGCCTGCTGGCCATCGCAGCAGCGTCGGACGATCGCGGCATCGGGCGGACGATAAAAAACGCCGTGGGAAGATGGTGGGAAGGGGCGGTGGTAGGCGGTGAGAGATTCGAACTCCCGACCCTCTCGGTGTAAACGAGATGCTCTAACCAGCTGAGCTAACCGCCCTTACGCGCACACGACCTGCCCGGAAAACCGGGACCAGGCCCTTGCGCGCCTGTTTAACCTCCGACGACGGTCAGATGCAAGGTTGCCCCGGGCCTCAATCCCCCGGCCGTCCCGGCAATCCGGCCAGGTCGTTGATCCAGGGCACCGCCGAGCGGCACCAGATCTGCCGCGTCGGCTTGAGCTCGCCGCGCTGCCGGATGCTGCCCCAGCGGATCCCCCAATCGTCCGGACCGCCCTCGCCGCTGGTGAACAGCGGCGAGCCGCATTCCGCGCAGAAGTGCTGATGACGCGGGCGGCCGTTGTCGCCGATCTTGCTGTAGATTTTCGGAAGCCGTCCCGTGATCCTGATTTGCTCGCCGGAACAGATCACCGTAACCCGGTAGGGCGATCCGGTCAGCGACTGGCAATCCGTGCAGTGGCAGATCGAGACGTGGTCCGGATCGATATCGGCCTCGTAGGTCACGAGGCCGCAATGGCATCGCCCATCGATACGCATCGCGCTTCTCCAAGAAAAGAAACGGGACCTCAAAGGGAAACGGCGCCCGAAGGCGCCGCTTTGTCGTTTTCGCTTGGGATCAGTGCGCCGTCAGGCCACCGCCGGCTTCATCCGATGCCTCCGGCTTGACCGCGACCTTGGTGTCCTCTTCCCAGACGATCGGCACCGGCTTACGCACCAGGGCACGCGAGACGACGTCGTCGAGCCGGGCCACCGGGATGATCTCCATGCCGCCCTTGATCGCATCGGAAATCTCCGTGAGATCCTTGGCGTTGTCCTCGGGAATCAGTACCGTCTTGATGCCGCCGCGGGCTGCGGCGAGCAGCTTCTCCTTCAACCCGCCGATCGGCAGCACGCGTCCGCGCAGCGTGATCTCGCCGGTCATGGCGACGTCGTGGCGAACCGGAATCCCGGTCATGACAGAGATGATCGCCGTCGCCATCGCAACGCCCGCCGACGGTCCGTCCTTCGGGGTCGCCCCTTCCGGCACGTGGACGTGGATGTCGCGCCGGTCGAACAGCGGCGGCTCGACGCCATAGACGATCGCGCGCGAGCGGACATAGGAGGCCGCCGCCGAGATCGATTCCTTCATCACGTCGCGCAGATTGCCCGTGACCGTCATCTTGCCCTTGCCGGGCATCATGACGCCTTCGATGGTGAGCAGCTCGCCGCCAACATCGGTCCAGGCCAGCCCGGTGACGATGCCGACCTGATCGTCGCTCTCGATCTCGCCGAAGCGATACTTCGGCACGCCGAGGAAGTCCTCCAGGGTCTTCTCGGTGACCTTGACCGACTTCTTCTTGGAGATCATCAGCTCCTTCACCGCCTTGCGGGCGAGTGTCGACAGCTCACGCTCCAGGTTGCGCACGCCCGCCTCGCGGGTGTAGCGGCGGATGACCAAAAGCAACGCGTCGTCGTCGATCGACCATTCCTTGGAATCCAGACCGTGCTTGGAGAGCGCGTTCGGGATCAGGTGCTTGCGCGCGATCTCGACCTTCTCGTTCTCGGTGTAGCCCGCGATCCTGATGATCTCCATGCGGTCCATCAGCGGTCCCGGAATATTCAGTGTGTTCGCGGTGGTGATGAACATCACGTTGGACAGGTCGTAGTCGACCTCGAGATAGGGGTCGTTGAAGGTCGAGTTCTGCTCGGGGTCCAGGACCTCAAGCAAAGCCGACGACGGATCGCCGCGGAAATCGGCGCCCATCTTGTCGATCTCGTCCAGCAGGAACAGCGGATTCGAGGTCTTGGCCTTGCGCATCGACTGGATGATCTTGCCGGGCATCGAGCCGATATAGGTGCGGCGGTGACCGCGGATCTCGGCCTCGTCGCGCACGCCGCCGAGCGAGACGCGCACGAATTCGCGCCCCGTCGCCTTCGCGATCGACTTGCCGAGCGAGGTCTTGCCGACGCCGGGAGGCCCGACCAGGCACAGGATCGGTCCGGTCAGCTTGTTGGCGCGGGTCTGCACCGCCAGGTACTCGACAATGCGGTCCTTGACCTTCTCGAGCCCATAGTGGTCGGCATCCAGCACGGCCTGCGCGGATTCCAGATCCTTCTTGACCTTGGACTTCTTGTTCCACGGGATCGACAGCAGCCAGTCGAGATAGTTGCGCACGACGGT
>JBKPDV010000033.1:0-7931 GCA_046728075.1 Acidobacteriota bacterium | reverse complement strand
TGCGCCATCATCAATCCGGAATGGAGCCCCCCCTCCTCGATGAGAAACGCGGGCAGATCGGAGAGGGCCGGGTTCAGGAGCTTTTCGATCCGCCGCTCCGAGATCGAGGCGAGGTCCGCCGCGGCGATCGCGGCGTAATCGAGTACCAGACCGACGGGCGCTCCGTGGAAGTTGCCGCCGGAGACGATGTCTCCCCTCTTCGCAAAGACGAGCGGGTTGTCGGTCGCGCTGTTCATCTCGGTTTCGAGCACGACTCGTGCGTGGTCGAAGGCGTCGCGGGCCGCTCCATGAACCTGCGGGATGCAGCGCAGGGCGTAGTTGTCCTGTACTTTCCCGCAACCCCGGTGCGACTCGCGGATCGCGCTGCCCGCAAGCAGCCTTCGCAGGTTCGCCGCCGAGGCCGCCGCGCCGGGATGCGGCCTTGCGGCGATGACGCGTGGGTCGAACGCGGCATCCGATCCGCGCGCCGCGTCGAGCGACGCCGCGCCGGTGACATCCGCGACTCGCGCCAGAAAAAGGGCGCGCTCGAGCGCGAGGCCGCCGACGGCGACAGAGACCTGAACTCCGTTGATCAATGCCAGCCCTTCTTTCGCGCCGAGCGTCACCGGCGAGAGGCGAGCCGCGGCCAGCGCCCGGGAAGCAGCGACGGTGCGCCGTTTCCAGCGCGCCTTCCCCTCACCCGCGAGCGCAAGCGCGAGATGAGCCAGCGGCGCGAGATCTCCGGAAGCGCCGACGGAGCCCTGCTCGGGAATGACCGGCAGCACGTCGGCCGCGAGCATGGCCAGGAGCCTGTCGACCGTGCCGGGCCGGATTCCGGAAAAGCCGCGGGCGAGGGCGTTGGCTCGCAACGCCATCGTCGCGCGGACGGCTTCGTCGGAGAGCGGCCGTCCGACGCCGGCCGCATGGCTCCGCACGAGGTTGAGCTGAAGCGGCTCGAGCTCGCCGCGAGGCACGGACACTTCCGCGAACCGTCCGAAGCCGGTCGTCAGGCCGTATGCGCGATCTCCCCTGGCGACGGCCCGATCGACAACCCTTCGCGACGCGGCCATCGCTCGCCGCGCGGCTGGAGACACGGTCACACGCACCTGGCGATGAGCGACGTCCGCCAGGTCGCGCAGCGTGAAGTCGCGCCCCGTGAGCGTCAGGCGGCGCATCGTTGTTTCATTTGGCGACCGATTGTAACGAGTCACGCCGCCTGTTATCTTCCAACGTTTGCGCTGAACACGGAAAAGGGGGCCGCTTGAGAGTCGTCGCCGTTCTGGGCGGGCAATGGGGAGACGAAGGCAAGGGGAAGATCGTCGACCTGCTCGCCCGGCGCTTCGATATCGTCGCCCGCTACCACGGCGGGCACAACGCGGGGCATACGGTCAAGTTCGGAGACCGGCACTTCGCATTGCACCTTCTCCCCTCCGGGATCGTGAGCGGACGGATCGGAGTGATCGGCGCCGGGGTCGTTGTCGACCCGGACGCCCTGCTCTCCGAGATCGACGCCGTTCGATCGGAGGGGATCGAGATCGGCAAGAACCTTCTCCTCTCCGAGCGGGCGCAGGTCATCCTGCCCTACCATCGGCTCCTCGACGGAGCGCGGGAGAAGGCCGCGGGCGATCACAAGCTCGGCACGACGCTGCGCGGGATCGGGCCGGCCTACGAATCCGCCGCCTCGCGCAAGGGAATCCGGATCGCCGATCTGTTTCGCGCCGCAACTCTCGAGCGTTGCCTGGATGGGATCGCCGCGGAGATGGAGCCGCGCCTTCGGGCTTTCGGGTGCACGGAGATTCCGACTGTCGCCGAGGTGGCCGCCGCCTTGCGCCACGCCGCGGAACGCATCGGGCCGCACGTCGCCGACACGGGGCGCTATCTGCGTGATCACTGGAGCCGCGGGGGAACGATTCTCGGCGAGGGCGCTCACGGCGCGATGCTCGACCTCTTTTCGGGAACCTATCCGTTCGTGACCTCTTCCAACTGTACGTCGGCCGCGCTGGCTCCCGGGCTCCAGATCCCACCGCGGGCTCTGGAGGGCTCGCTCGTCGTCCTGAAGGCCTACTCCACGCGCGTGGGAGCCGGTCCTTTCCCGACGGAGCTCTCCGACGCGACGGGCGAGTTCCTGCGCTCCCGCGGCAACGAGTACGGCACGTCGACTGGCCGCCCTCGCCGCACCGGCTGGTTCGACGCCGTCGTGGCTCGGACCGCCGTCGAACTGTCCGGAGCCGAGGCCGTCGCAATTACGAAGCTCGACGTCTTAGACGACGTGCCCGAGCTCCCGGTCTGCGTCGGCTATCGGTTGGATGGCCGGGATTTGAAGGACGTCCCGGCGCTCGCCGAGGACGTCGAGCGCGTCGAACCCATCTATGAAGTCCTGCCGGGATGGCAGAGCAAGACGACCAGCATCACGCAGGAGGCCGACTTGCCGGAAGCCGCGCGCCGGTACATCTCCTGCCTCGAGCGGCAGGTGGGAGCCCCGGCTGCGTTCGTCGCCACCGGGCCCCGGCGCGAAGAGACGATCTGGCGCGATGGCCCGTTCCTGCGGGCTTTGCCCAAAGAGCGGTCGAGGTAGGGGCGGGGTTTTGCGGCGGGCGAACCCGCTGCATGTCGCGCCCCTCGGCCGCCGCAGCGGCCGACGATGCTGGCTCTTCCCCGCCCGCTCCCTCTCCCCCCGGGAGAGGGCAGAGGTGAGGGGGCCGCCTTATATCAACTCTGATATATCGGTCGGATTTAGATGTTGTTGACCAGCCAGATGATCAGCACGATCAGCACGATTGTCCACACGATCCCGCCGCCGTAGAAGCCCGGACGGCCGCGATAACGCCACCCGTAACCGCCTCCGGCCAGGAGAAGGACCAGGAGAATGACGATCAGTAGCAGCATGGTCTGCCTCCTCCCCATGCCGAGAGCAAGCCCGCTGCCAACCGCTCACCAGCTCGGCGGCGTTCTTGTCCGCTTGTCCTCCTCAAATAGTCGAGAGACGGCCGGCGGCTCCTCGGGAAGATCGGCCTCGCGGGACGAGGCGGCGGAGTTCCGGTGAGGTGGGTGACGTATCATCTGCGTCCGTCATTTCGGAGGCGCAATCGCATGACGACGAGTCCAACCCCTCTCGACACTTCTTGTTTCCGAATGTTGCCTCGGATCCGGCTTTCAGGCGAGCCGCCGCAAATGCCAACCTCGGAAGGGCGGTCGAGCGACGCGCGTATGGAAGAAGCCGAGGGCAAACGCGCCGTGCTCGTCGTGGAAGACGAAGGGGATGCGCTCGAGGCAATCCTGGAGCTGTTGCGCGGCGAAGGGTTCACGGCCGTGGGCGCGGTGAACGGACAGGACGCGCTCTCGCTCTTGAACGCGGGACTGAAGCCGGCGCTGGCGCTCGTGGACCTGAAGATGCCGGTCATGAGCGGCTGGGAGCTCTGCGCCGTTCTCAGTGGAGAGGAACGATTCCGCGGGATTCCGGTCACGATCGTTACGGCGTCGGAATCTCCGTTCCCGCTGCCCGATCGCTGGAAGGACGCGGGTTTTTTCGCGAAGCCAATCGACTACGACCGGCTTCTCAGAGTCGTCCGTCAGTTCTGCGGGTAGCCTCAAGCCGCGGCAGCCCTTTCGCAAAGGATGCTCTCTCCTCCAAAGATTCCGTCCGGGCAGGTTCGAGATGTGCTCGAGAGGATGGATCCCGCTTTTCTGGCCGACGCTCTGGCGTCGTTAGGACTGGGTTACTGGAGCTGGGACCTCGCCTCGAACAAGGTCGTCTGGTCGGAGAACATGGGAGAGATTCTGGGCCTTCCCGAGGGAAGCCTCGGCGCGGACTTCGACTCTTTCCTGTCGCTCCTCCATCCGGAAGACCAGCCGCGGTTCCAGGCCGCGATCGATCGAGCCCTGTCGGAAGGCGGCAACTACGAGGTCGAGTTCCGGGTCATCGGTTCGAACGGCGCGGTGCAGTGGATCAGCGGACGAGGACACGCCGTCCTCGAAGATGGGAAGGCAATCCGTATGACGAGCCTCGCGGCAGATGCGACCGAGCGGAGGCGTGCCGACGAGGACCGCCGCTTGCTCGCTTCGATCGTCAGCTCGAGCGATGACGCGATCATCGGGAAGGATCTCGACGGACGCATCGTGAGCTGGAATCTCGCCGCCGAGCGCATGTATGGCTATAGCGCCGGAGAGGCGATCGGCCAGAGCGTCGCGATGCTCCTTCCGCCGAACCGCTCGGACGATTTCTTCAAGATTCTCGAACGAATCCGGCGCGGCGAGAAGATCGAGCATTACGAGACTGTGCGGCGCCGGCGAGACGGCGCGCTGCTCGACGTTTCGCTGACCGTCTCCCCGATCTACGACGAGTTCGGCACGATTATCGGAGCCTCCAAGATCGCACGCGACATCACGGCCCTCAAGGCCGCCGAGCAAGAGCGGGAGCGCACGCGGGACCTGTTCGTCGGGATTCTCGGCCACGACCTGCGCAACCCCTTGAACACGATCGTAGCCTCGCTTTTTACGCTGGAGAGGCACGCCCCGGAGCCCCTTCGCCACATCATCCCGAGGATCTCGCGAAGCGCGGACAGGATGACGCGGCTCATCGAAGAGCTTCTGGACTTCACGCGCGCTCGCCTGGGAGCCGGAATCGAGCTCACCGTGCGGCCGGGCGATCTGAAAGAGATCTGCTCGGCCGTCGCCGACGAGCAGGAGGTCCAGCACCCCGGAAGGATCCGATTCCGCGCAGAGGGAAGCTTCCAGGGAAAATGGGACGGTGACCGAATCGCGCAGGCCCTCTCCAATCTCGTCGGCAACGCACTCCAACACGGCTCCGCGTCCGAACCCGTGGAAATCAGCCTGACACGAGCAAATGGCGCAGCGAGGCTCGAAGTCGTGAACAGAGGAAATCCCATTCCCGAAGCTCTGTTGTCGACGATCTTCGAGCCCTTCCGCCGAGGTCTCTCGGCGGGAGAGAGTCATCCGCGGGGGCTCGGTCTTGGCCTCTTCATCACACGGGAGATCGTTCGGGCGCACGGTGGAACAATCCAGGTAACTTCGGATGAGAAGGGAACCTCCTTCGTCATTCGGCTGCCTTTTCGGGATCCTTCGCCGGACTGACCTCTCCCCTTCGCTGCGTTCCGGTCCACGGCGCTCTCCGCTGATAAGGCAAGGCAGGGATACCGGCGTCCGTTCGGAGACGTGCTGTATCCTTCTCCACCGATGCCGACGACCCTGGGCCGTTAGCTCAGTCGGTAGAGCATCGGCCTTTTAAGCCGGTGGTCGTGGGTTCGAGTCCCACACGGCCCACCAACTGACAATGAGTCACGAAAAAAAGGCCCGGAAAACGGGGCTTTCCTTATCTCCCGAATAGCCACGCGCAAGCACACTCACCCAGGAGATTCGGAAAGAATTCGGAAACTCTACGACTCCTCCGTGAACCTGGTCATCCGAATGCGAACCCTTCCATCCCCCGGTTGTAGCTGTAGCTCCTGAATCGTCCGGTACTGGCGGCCACTGAGGCTTTCGCAGGCCGCCTCGAAGCTCGGCATATTCACACCGCCAGCTGATCCCGCGAGCGCGAGCACTCGGTGTCGTCCAATTGAACTTTTATGCGATCAGGGACTGGCTGTATCATGCCGCCATGCCTAGACGTGCACGCAAGAGGCGATCCAAGAAGAGCGCCGCGGCGGCTCTCCTGGCCGGATTGGGGGCAGCGAAGGGCGGACATGCTCGTGCTGCGAGAATGACGCCGGTAGAGCGTTCTCAATCAGCCCGCCAGGCTGCCGAGGCCCGCTGGAAGGTGAAGAAGAAGCGGACTTGACTTATGCGTGCACGAGCACGCATACTTCCCTCATGCCAGTCGGCGGCTCTGTCGATGTGATCGTGTCGGTCGGTCAGGCGCAGGAGCGGATCGAGGCGCCCCCACCTCTGGCCGGCGATTCGGAAAAGACGATCGTGGTGCTCTTCGAGCCGGACGGCGCGACAGCGGTTTCTGTGATTTTTGCCGAGACGGCCTTCCTCGGCTTCGTCTCTCGCCTCATCCAGTTCGCGCGTACCCTGTCGGGACGATCCTCGTGACTTGCACTTGTCGGCCGCGCAATCCCGCGCGCCGTGGAGACGAAAGGGATGGCGAAATGACGAAACCTGAGAACACGAACGAAGAGTCCCGCCGCTCGTGATGCGCTTCTCCGGTCACAAGACACTCGACACGTTCCGCCGGTACAACATGGACGACGTCGACGATCTCCGCGGGGTGCTGCGCCAGAAGGCGCGCTACGTCTCGAAGAGGAAAGAGAAACCGGCGGCGGCGGTGGTTTCGGAAATTCCGAAGAAATTCGGAAACTCGGACATCGCTTGAGAGCGAAGTCTTTGATTCTTCGCGACTGATTCGCGGTTTGCCTGTGGGTTCGAGCCCCACACGGCCCACCAACTTCCTCCCGCTTGCCACCGCGAGCATTGCGGCGCATCCGCTACAAACACTGCGACCTCCGGCGTTCTCTGACCTAGCCTGAGTTTCTGGTCGCTCGGCTCCGGGAGGGGCCGGGCCTTTCCTGGTGCTGAGCACTCCGCGCGTCGATAGAATCCGGCCACGCCGCCTCTACCTCGAGCGCGGCAAATTCGATGTTTGCCAGAAAAGGGTCATCCGACGAAGGAGGATTTATGAAGCCCTGTCAGGTCCTTACCTTCCTGTTTCTGGCCAGCGTCCTAGGCGCGGCGAGCGCCCAGGCCCAGGAGGATGTGCAGCCGGCGATCCCCAACTGGCCCGCGCCTCTGCTCTGGAGTCCTCCACAAGATGCGCGAGGTCCCCGGGCATCTCAGGAAGAGAGGGCGCCTGAAGGGATTCGACCCTTGCAGATCGAGGCGGCGTCGTCACCTCTTCCCTTTGTCGCCATTACCCCGTGCCGCATCGTGGACACTCGTGGGCCGGCCGGCACCTTCGGCGGTCCTTCGCTTCCCGCGAGCACACCTCGCGACTTCCCGCTTCCGTCGGGTCCGTGCGCGGGCATTCCGGTGAGCGCCTCGGCTTACTCGCTCAACATCACGGTGACGAATACCCTAGGACCGGGCTTTCTCTCGATCTACCCGCAGGGTGGCGCGGCGCCTCTCGTTTCGACTCTGAATTACCTGGCGGGCCAGACCTTGGCCAACGCGGCGATCGTGCCGGCGGGCACAGCCGGCGGCGTCACGGTCGTGGCCGGCGTCTCGGGGACGGACCTGATCATCGACATCAATGGCTACTACTCCGGCGGCGTGGTGACGAGTGCCAATGGGCTGACGGGAGACGTCACGATCAGCGGCGCCGGGAGTGTTTCGGTGGGGACAGCTGGGAACACGATTACGGTGACGGGCCCGGGCTCGCTGCCGCCATCCGGGACAGCCGGAGGAAGTCTGACTGGGAGTTATCCCAACCCGAGTCTGGCCGGCGGCGCTGTCAGCGGCGGCAACATCGCGGCGGGGCAGGTGGTCAGGAGCTTGAATAGCCTGACCGATACAGTAAGTATCGCCGCAACAAATGGCCTGAGCATCTCATCAAGCGGCGGCACGTTGTTGACGATGACATCGAATGCGACGTCGGGTAACACGCCGGGTGCGATCGTTTCCCGAGACGGCGCGGGCGGCTTCTCAGCCAGTTCGCTGAGTCTAAAAAGCCTGACAGCAAATAACCCAACTGTAGGCGGTAACGCAGTTCAGGGGATCAATACCGTCACCACAGGCGTCAGTAACGGCCTTGTCGGCATCACAAACAGCAACTCGCTAAACGCTGCGGCCGTTTATGGCAGACGCGGTGGAACGGGACTGCCGGGGCCAAGTTACAGTCCGGCGGGAGTCCGCGGCGATGCGAGGGACAATTTCGGTTTCGGAGTGCTCGGCACTTCGGGGGACCAGGGGGTCGCGGGGTCCTTACAAGGGGGCGCCGTGGGTGAACCCGAGCTTGCCTACGGCGTTCTAGGGATCTACGTGGATCCGAGAGTCTATGG
>JBKPDV010000032.1:0-69189 GCA_046728075.1 Acidobacteriota bacterium | reverse complement strand
GCTCCGCTCTGGGAGCACTTCCACAAGGAGGAGTACGAGCAGGCCCTCGAGCGCGCGAACCGCGTGGACGTACCTGGTCTGTTCTGGCCCTATCTCGTTGTCGCCTCGGCCTGCGGTCACCTCGGCCGGCGAGCCGAAGCCGCGGCCGCAGTCCGGGATCTGCTGGCGCTCGACCCCGAGTTTGCGGCGCACGCGCGCTCGAACGTCGGGACCTGGCACTTCGCGAGCGGTCTCATGGAACCCATTCTCGAAGGGCTCCGCAAGGCGGGGCTTTCTATTCCCGAGGCCGATGACTCGTCCGGCTCGCCGAAGCCGATCGGAACGGTCACGGCAAAAGCACAGCGGGCGGAGTCGGGCACGGACTCGGGGAAGGCCCGCGCCGACGAGGGCTTCTGGGTCGCCGTGCTGCCGTTCAAGTCCAGCGGCGCCAACGCCGAGCTCACAGCCCTGGCAGAGGGGCTGACCGAGGAAATCGTGACTGGCCTGTCGCGATTCTCTTATCTCAGGGTGATCGCACGCAGCTCAACTTCGCGCTACGCCAATGAGTCGGTTGATGTGCGATCCGCCGGTAAGGAACTGGGCGCGCGCTATGTGATGGAAGGCAGCCTGCGTCAGGCCGGGACCAGGCTGCGGCTCGCGGTTCAGCTCGTCGATGCGTCGAGCGGTGCTCATCTCTGGGCTGAAAACTTCGAACGCACCTTTAGTCCCGAGACGGTCTTTGAGCTACAGGACGATCTGGCTCCACGGATCGTCTCGACGGTTGCCGACATGTACGGCGTTCTGACCCGCAGCATGAGCGAGACGCTCCGCGGCAAGGCCGATGAAGAGTTGAGTCCTCACGAAGCGGTGCTGAGCGCCTTTGGCTACATGGAACGAGTCACGCCGGAAGAACATGCGCGGGTGAGACGGATTCTGGAACGGGCCGTCCGCATTGCGCCCAATCACAGCGATGCCTGGGCCATGCTGGCGAACCTGTACTGGGAAGAGCATGCGCACGGATTGAACCCACAGCCCGACCCGCTGGGGCGTGCGCTTGCGGCCGCGCGGCGCGCCGTGGAGGCGGCGCCCTCGAACAACCTTGCCCATTACGCACTCGCGAGCACGCTGTTTTTCCAAAAGGACTTTCCGGCTTTTCGTTCAGCGGCGGAGCGGGCGATCGAGCTGAACCGCATGGATGCGTCCGTCGCGGCGTATATCGGAAACCTCATCGCCTATTCCGGTGACTGGGAACGCGGCTGCGCGGTGGTGGAATCCGCCATGCAACTCAATCCCCGTCATCCTGGCTGGTACTGGTTTGCCAACTTCAACGACGCGTATCGCCGGCACGACTACCGCGGCGCCCTTGGTTTCGCCCTCAAGATCAACCAGCCGGGGAATTTCTATACCCACGCCGTGACCGCGGCGGCTTACGGGCAGCTTGGCATGCGCGAGGAGGCCCGGAAGGCACTGCAAGAGGTGCTTGCGATCCGGCCCGACTTTGCCAAAACGGCGCGCGAAGAACTTGGGAGATGGTTTCACGACCTGGCATTCGCCGAACACAATATCGACGGTCTCCGCAAGGCGGGACTGGAGATTGCCGAAGAAGAGGGAGCAGCAGGTCCCGCGGCCGCGCCAGCGCCAGCAGGCCCTTACTCACACGAGGCCTCGGGAGCGGTTCGCGCCGACGAGGGATTCTGGGTCGCGGTGCTGCCATTCAACGTCGCGGGCGCAAACGCGGAGCTGAAAGGACTGGCAGATGGCCTATCCGAAGAAATCGTCACTGGCCTGTCGCGCTTTTCGTACCTCCGAGTGATTGCCCGGGGTTCGACTGCGAAGTATTCCAGCGAGTCGGGGGACGTGCGGGCGATCGGCAAGGAACTCGGCGCGCGCTACGTGATGGAAGGCAGCTTGCGGCAGGCCGGGACGAAGCTGCGCCTGGGGGTGCAGCTCGTGGATGCCGTTTCCGGTGCCCATCTCTGGGCCGAGAACTACGAGCGCGCCTTCAGCCCGGAAGCGGTGTTCGAGCTTCAGGACGACCTGGTTCCGCGGATTGTCTCGACGGTGGCGGACGTCCACGGGATTCTGCCTCGGAGCATGAGCGCGGAGTTGCGCAGCCGGGCGCCCGAGCAGCTAAGCCCCTATGATGCCGTGCTGCGGTCCTTCGGCTACTTCGAGCGGGTCACCGCCGAGGAACTCACCGCGGCGCGTTCTGGCCTGGAGTTGGCGGTGCAGAAGGCACCGGGCTCTGCCGATGCCTGGGCGATGCTCGCGCTGATGTGCGTCCAGGATCATGGCCAGGGATTCAAACTTCGGGTGGACTCCCTGGCGAGCGGGTTAGCCGCCGCACGGCGTGCCGTCGAGGCGGGGCCATCCAATCATCTCGCCTATTTCAGCCTGGCACAGGCGCTCTTCTTCCAGAAGGATTTCCAGAGTTTTCGAAATGCCGCGGAGCGGGCCGTTGCACTCAACCCCATGGACGGCAACTCCCTCGCTTTTCTCGGCGAGCTTCTGACCTATGCGGGCGAGTGGGAGCGTGGCCTCGCGCTGGCGGGGCGCGCCAAGCAGCTCAATCCCAGTCATCCCGGATGGTACTGGTATGCCGACCTCTACAACGCGTACCGCCAGGGCGACGACCGCGGCGCACTCAGTTTCGTGCTCAAAGCCAATCTGCCCGGCCACTGGGGTTCGCTCGCGATGATTGCCGCTGCCTGCGGTCAGCTCGGAGAAGTTGAGGCGGCCAAGAAAGCCTTGAGGGATCTGCTAAAACTGCGGCCCGACTTCGCCGCTACCGCAACCAGCGATATCGAGAAATGGTGGGAGCCGCAGTACGTGGCGCGAGTGATTGACGGCTGGCGCAAGGCGGGCCTGGACGTGCCCTCACCGGCGCAAGCCGATCCCCCGGCACCCTCATGACCATCGCGACAGGAAGCCGTCTTGGGCCTTATGAGGTGCTGAGTCCCCTGGGCGCAGGTGGGATGGGGGAGGTGTATCGGGCGCGGGATGAGCGGCTGAAGCGTGACGTTGCGATCAAGGTGCTGCCCGTCTCCTTCTCGACGGATCCGGATCGTCTCCGGCGCTTCGAGCAGGAGGCCCAGGCGGCGGGCGCGCTCAATCACCCCAACATCACCGCCGTCTACGACATCGGGATGCACGACAACGCTCCCTATGTCGTCCAGGAATTGCTCGAGGGCGAAACCTTGCGCGTGGAGCTTTCGGCAGGCCGCTTCTCGCCGCGCAAGGCGATCGACTATGCGCTGCAGATCACCCAGGGCCTCGCGGCGGCGCATGACAAGGGAATCGTCCATCGGGATTTGAAGCCCGAGAACCTCTTCGTCACGAAGGACGGCCGCGTCAAGATCCTCGACTTCGGATTGGCGAAGCTGACGCAGGTCGGGCAATCCGGCAGCGCGACGAACCTTCCGACCGTCACGCCCGGAACCGAGCCCGGCGTCGTGATGGGCACGCTCGGCTACATGTCCCCCGAGCAGGTCAAGGGCAGGCCGGCCGACGCGAGGAGCGACATCTTCTCGTTCGGAGCGATCTTCTACGAGATGCTCTCGGGCAAGCGCGCTTTCCACGCCGATTCGGCCGGCGAGACGATGGCCGCGATTTTGAGGGAGGAGCCCCCGGACCTCTCCGTCACCAACGAGAACATCAGCCCGGGCCTCGAGCGCATCCTCCGCCACTGCCTCGAGAAGAATCCCGAGCGAAGGTTCCAGTCCTCGAGCGACATCGCCTTCGCCATCGAGGCGCTGTCGGGTCTTCCGACAACGAGCGGCGGGGCGCGAGTGACGGCGACAGACTCGCCTCGTCGGGTCCGCGCGGCAATGGCCGTCGCGGCCGGACTGGCATTGCTCGCGGCCGGACTTCTCGCAGGGTCCTGGTTCGCCGGCGGCAGGAGCCGCCTTTCTCCAACTTACCAGCGCCTCACTTACCGGCGCGGCTTCATCAGCAACGCCCGCTTCGCCCCGGACGGCCAGACAATTCTCTACAGCGCCGACTGGGACGGGGCGCCGTCTAAGATCTTCTCGACCCGCCCGGGAGGCCGCGAATCGACGGCGCTTCCCCTGCCGAGCGCATCGCTTCTCGCGGTTTCATCGCGCGGTGAGATGGCCATCCTGCTCGAACCGAAAATCGACTACAACCTCTACTTCCGCCGCGGGACGCTCGCGCTCGTGCCGCTTTCCGGCGGATCCCCTCGCGAGGTCCTGCGTGAAGTGCGGTATGCCGATTGGGATCCCGAAGGAAAGGACCTTGCCGTCGTCCGGCAAGCCGGACCGCGGCAGCGGCTGGAGTATCCGCCCGGCCGACTGGCCTATGAGAGCCCGGCCTGGATTACGTCGGCTCGCGTCTCACCCCGCGGCAATCGGATCGCCTTCTACGAGGGTCTGCCCTTCAACGGTTACTCGCTGTCGGTCGTTGACTCTCAGAGCCGGAAGGCCGTGGTCGGTCCCGTTCGCCCCGACTTCTGGGCTTCCACGTGGTCACCCGACGGCGAAGAGATCTGGTTCCCCGCAAGCATCTCCGGGGGAGGGGAGGAGACGCCGATTATGGCAGCGGATCTCTCGGGCCGGCAGCGCCTCCTCGAACGTGGACCGTTGACTGCCGATCTCAACGATGTCTCCCGGGACGGGAGGGCCCTGATCACCCTCTTCGACTGGCAGGAATGGACGCGCGGGTTGCTCTCGGGTCAGAAGACCGAATCTCCTCTCGTGAGCCGAATGGACCTGCGGCTGGTCGACCTCTCGCAAGACGGCAGGCTGCTCGTCTTTCGAGAAGTCCTTTCACAAGGCGCGCAAGGCGTTTGGATCGCAAAAGGGGACAGCTCGCCTCCGATTCGATTGGGAGACGGCTCGGCGCACGGCCTCTCGCCCGACGGCGCCTGGGTGCTTGCGAGCCAACGGGGAAAGCTCCTGGCGCAGCCGACAGCGGCCGGAGGGCCGAGACCGGTGAGCGACGGATTCTTCGAGACGATCCGATGGGCGAGCTGGTTCCGCGACGGCAAGAGAGTTCTGGTCTGGGGCCAGGCGAAAGGCGGGAAGACCGGCATCTTCGTCGTCGATCCGGATGGGCATGAACCGAGGCGCGTGGCTCCGGAAGGGTACGAGCTCGTCGCCGGGGGCAACGCGCTTTCGCCGGACGGGCGACTGGTCGTTGCTCGCTCGCCCGAGAATCAGATCGTGCTCTGCCCCGTCGACGGAGGGCAGCCGCGCCCGGTCCCGGGCCTTGCCGGGCTCTTCGTGCCCGTTCAGTGGGCGGCGGACGGCAAGGGCTTCTATGTTTTCCGACTGGGCGAGATCCCGGCAAGGGTCGAGAAGATCGATGTCGAAAGCGGCCGCGCCACGCTGTGGAAGGAGCTCATCCCGAGCGACACCGCAGGCATGTCCGTGCGCGCCGTCGCCATGACACCCGACGGGAAGTCCTACGCTTACTCGTGCCAGCAGTACCTGAACACGCTGTACCTCGTCGAGAACCTCGGCTCCTGGCGAAAACCGACGATCTCGTCGCGCCTCTTCGGTCCCAACCCATGAGCCTCTCGCCAGGTACCCGCCTCGGGCCTTACGAGATCCTTTCCCCGCTCGGCACAGGCGGTATGGGCGAAGTGTGGCGGGCCAAGGACCCGAGGCTCGGCCGGGACGTCGCCATCAAGGTGCTCCCCGAGGCGTTCGCAGCGGATGCCGAGAGGCTCGCGCGCTTTCGGCGCGAGGCGCAGCTGCTCGCTTCATTGAATCACCCTCATATTGCCGCGATCTACGGCCTGGAGGAGTCGGAGGGCCTGGAGACACTCGTCTTGGAACTCGTCGAAGGCGAGACCCTCGCGGAGCGGCTGGCCAAAGGCGCGCTTCCGATCGAAGAGGCTCTCGGCATCGCGCGCCAGATCGCGGAGGCGCTCGAGGCGGCGCACGAGCGTGGAATCGTGCACCGGGACTTGAAGCCGGCCAACGTCAAGCTCACGCCCGACGGTCAGGTCAAGGTGCTCGATTTCGGTCTCGCGAAGGCGCTGGTCAAGGAGGGTTCCTCGCCGGACGTCTCGACTTCGCCCACGATCACGGCCGCGGCCACGCAAGCGGGAATCGTGATCGGCACCGCGGCTTACATGTCCGCCGAGCAGGCTCGCGGCCGCGCAGTGGACAAGCGCGCCGACATCTGGGCCTTCGGAGTGATTCTTTGGGAGATGTTGACGGGGCGTCGGCTCTTCGAGGGAGAGACGGTCTCGGACGTGCTTGCCGCGGTGCTGAGGCAGGAAATCGATTTCCGCGAGCTCCCGTCGGAGACACCCGACGGGGTGAGGCGTCTGCTCCACCGATGTCTGGAGCGCGACCCCAAGAGCCGGCTTCACGACATCGCCGACGCGCGCCTGGAAATCGAAGAGTCGCTGCGCGCGCCGGCTCGATCCGCCGAAACCAAGATGGCGGTGAAAGGAGCGGGATCGAGACGAGCGACGTGGATTCCGTGGATCATCGCCGCCGCTCTCGTCATTGCCCTCGTCGCGATTCTTCTTCTTCAGAGGCGCTCGCCAGGCGGCGGCGAGGACTTGATCCACCTATCCGTTGCTCTGCCGGAAAACATCAGCCTCGATCCAACTGTCGGGGATCAGGTGCAGATCCTGGCGATCTCTCCGGACGGCCGGCGGATTGCGTTTCGAGGTCGGACCGGAGAGGAGCACCGCATCTTCGTCCGAGATTTCTCACGGGAAACGGCGGAGCCATTGCCTGGGACCGAGGGGGGAGCCGACCCCTTCTTTTCTCCCGACGGCGAGTGGTTGGCATTCGTCGCCGGAGACAAGTTGAAGAAGACCGCGATCCGGGGCGGCACTCCGGTGATCCTGGCATCCGTGCCTCGCAGCCGCGGCGCGGCGTGGGGAGAAGACGGGTCGATCGTTTTCTCTCCGACGGTGAACTCGCCGATTCTGCGGATTCCCGCCGCGGGAGGAGAGGCGCGTCCGCTGACGACGATCGATACCACCACCCGCGAGCGCAGTCACCGGTGGCCGGAGGTCGTCGAGGGCAAGTGGGTTCTCTTCACCGTCGGCACCGAAGACAAGCCCGGCGACTACGATGATTCACGCATCGACGCCGTGTCGCTTGCGACCGGAAAGAGACATGGCGTCTATCGCGGCGCGAGCCTCGCTCGTTATTCGCAGCCGGACCGTCTCCTCCTGGCTCGTCGCGGCGACGTGCTCGCGGCGCCTTTCGATCCGAAGACAGCCGAGGTGCAAGGCCCGGCAGTGCCGGTTCTGCAAGGAGTCAGCGGCGATCCGCGCAGCGGAGTGTCCTACTTCGACGTCTCGAGGAACGGAGTCTTCGTGTACGCCGTCGGTTACTCCGCGCAAGGGTCGAACGAAATCGTCTGGATCGATCGCAGCGGCCGGCGCCAGCCGACGGGAATCCCGCCGGGACTCTACACGGGTCTTTCTCTTTCTCCCGATGGTCAGAAACTGGCGTACGCGGAGGGACCGGGAGGAGGTGCGCGCAGCGACATCTGGATTGCCGACCTCGCTCATACCAGCAACTTCCAGCTGACGTCCACCGGGCAGGCGCTTTCCCCCTGCTGGACTCCGGACGGCCAAAGCGTCGTTTTTTCGCCGCCTACCGGAGAGGCCGTTCTTCGCCAGCGCGCCGATGGCCGCGCGGCCGCCGAGGTGCTCTGGAAGTCCCCCTATCGCGTACCGATCACTGAGGACTCTTTCGCACCCGACGGTTCCGCACTCTTGGTGACTCTGAGCGGCCTTCCGAGTCGCGCCGACATTTTCCTCATTCCGCTCTCGGGAGACCGCAAGGCGCGAGGCTTCATCGCGACGCCCGGCGCCGAGCATCGAGGCATGATCTCGCCCAACGGGCGATGGGTCGCTTACACGGGCGAATACGAGCCCGGGCCGCAGATTTATGTTCAGGCGTATCCGAGTCTGGCGGGCCGATGGCAAATCTCCAGAGCGGGCGGCACCGCGCCGCGCTGGTCCCACGACGGCAAGGAGCTCTTCTTCGTTTGGAACGACGAGATCTTTGCCGTGCCGATTCGCGAAGAGCCGACCTTCACGCCCGGAGAGCCGCATCGAGTCGTCAAAATCGATCGGCCGGCACCGAGCGAGTGGAACGACATCTACGACGTCTCCGCCGACGGCAAGCAATTCGTGGTCCTCGTCCGCCAGAAGGAGACGAACCAGACGCCTCGTTTGGACGTTTTGCTCAACTTCGGAAAACATCTCGCCGGATCCAGGCCGTGAATCTTTCGGCGGGGACCCGCCTGGGACCCGACGAGGTCCTCTCGCCGCTCGGCGCCGGAGGAATGGGGGAGGTCTGGCGCTTCGCGCATCGGGTCATTGGATCATCGGTTCATCGGGTGAAGTGAAGATGGCGGCCTTGCTAGGAACTCGCTTAGGACCCTACGAAATCTTGTCGTCCCTGGGGGCGGGTGGAATGGGCGAGGTCTACAAAGCCCGCGATACGCGGCTGGACCGGGATGTTGCGATCAAGGTTCTGCCGCAAAAACTCGCCTCGGATCCCGAGGCCCTCGAGCGCTTCGAGCGGGAGGCGAAAGCGGTCGCCGCGCTCTCGCATCCGAACATCCTCGGCATCTACGATCTCGGCAGCGACGGCGGCATCACCTACGCGGCGACGGAGCTGTTGACGGGCGAGACGCTGCGCCAGCGGTTGGCCGAGGGGCCGATTCCTCAACGCCGTGCGCTCGAATACGCGCTGCAGATTGCGCAGGGGCTCGGGGCGGCGCACGAGAAGGGAATCGTCCATCGCGATCTGAAGCCGGAGAACCTTTTCGTGACCTTCCAAGGGCGCGTGAAGATCCTGGACTTCGGGCTCGCCAAGGTCGTCGCGCGCGACCTCGAGAACACGCAGTCACCGACCGTCGCCGCTTCGACCGAGCCGGGCACTGTCATGGGGACTGTGGGCTACATGTCGCCTGAACAAGTTCGAGGCAAGCCCGCCGACGCGCGCTCGGACATCTTCTCACTCGGATGCGTTCTCTACGAGATGCTCACGGGCGAGCGCGCCTTTCGCGGCGAGTCGGCGGCCGAGACGATGGCGGCGATCGCGCAGAAAGATCCGCCGGAGCTGGCGGAGCCTTCGGGCCGATTCGCCGCGCCGATCGAGAGAATTCTCCGCCATTGTCTCGAGAAACGGCCGGAGGAGCGGTTCGACACGGCTCACGATCTCGCGTTCGCCCTCGAAACAGTCATCGGAGGCGCGGTGCCGAGCGGCCCGGCCGCGGCCGTCGAGCCTTTGCGGAAGCGGCGCCGAACCGGCATCCTCGTTCCGTTGACGATTCTGGCGATCGCCGCTGTAGCAGCGGCCGCATTCGTCGCGGGTCGGCGCACTCGCATCGGCGACCCTTCCGTCGAGCGTGCATCCCGGCCGGTCTCGTTCCTCCAACTCACGGACGCTCCCGGCGTCGAGTCCTCGCCGACGCTCTCTCCGGATGGAAAGAACGTCGTCTATGTCCGTGACGAGGCGGGGCGCAAAAGCCTCTACATGCTTCGAGTCGGAGGGCGAAATCCGGTTGCGCTCACGCCGGACTCGACGGTTGACGATTGGCAGCCGGTGTTTTCTCCGGATGGCGAGCGCATCGCGTTTCGCTCGGAGCGAGCCGGCGGTGGAATCTTCGTCATGGGCTCCACGGGAGAGTCCGTCAAGCGCGTCACCGACTTCGGCTACAACCCCACCTGGTCGCCCGACGGACGCGAGATCGCCGTCGCCAGCGGCTCCTTCTTCTTTCCGACCGACCGAGCGAGCCGGGTTGGCGGGCTCTGGGCCGTCGATCTCGAGACGGGCCGCCGACGGGAAGTCTCCCGGGCGGGCGACTGCATGCAGCCGAGCTGGTCTCCGCACGGCCACCGGATCGCCTACTGGGGATTGCGAGGCTCGACCGGACAGCGAGACCTCTGGACCGTTGCCGCCGACGGTTCGGAGCTGACCGGCCCGGGCATCGACATCACCAACGATGCGCCCCTCGACTGGAGCCCGACCTGGTCACCGGACGGCAGGTTTCTCTACTTCTCGAGCAATCGAGGAGGCACGATGAACCTCTGGCGCGTGCGGATCGACGAAAGATCCGGACGCGTGCTCGGGGAGCCTGAACCGATGACGACGCCATCGCTCTGGAGCGGACAGTTGAGCTTCTCGCGCGACGGGCGACGGCTCGCCTTTGCCAGCCTCGACTGGCGCTCGACGCTCCTGAAGATTGGATTCGATGCCGCTTTAGGCACGATCGTCGGAGCTCCTCTTCCCGTTTTGAAGACGAACCAGCCAATTCGCGACCATCAGGTTTCGCCCGATGGCCAGTGGGTCGCCTTCATTGAGACGGGAGGCCAGGAAGATCTCTTCGTATCGCGGATGGATGGAAAGGAGTTTCGCCGGTTGACCGACGATGCCTTTCGGGATCGGGGGCCGAGCTGGTCGCCCGACGGAAAGACGATCGCGTTCTACTCGGATCGTAGCGGCGCCTATGGGCTCTGGACGATCCGGCCCGACGGAAGCGGACTCGAGCGGCTAGCGGCCGTGACCGGATCCGCAAACTTTCCCGTCTGGTCGCCCGACGGAAAGCAGATCGTCACCAAGGCAGTCGGCGGAGACGGCGGCTGGTACTCGATCGACGTAGGATCGGGCGGTTTCCCGCATCCCGCACATTCGATGCCGCCGATCGGCGGGCCCCAACAGTTCTGGCCCCTCTCCTGGTCCCGCGACGGCCGCTCGCTCGCGGGCATCGCCGCGAACCCGGATGGCTCAGTCGATTCCGTCGTCGTCTATTCGATTCCCGAGAACCGATTCGAGCGTCTCGATGCGGGACCAAGCCGACTGTGGAAAATCCCTATTTGGCTCGCCGACAGCCGGCGGCTCCTCGTGCGCGACGCCCGTGGGGTTTCGCTCGTGGATCTTTCGACGAAGCGGTCGCAACTGCTCTTTTCCATCGGGGGTTATGGAATCGGTCTCAGTCTGGGAATCACCCAGGACAATCGTTGGATCACCTATACGGAAACGGCGACCGAAGGGGACATCTGGGTGGCAGACCTCAAGTGAACGCAAATGGCGAAAAGAACCTGGCAGCCATTTCGCAGCCTCAGCCCGTCGGGCAACCGGGAAAGCGGCGGGCGGGAGCACCGCCGCAGTTCGAAAGACAACGGATAATGAGCGAGAATTGGTCCCGATGATCGCGTTCTTTCGGACGGTCAACGCCATCCTCGGGCAGGTCCGCCGCGCTTCGTCTGTCGGCAAATCGGATTTGAAGAGCGGAGACGAAGTCCTCGTGACCACGGAGAACTCCGTCTATTCGATCCGCGTTCACGGAGACGCCACCTACAGTGTCCGCGGCGGTTGGTTCGACCGGCAAGGTCTGTCGCCGGTTCGGATCTCGATCTCGGGATGCACCTGGGGCGGCAGCGTGATCCGCACCAACGTCGTCGCCGCCTGCGGCCTGCACCTGGAGTTCGGGAATCGTGTCCTCACCACCCGCATCCGGGAGGTCCGCGTGATCCGTGAAGAGACCGGCGGCCGGCGCCGGCTCCGTCATGTCGAGAGCCGTGAGCTTCTCCGCGCTTGTTACGGTTCTCGCCCCGAGGTCTCGAATTCCTGAAGCGCGATGATTTCGTGCCTCTTCCTCGTCGAAGGGGCGCGGTGAGGCGAGCGTCTCTCGCGCTGATAGCCATTGTTTGCCTTTCGATCCCTGGGCTCGCGGCGCAGGCCCAACCGACGCGGTGCGACATTCTCTTTGCCGGAGGCCGCGTCGTGGACGGCACCGGCTCGCCGGCGTTTCGCGCCGATGTCTGCGTCGCCGGAGACCGAATTGACGCCGTCGGAGAACTCGCGAATGCGGAAACGAAGCGGCGGATCGACGCGAACAAGCTCATCGTCTGTCCGGGGTTCATCGACATGCTCGGGCAGTCGGAGTACTTCCTGCTCGTCGACAACCGGGCGGCGAGCAAGATCACTCAGGGCATCACGACCGATCTGACCGGCGAGGGAACATCCATCGCGCCTGTCAATGCGCGGATGATCGCGGAGCGGCGCGACTTCTGGGAGCACTACGGCGTCACACCGGACTGGACGACACTCGCCGGCTACTTCCAGGCTCTCGAGCGCGCGCATCCTGCCATCAATCTCGGGACGTTCGTCGGGGCGGGCAGCGTGCGGGATCTCGTGATCGGGAAAGACAACCGGCCCGCAACATCCGAGGAGTTGAAAGCCATGGAGGCCGCGGTCGCTCAGGCCATGGAGGAGGGCGCGTTCGGTCTCTCGACCTCGCTCGCGTACGTGCCGGACCGGTTCGCGTCGACGGAGGAGATCCTCGCGCTCGCCCGGGTGGCTGCCCGCTATGGTGGCATCTACATCACGCACCAGCGCTCGGAAGGCAACGGGATCGACCGGAGCCTCGACGAGGTCTTTCGAATCGCGCGGGAGGTTCGGATCCCGGCGGAGATCTACCACCTGAAAACAGCGGGGCGAAAGGTTCACATGCCCGCCATCTTGAAGCGCCTGGAGAGAGCTCGAGCGGACGGGCTCGAAATCTGGGCAGACCAGTACCCCTACACGGCAAGCGCCAACGGCCTCGACGCGAGCCTGCCGATCTGGGCTCGGGAAGGAGGCACCGAAAAGCTTCTCGCGCGGCTCAAGGAACCCGCCGCGCGGGCGCGGGTAAAGTCGGATCTCCTCCGGCGCGATCCGGGTTGGAACGCCGGCCGTGCCACCCGAATCCTGATCGTGCAAATTCTCAATCCGAGCTGGAAGAAATACGAGGGCAAGACGCTGGCCGCGATTGCGCTCGAAGAGCGAAAACATCCGATCGACGCCTTGATCGACTTGGTGATCGCCGATCACGCCAACGCCGGCAAGATCGAGTTCATCACGAGCGAGTCGGACGTCCGCGCCGCCCTCGCGCATCCGCACGTCTCCTTCTGCACCGACGCGGGCGCGCGAGCGATCGACGGTCCGCTGTCACAGGAGAAGTCTCACCCCCGCGCGTGGGGGACAACGGCGCGGATCCTGGGCAAGTACGTCCGCGAGGAAAAACTCCTGCCGCTCGAGGAGGCTATTCGGAAAATGACCTCTCTGCCGGCCTCGCGTATGAAGCTCCGAGACCGCGGAATTTTGAAGGCGGGCATGATGGCTGACCTCGTCGCTTTCAATCCCGAGACCGTCCGAGAACGCTCGACCTACGCGGACCCCGCTCATTACTGCGAAGGCATTCCCTTCGTCGCCATCAATGGTCAGCTCGTCGTGGACCAAGGACGCATCACCGCCGCCCGCCCGGGCCGCGTTTTGCGGGGGCCGGGGTTTACGTCAGACCGCTAGTTCGAAGGGACTCTCCGCTTACCGCTCCATCAGTACAATCCCTGAGTTCCGATGGCTCTCTCCGCCGGCTCGCGTCTGGGTCCCTACGAAATCCTGTCGCCGCTCGGCGCGGGCGGGATGGGAGAGGTGTACAAGGCGCGGGACACGAGGTTGAATCGATACGTCGCCGTCAAGGTGTTGCCGCAGAACCTGGCCGGCGACGCCGAGGCGCTCTTGCGTTTCGAGCGCGAGGCAAAGTCGGTCGCCGCGCTCTCGCATCCGAACATCCTGGCGATCCATGATTTCGGCCGGGACGGCGGCGTCGTCTACGCAGTCATGGAGCTTCTCGAGGGGGAGACGCTGCTCGAGAAGCTCGCGACTGCCCTCCCTCAGCGAAAGGCGCTCGACTACGCCTTGCAGATCGCGCAGGGGCTCGTGGCCGCGCACGAAAGAGGGATCGTCCACCGCGACTTGAAGCCCGAGAACGTCTTCGTGACGCGCGAGGGTCTGGTGAAGATCCTCGACTTCGGCCTGGCCAAGGCATCCGGGCCGGCGGGCTCGGGGCCGACGGAAGCGAACGCGCCGACTGCGGGAGGAACCCAACCCGGATGGATCGTCGGCACCGCGGGCTACATGTCTCCCGAACAGGCTCGAGGCGCTCCCGCCGATCACCGGGCCGATCTCTTCTCCTTCGGAGCGATTCTCTACGAGATGCTGGCCGGCGAACGCGCGTTCCGGCGCGACAGCGACGTCGAGTCTCTCGTCGCCGTCATACGGGATGCTCCTCCCTCCCTTTCTCGGCCGGACCGACCCGTGGCGCCCGAGCTGGAAGATTTCGTGCTCCATTGTCTCGAGAAGAGACCCGAGGAGCGGTTTCAGTCGGCCAGGGACCTCGCTTTCGCGCTGCGCGTCCTGGAACGCGAGGCCGGCGCGGGTTCGCACGCGCGTTCCGACGGAACCGGGCGCCCGGCGGGAAGCCCGGGCTCCGGTGCCGCCGCTTCTGCCGCCACCGTCGCGGTCCTCCCTTTTCGCAACTTGAGCCCGGACCAGCAGAACGAGTACTTCAGCGACGGAATGACGGAGGAGATCATCAACGCGCTCTCGGCGATCCGCGCGCTTCGCGTCACTTCCCGCACCTCTTCGTTCGCGTTCAAGGGGCGCGACGAAGACGTGCGCCAGATCGGCGCGGCGCTCGGGGTCCGCAACGTGCTCGAAGGGAGCGTCCGGCAGGCCGGGCGAAAGCTCCGGGTCACGGCTCAGTTGATCGACGTCTCGGACGGCTATCACCTCTGGTCCGAGAAATTCGACCGCGAGATGGAAGACGTTTTCGCCGTCCAGGACGAGATCGCACGCGCGATCGCGGAGACGCTCAAGGTCCGGTTGCTTCCCGCGGAAGAGGCGCGGCTGTCGGCGCGGGGGACCGCGGACGTCGAGGCGTACAACCACTATTTGAAGGGGCGCTACCACTTCAACCGACGTGAGCCGCCCGAAGCCGTCGAAGAATTCGAGCGGGCGCTCGCGATCGATCCGACCTATGCCGAGGCGCACACGGGGCTGGCCGACGCCTACTGCATCTACGGCTTCTACGGCGGGATCTCCACTCGGGAAGCGTTCGAGCGGGCGCGCGTCGCGGCCGAGAAGGCGCTCAAGCTCGACCCCGAATCGGCCGACGCCCACGTCTCGCTCGGTTTGGTCGAGCACTACTTCGGCTGGGATTTCGGCCGCCTGGAGCGAGAGCTCCGGCGCGCGATCGAGTTGGCGCCCCGGGCCGCCGCCGGATACTCGTGGCTTGGGCTCAATCTCGCGTTCAACGACCGTTTCGACGAGGCGCTCGAGCTCACCCGACGTGCGGCGGATCTCGAGCCGCACTCGGCCAACGCGCAGGCCAACGTCGCCTGGGCGTTCTTCGGCGCCCGCCGGATGGAGGAAGCCGCCGCGGAGTTTCGCCGCGCGCTCCACATCGACCCCAACGCTTTCTATCCGACCTGGGGGCTGGGCCTAACGTGCCGGCTTCTCGGCCGACACGCGGAGGCGGTCGCCTCGATGGAAAAGGCGGCCGAAGGGACCGGGAGGCGGCAGGCGTTCTACCTCGCGCAGCTCGCCGGAGTGTACGCCGCGGCGGGACGCCGGGCGGAAGCGCTCGATCTCTTGCGAGAGCTCGAACGGCGATCGGTGGATTCGTACATCGCGCCTTTCCACCTCGCGTTCATCCATATTCCGCTGGGCAACGTGGCCGAGGCGTTGGACTGCCTGGAGCGCGGCTGCGACGAGCGAAACGCGCTCGCCTGGTGGTTCCGAACCTGCGCCGCCTTCGATCCGCTGCGAGCGCATCCCCGTTTTCCGAAGCTGCTCGAGAAGATCGTTCCGGCGTAGCTGGCGTCCGCAATCGCTCGACTAGAATTGGCCGAAGCGTGTTCCTGAAATCAGGATGACTCTTTCGAGCGGCAGTCGCCTCGGTCCCTACGAAATCCTCGCGCCGCTCGGCGCGGGCGGGATGGGCGAGGTGTATCGGGCAAGGGATCCCCGGCTCGGCCGCGATGTCGCGATCAAAGTCCTGCCCGCCTCCTTCTCGAAGAACCCGGACCGGCTGAAGCGCTTCGAGCAGGAAGCCCGCGCGGCCGGGGTTCTCAACCACCCCAACGTCACCATCGTTTACGACATCGGCCAACATGAGGGCGCGCCCTACGTCGTCCAGGAGTTGCTGGAAGGCGAGACGCTGCGGGAGGAGCTCGCCGGGGGGCGCTTCTCTCCGCGAAAGGCGGTCGACTATGCGATCCAGATCGCCCATGGCTTGGCCGCCGCTCACGAGAAAGGAATCGTCCACCGGGACTTGAAGCCCGAGAACGTCTTTGTGACGAAAGAGGGACGCGTCAAGATCCTGGACTTCGGCCTGGCCAAGCTCACCCAGGCCGAGGGCTCCGGGAGAGCGTCCAGTCTCCCGACGGCTACCGAGCCGGGCGTGGTCATGGGAACGCTCGGCTACATGTCGCCCGAACAGATCAAGACCGAGCCAGCCGATGCCCGAAGCGACATCTTCGCTCTCGGCGTGATCCTCTACGAGATGCTCTCGGGCCAGCGCCCGTTCAAAGGCGACTCGGCCGGTGAGACCATGGCCGCGATCCTGAAAGAAGATCCGCCCGAACTCTCCGTCACCAACCGGAACATCAGCCCGGGGCTCGAGCGGCTTGTCCGTCACTGCCTCGAGAAGAATCCCGAGCGGCGGTTTCAGTCCGCCCGCGACCTCGCGTTCGACCTGGAGACGCTGACCGGTTTCTCAGGGGCTGCCACGGCGATCAAGGCCACTTCGGCACCCTGGCAGATCTGGCGCAAGCCGCTGCTGGCAGCGGCCTTGCTCGGGCTCGGTCTCCTCGCCGGATGGAGCACGACCGCGATCGTGCGACGGAAGCCCTCGGCGCCCTCCTACACGCGCCTGACCTTCCGGCGCGGTACGGTTTATACGGCGCGGTTCGCTCCCGACGGGCAGACGATCGTCTATTCGGCCGCCTGGGAAGGAGAGCCGGCAAGGATCTTTGCGACGCGCGCAGGCAGCGTCGAGTCACGCGGCCTCCAACTTCCGGAAGCCCGCGTTCTGGCCGTATCCCCGACCGGGGAGCTCGCCGTCTGTATTGGCCGCGAGACGGTCTGGACGCCGACGGGCACACTCGCTCGCGTGCCGCTCGAGGGAGGAGCGCCGCGCGAAGTTCTCGAAAACGTCTCGGTGGCGGACTGGTCACCCGACGGCCGCGAGCTCGCCGTCGTGCACAAGGTCGGCGGAAACAACCGCCTCGAATTTCCCATCGGAAAGGTCCTCTATGAGTCTCCGTCAGAGATCGAATCGGTGCGCTTCTCCCCCCGCGGCGACCGGCTGGCCTTCAGCCTGGACGACTGGACCATCATGACCGTCGATCTGTCGGGGAAAGCGACGACCGTTTCGAAAGGGTGGAGCTCTATCGGGAACGTGGCCTGGCGGCCCGACGGCAGTGAGATCTGGTTCGGAGGTCAGAAGGGTACCGAGAAGTTCGCTGTCTACGCCGTCACGGCTTCGGGTCGCCTGCGGACCGTGCGGCGGGAGGCGGGCGGTCTCTACCTCCACGACATCGCGAAAGACGGCCGGGTTTTGATGAACGAGTACTTCTGGAATTCGAGCCTGATTGCCCTGCCGGCCGGCGAGAGCGCGGAACGTGAGGTTTCCTGGATGGATCGGCCCAACGTCGATGCGATCTCGAAGGACGGGCGCACCGTCGTGTTCGACGAGTGGGGAGAGGGGGGAGGAAACAACGGCTCGATCTACCTGAGGGCGACCGACGGTTCCGCCGCGGTGCGCCTCGGCGACGGCGGCGGACTCGGCCTTTCCGCCGACGGACGCTGGGTTCTCTCGCAGACCTCGACGTTGGCCGAGACTTTCGTGTTGCTCCCGACAGGCTCAGGCCAGCCGAGGTCGCTCGAGCACAAAGGGATCACATCGATTGGCTCGGCCCGGCTTCTTCCGGATGGGAAACGTGTCGTGTTTCTGGGATTCGCGGGAACGGGTTCGCTGCGTCTTTACGTGCAGAATCTCGACGGGGGGCAAGCGCGGCCCATTTCTCCCGAGGGGATGGCGCCCGGATTTCTGGCGATCTCTCCCGACGGGCACTTCGTCGCCGCGCGCGCGCCTGACTGGAAGATCACGCTCTACCCGATCGATGGCGGTGCGCCGCGCCTGCTTGCCGGTGCCGAGGCTCGCGAAAACCCCATCCTCTGGAGCGCCGACGGCGAGTCGCTCTATGCGTATACGAGTCGCGAGACGCCCGCCCGGGTCTTCAAGATCGATATCGCGACGGGCCGGCGGGAACTCTGGAAGACGATCGCGCCCGCGGATCGCTCCGGACTGGTTTCGATCGACAACATCGTGATGACGCCCGACACCCGCAGCTACGCCTACGCCTATCAGCGAATCCTCACGAGCCTGGAACTGGTAGAAGGCCTGCGCTGAGCCTCTCTGCCGCCGGCCGCCTCGGTCCGTACGAGATTCCGTCGCCTCTGCGGACCCGGACAGGCTGCGCCGACCCGTTCTCCTTCCGTTCTCGCGCCTCCTACTGGGTGGGCGGCAGCACGGCGGCCTCTTCCCCGAACCCGCAAAGAGGATGACCGAATCCACTCTTGCTGTTGTCCACCGCGTGATGTTTGTCGAGAGGGTTGAGGTCATAGATGATGTTGTCCTGCCTCGGCGCGGCGCTTAGCCCTCTGACCCCGGCAGTTGTCAGGCGATCGAGCCCCAGCGCGTGGCGTGTCCGCCAGGCGATGTTGTGGTCGGCACACGAAGTATCGCCACTCACACCGACGGCCCCCACTTTCTTGCCGCTCGCGTCATAGAGCGCGAGGCCGCCTCCGAAGACATTCACGCCGCCCACGAATTGGCCGACCAGCGGATCCTGCGCGGTTCCGTACTTCGAAGCGTCTCCGCCCGCATTTCCGCTGTTGCCGTAGGCGACCGCCGGATCGACGGGATTGCTGAATTGCAGCCCGAAGAGGCTCCCGCCGGGTTGCACCTGGGTCCAGAGATTCGCCGTGGACAACGCGTCCACCGTGCCGCCAGTACCGGCCGGGAGATTGAACGCTGCCGCTGTATTGGCTTTTTGTGCCGAGATCACCCGGCTCCCCGGCCATTGGCTGATTCTGGTGGCGCCGGTAAACGTGACGGCGCAGACCTTTCCATCCTGGTCGACGACCGTCGCCCACATCTGATTGCCCAGTCCTCCATTGGCAGCCTTGTTCGGCGCCGCGCTCTTGAGTGCCGTGGTCAAGGCCGTCTGGATCGCGCCTGTATTGCCCAGGCCCAGCGCGGCGCAGGCATCGCCGGCACGCGCGATGTTCGCCGGCAACGTCCAAGCACCAAGCAACCCGAGCACCGGAACTAAGGCACTCCAACTCCGCTTCGGGGTTCTCATTCGTTTACCCTCCTGTTCTGGCTTTTCCACGAGAGCCTTTCGCCGCTCTGACCAAATCGGCCGACACAACGGTTCGCGCCGCTTGAGCGCAAGGGCTGAGATACTAGGCCCTCGTTGGAATTTGTGTCAAACGCCATCTGGAATCATCGAACCGGTTGCGATGGTGTGATCGGTTCATCCATCCATCGATTCATCGGTTCAATGAGCGAGGCGATGTGACGATCTCGGCAGGGAGCCGGCTGGGGCCTTACGAAGTTCTCTCGGCCCTCGGAGCAGGAGGCATGGGGGAGGTGTGGAAGGCTCTGGACACGCGGCTCGGGCGGACGGTGGCCATTAAGGTGCTGCCGCAGCATCTTTCTTCTTCGGCGGAAGTTCGCCAGCGCTTCGAGCGGGAGGCAAGAACAATATCTGCATTGTCCCATCCCCACATCTGCGCGCTCTACGACGTCGGCAACCAGGACGGGGTCGAGTACCTGGTCATGGAGTACCTGGAGGGGGAGACTCTCGCGGATCGGCTGATGAAAGGGGCGCTGCCGCTCGAGGCGACGTTGCGATACGGGATCGAGATCGCGGACGCGTTGGACCGCGCGCACCGCCAGGGCATCGTCCATCGGGACTTAAAGCCCGGCAACGTCATGCTGACGAAGTCGGGCGTGAAGCTCCTGGACTTTGGGCTCGCGCGGCTGGCTCCTTCTCCAGCGGAAGAGCCGGGGTCTTCGTCGGCGCTGCCGACGAAGACGACGCCCTTGACCGAACAAGGCACGATCCTCGGCACAGTGCAGTACATGGCGCCCGAGCAGCTCGAGGGGAGGCAAGCCGACGCGCGCACCGACATCTTTGCCTTGGGCGCGGTGCTCTACGAGATGGCGACAGGAAGAAAGGCTTTTCCCGGAGCGAGCCGGGCATCGCTGATCGCCGCGATCATGCAGAACGATCCGCCGCCGATCTCGCAGCTCCGGCCGATGACGCCGCCGACGCTCGACCGCGTGGTGAAAACGTGCCTCGAAAAGGATCCGGAGGATCGCTGGCAGAGTGCCGCTGACGTCGCCAAGGAGCTGAAATGGACCGCGGAGGGAGAGGCGTCAGGCGGAGCTGGGATCGCTTCCCTCTCGGCCGCTCACCGTGCGCGTCGGGAACGACTCGCCTGGGCCCTCGCGGCTCTCGCCGCAATCCTCGCCGCTCTGTCTGCCCTGCTCCTTCGCCGCTCTGCGGTGCCCGCGGAGCTGACCCGCTTTTCGATCCCGGTCCCCGCCGGCCAGGGCTTCCTGCCATTGCTCAAACTCTCTCCGGATGGGCGGAGGATCGCCTTCCTTCTCCAGGACGAGGGAGGACGATTCTCGGTCGCGGTGCGCTCCCTGGACAGCCTGGAGATGCGCCGGGTGCGGGGCACCGAGGAGGCGCACGGCATGTTTTGGTCCCCCGACAGCCGCGAGATAGCTTTCTTCTCGGAAGGGAAGTTGAAGCGCGTGAGCGCGGAAGGAGGTCCTGTCGAGACGATCTGCGAGGCCGGAGGAGCATTTTCCGGCGCATGGAGTCGTCAGGGCACCATCCTCTTCACCTCGGAATTTGGCGCTCCGATCGTGGCCGTTCCCGCCATCGGGGGCACTCCTCGGCCGGTCACGGCGCCCGATTCAGCCCGCGGAGAGGCCCATTTCCATCCGAGTTTCCTTCCGGATGATCGGCACTTCCTCTTCGTGGCGCGAGATGTCGATCCGGAAAAGACCTCCGTCTGCCTCGCCTCGCTCGATTCGAAGGAAGTCCGCCGGCTCTTCCATGCCGACTCGGCCGCCGTCTTCGCGGATCCGGGCTATCTGCTCTTCGCTCGCGACAACGCCCTGTTCGCCTGGAGTTTTGATCCGCGACGTCTCCGGCTCCTCGGAAATCCCGTTCCAGTGCTCGAGCAGGTTCGCTATTCGACCGAAGACAACCTGCTGTCGCTCTCGGCGGCAGGGAATCGCCTGGCCTATCTTCCGTGGTTCTTGAGGCGACGACTCGTCTGGGTGGATCGGAAGGGAAAGGAACTCGGCGTTCTCGGAGAAATCGGAGGATACGAAGACGTTCGAATCTCGCCGGACGGCGGAAAGGTGGCTGTGGCGTTGCGGGATCCGTCGCACGGTCAGAACACAGATGTCTGGGTGCTCGATGCGTCTCGCGGGACGGGCTCTCGGATCACGGCCGAGCGCACCGACGAGTTCGATCCCGCGTGGTTCCCGGACGGGGAACGACTGGTTTATGTCTCCGATCACGCCGGCTTCTACGATCTCTACGAGCGCCCGGCGAGCGGCGGCGCCGAAAAGATCCTGGCTCGAACGAAGCAAGACAAAATCCTGCCGACCGTGTTGCCGGACGGGGGCCAGCTGCTCGTCGACGTGCCGGAAGGAGATCACCACGCTCGCGTTCTGGTTTCTCTGTCGAAGCCGGGCGATCCCGTTCGGCTGAGCGGGGACTCCCGGTTTACCGAGGAGCATCCCGAGATCTCTCCCGACGGCCGGTCGACCGCCTTCGACTCGACGGAATCGGGGCAGAGAGAGGTCTACGTGCAGTCTCTCTCCGGCGGCCCGAAGCGGCAGGTCTCCATCGGAGGAGGGCAAATGCCGGTCTGGAATCGAAACGGCTCCGAAGTTTTCTACGCCGCCAGGGATGGGACGCTCAACTCCGTCACCATTCAGCTGGCCGGCGGCCGTTTGGAGATCTCGCAACCCCAGCCTCTGTTCTTACTGAAGCTCGGCCTGATGGGAGAGATCCAATTCTCTCGCCACCCGTACGACGTTTCTCCGGACGGCCAGCGCTTTCTGGTGATCCGACGAGTTCCGGATGCCGGAGAGGACGGCGCGGTCGTCGTCTCAAACTGGACGGCTCTGTTGAAGAAGGCCGGATAGCGCTCGAAGGATTTGTTATTTGTGATTGGTGATTTGTGATCTCCGCCGGGAGCCGGTTAGAACCTTATGAGGTTTTCTCTCCACGTAGTGCTGGCGGCATGGGGGAAATCGGTGCTTTCGCGCATCGGGTGATCGTGTAATCGGGTGAAGTGAAGATGACGATTGCGGCTGGAAGCCTGTTAGGTCCCTACGAAGTCGTCTCCCCGCTGGGCGCCGGCGGAATGGGGGAGGTCTATCGGGCGCGAGACACGCGGCTCGACCGGACGGTCGCCGTCAAGGTGCTGCCGCAGCATCTTTCTTCTTCGCCGGAAGTTCGCCAGCGCTTCGAGCGTGAGGCGAAAACAATATCTGCATTGTCACACCCTCACATATGCGCCCTCTACGACGTGGGCAACCAGGACGGCGTCGAGTATCTGGTCATGGAATATCTGGAGGGGGAGACGCTCGCGGACCGACTGATGAAAGGGGCGCTGCCGCTCGAGCAGACGCTTCGATACGGGATCGAGATCGCCGACGCTCTGGACGTGGCGCACCGGCAGGGCATCGTGCACCGGGACTTGAAGCCCGGCAACGTCATGTTGACCAAGTCGGGCGTCAAGCTGCTCGACTTCGGCCTGGCCCGCGCCGTGAGCGCGCCGGCCGGCTCGACGAGCGTGACTTCTTTGCCGACCGAGCGAGCGCTGACGCAAGAGGGAGCGATCCTGGGCACGCTGCAGTACATGGCGCCGGAGCAGTTGGAAGCCAAGCCCGCTGATGCTCGCACCGACATCTTCGCCTTCGGCGCGACGCTCTACGAGATGGCGACGGGCCGGAAAGCATTTTCCGGCTCGAGCCAGGCCTCGTTGATCTCCTCGATCATGAAGGAGGAGCCGGCGTCGATCACCGCCATCCAACCGGTGAATCCTCCGGCGCTCGAACACACGGTTCGGAGGTGTCTCGCCAAGGACCCCGAGCGCCGGTGGCAGAGCGCCCGGGATGTCGCGCTCGAGCTCGAGGAGATCGTCAGGGGTGGTCCCAGTACCGAGGCGGTTCGGCGCGCGCCTCGTGGTTTGGCCGGCTGGATCGTCGCGGCGGCCTTGCTTCTGGTGGTCGGCGGCCTTCTCTTCTCCCGGTCGAACCAGCCGCAAAGTCTCTCTCTCGGAAAGCTCCAGTTCACGATTCTTCCACCCGCCGGCGCGGCTCTCCAGGGAATGCTCGCCCTTTCGCCCGATGGGCGGACGCTGGCTTTCGTGGCGACCGAGACCGACGGCCGGGATCTTCTCTACCTGCGCCGGCTCGATTCGACGCAAGCGCAGCCTCTGCCGGCAACGGAGGGAGCGGCTTATCCGTTCTGGTCTCCCGACGGGCACGCGGTCGGCTTCTTTGCGCAGGGGAAACTCAAGCGAATCGACGTCTCCGGTGGTTCGCCGCAGATTCTTTGCGACGCGACCGGCCCGCGGGGAGGATCGTGGGGTTCGACCGGCACGATCGTTTTTTCGACGGAGACGGGCGGGCAGATCCGGTTCGTCTCGGAGGCAGGGGGAGAGTCTCGCCGGATCACTCACCTGGCCTCGCGGAGCGGCGAAAGCTTCCGCTGGCCGAGTTTTCTTCCCGACGGGCGCCACTTCCTGTATCTGTCGATCGCCGGCACGGGAAGCGCGACCGGGATCTCCGCCGCGTCTCTCGACTCCAAGGAATTACGGCGCATTGCGGTCGCGGATTCTGGCGCGATCTATTCACCTCCGGGTCACGTGCTCTTTCGGACGGGCGACCGACTGGTTGCGCAGCCGTTCGATCCTAAGGGCCTTCGCGTGACCGGGGACGCGGTTCCCCTCGTCGGGGACGTCTGGTGGGACGGCATTTCCACGCTCGCGACTGCCTTCACCGCCTCTTCCAACGGCGTTCTCGCCTATCAGACAGGCGGCTTGAGCCAGACGCGGCTGCTCCTTTACGATCGGGCGGGGCGGGAAATCCGCGCCCTCGGTCCGTCCGGTGCGTTCTACGAGCCGGCGGTCTCGCCCGACGGACGCCGGGTTGCCGTCGCGCGGAACGACGAGCGCGGATCCGCGATCTGGCTGATCGACCTCGAGCGCGGAAGCTTCGCCCGTTTCTCCTTCGAGAACGCGCTGGCCGACGCTTCGCCGCTCTGGATGCCAGACGGTCGAAGGATCCTCTACTCGGTCTATCCGACGGGAGAAGTCTACGTGCGGGATGCCGCCGCGGCGGAGAAAGAGAAGTTGTTGTTTCGGTTTCCCGCTTTCTGGCCCCTCGATGACGTGTCTCGAGATGGCCGATACCTCGTCTATGAAACGGTGGATTGGCCCACGTTCCACTTCGATGTGGGTCTGCGGGACCTGCAAACCGGCTCGAACCGGCCACTCTTGAAGGATCCGTTCAACGAGATGGGAGCGCGCTTCTCGCCGGACGGACACTGGCTCGCCTACGAGTCGGAAGAATCGGGAGCCCGCGAGGTCTACGTCCGAGCTTTTCCGGGGTTGGAAGATCGCCGGCAGATTTCCGCTGGAGGCGGAACGCAACCGCGATGGCGCGGGGATGGCAAAGAGATGTTCTATGTCTCTCCGGACCGCAAGATCATGTCCGTCGAAATTCGAAACGATCCGTCGTTCGAAGCTTCCCCGCCGCGAGCCCTCTTCCAGACGCGGATCTTTCCGACGGTCGAGACCCGCAACCACTATGACGTGGTGCCCGATGGCCAGCGCTTCGTCGTCAACTCACGCCGACCCGAGGACGCGGCCCTTCCGATCACCGTCGTCGTCGGATGGGCCCCCGAGAAAGGGAAATGAGGCGCGCTCAGCGAAAACGAAGGATCGTCCCGAGCCCCTCGTCACGAAGCGCTACGGGCGCGTCTCTCCAGGCGGATCCGGAAGAGGAGCCAACCGATGGAGAGCAGGAACAAAAGGGGTCCCCACATCGAGAACCCGGCTCCCGGAACGCGCTCCCGCCAGTCCACTTGGTGCTCTCCGGGAGGAACCCGCAGCGCGGTGAACGCGAGCTGAGCCGGAACCGTCTCTACCGGCGCGCCGTCGAGGAGTACGGTCCGGTGGCGCCAGAACCCGCGCAGAACGAAGAGCCATGCCGCCTCGGGTGAGGCCACGCGGATCTGCAGGCGGTTCGCCTTGCTCTTCAGCACGCGAATTCGCCCGGGCGGGCTGACGCCTCGTCGCGAAGCTCCCGTCTCGATCACGATCTCGCCTGGCTCGAGCGCTCCCATGGATTGAAGCGCGTTCACGGGCCCGTTCGCTTCGCGGTATTTCTCAGCGAGGCGGATGCTCGGGAAGGCTTTTTCCTGCTGATCCCAGAACTGAATCGAGTCCCCTTTGATCGGATGAAAGCCTTCCTGCGGGGACTGGTCCCGGAACCGGATGCCCCACCGAAGCGAAAGACTTTCGAAGAGAGCGGAGCGCGCTGGCGAGTTTGCCGGATAACTCAGCCAGCGCCGGAGACCTTCCATCCGGAGAAAGTCTCCGACGTCGAAGTCCGGCGTGAGAACGGCTCCGCGCTTCCAGAGAACGTGCTCCTGCTCGTCCCAGCTCCGGCGATCGATCTCGATGAGGCCCGGATCCGAGCTGGAAATGAGCCGCGCAAGACGGGAGACGCCGGGATGAGAGAGCGTCCGGTACTCGCCCTGGGGATCCCAGCGTGCGAGCTGATGAGCGAACGCGGTCGGCGCAAAGATCTCTTCTTCCCGGAAAGTCTGCGCGATTTTGCGATTGGCCGCGATTGGAACGAAAGTCAGGAGGAGAAGGGAGCCCGCCCTTCGCCACCGGCTGGCAGCCCCCGACCCCGCAAGTGCGATCACGGTCGTGATCCAGAGAAGTCCCCCTTCCGTCAGAGCCCTGGGAATCTCCTGGGCGGCGATTCGCCAGAAGCGGCGGTCGCCCAGGAGCAGCGCCGCCACGCGACCCGCGTAACCCGGGTAGAGGGCGGCGGCGCCGGCGAGTCCGGCGAGGACCGCGGCCACGGCGAGAGGCCAGCGAGGGACTGTCGCGGATGAGCGCCGCAGCCTGTCGAAGAAGAGCCCCGAAAGAAGTGCCAGAGCCAGAACGAGCGCGAGGGCGAACTTCTCGGGATTGCGCAGGGGCAGGGGCGATTGCGCGTCCGCCCAGCTCGCCGGCATCAGGCTTGGCGGTATCGTCAGAATCAGGCCGGTGAGAAACAGGCTTCGTGCGAAACGCGAGCCTCGGCCGTCGAGTCGCCGCCAGGAAGAGAGGGCGATGACGGCGAGCGCCCCCGCGTACAGGGAATTGAAGAGACCCGTCATCCTGTCGTGGAAGAGATGCCATCCCCAGACTCGAGCGTCCTCTGCCGACCAGTTCGCGCCGAAAGGAAACGGGACGACGAGCTCGAAGAGGCGGGGCCACGGAATCGAAAACAGAAACGCCGAGCCCAATCGGATGCCGCGGACGGCGCGATTCGTGTCCCCGACCCACAGGGCCGTCGCGGCAATCTGCGGAGCCGCCGCCAGACAAGCCAGGCCGAACGCCGCGAAGAGCGAGCCGACGGCCCTCCACCTGCGCGACGCATCTTCCTCGAGAACGATCCAGAGCAAGGAGCAGAGAATCGCCAGCCCGACTGTGAAAACGTCGGCTGCGAGCAGGTCCAGGGCAAGGACGAACGAGAGAGCCGCATACCGGGGGAGGGGGCGCAGGTGCCGGTCGGCGACGATCCAGAGGATCCAAGGGAAGAGAGCCATTCCGGCCAGGATGTGCGTGTAAAAGACGTAGGAGACGACGACGCCGGAGAACGTATAGGTCACCGCACCGACCCAGGCGGCCTCTCGTGAGAGCTCGAAAGAGCGGAGGAGAGCCAGGACGCCGATTCCCGCCAGGGCCCAATGGAGCAGCGGAAAGATCCTCATCGCGACGGGGAAAGAAAACGGAGACAGGAGAATCCGCAACGGGTAGAGAGCTCCCGCGTTGGGATTGGGAAGGTGCGGACGGCCGCCGGAGACAAACGGATTCCAGACAGGCAACTCGCCGTGGGCATAGGCGTCGTGAGTCACCTTTTCCATCGGGAGGTTGTAAGCGAGCAGGTCTCGCCCGCCGAAGTTCCGGCGCTGGAAGACGACGTCGGAGTAGACCAGGACGACGAGAAGCGCGAAGAGGATGGCGGGCCCGAAGCGGCGTAACCCGCGGGGCGCGCTCATCCCTGGGATCTGGCCGTCACGGTTTTCTGGGCGACTGCTCGCGGGGGAGACCGCGGTAGACATCTTCGGCCTTCTGGTAGCCATCGGCGATGACGGTCGAGACGAGGTTGTCTTTATCCACGGCGATTGGCTCGAGCAGGATGCTCGGCACATCGAGCTTGCCGTTAGGAACGCCACGCGTCGACTCGCCGTGCGGCTGCTTGCGCGCGAGCTTCACCGCGACTTCGGCGGCCTTGTAGGCGAGCCGCTGGATCGGCTTGTAAACGGTCATGCCCTGGGTCCCGGCCGCGATTCTCTGGCAGGCCGAGAGCTCCGCGTCCTGGCCGGAGACCAGTGTCTTTCCCGCCAGATTCTGCTCGGATAACGCCTGGATCGCGCCGCCTGCCACACCGTCGTTGGCCGCGACGACCGCGTCGACCCGGTTGGCCGTCCGCGTCAGGGCGTTCTCCATGATCTTCAGCGCCTCGACAGCGAGCCAGTCGCGCGCCCACTGGTCGGCGACGATGCGGATCTCGCCGCGCTTCACCAACGGCTCGAGCACGTTCATCTGTCCCTTGTGGTAGAGGTGCGCGTTGTTGTCGGTCGGCGCTCCACCGATCACGACATAGCTGCCCTTCGGCCGGCGTTGGACGAGGTACTCAGCCTGCATCTGCCCGACCCGCTCGTTGTCGAATGAGAGATAAAGGTCCACGTCCGCGTCGTTGATCAACCGGTCGTAGGCGATCACCGGGACTCCGGCCTTGTGCGCTGCTTCCACGATCACCGCGGCGCTCTTCCCGTTGTGGGGGGCGACTAACAGGACGTCGACACCCTGAGTGAGCATGTTCTCCGCCTGAGAGTTCTGGAGCGCGTCGTTTCCGTTGGCGGCCTGAACCAGGACTTCCGCGCCCAGCTCGCCCGCGCGCTTGACGAGCAGGTCCCGATCGCGATGCCAGCGCTCCTCCTTGAGCGTGTCCATCGAGAATCCGATGCGGATCTTCCTGCCGCCGGCGGGCGGCGTTCCCGCGTTCTCCGTGGATCGCCGTGAGCATCCCGCCGCAACCGATAGAACCAGAAGAAGGACCGCTTTCGCGGGAGCGCGCATGATCGGCGCGCAGCCTACGTCACGCGCCGAGGTCGAGCAAGCCGTTCACGCCTGCTCCCGGCGACTGGCCATATCAGCGGCGACGGCGGCGACGAGGATCGTTCCCTTCAGGATCGGCTGCCAGAACGGCTCAGTGTTCAAGAGGCTCATCCCGTTATCCAGAGACGCCATGATCAAGGCGCCAAGGAGCGCGCCCCAGACGGTGCCGCGTCCGCCCAGGAGCGAAGTCCCGCCGATGACCGCTGCCGCGATCGCGTCGAGCTCCATCAAGCGGCCCGCGTCGGAGGTTGCCGAGCCGACTCTCGCTGTCAGTACGATGCCAGCCGCTCCGCTGAGTAGCCCCATCAAAAGAAAGACGCCGGCCACGTGACGCTCGATCCGGACTCCGGAGTAGAGAGCCGCTTCGCGGTTGCCGCCGATCGCATAGAGCCGCCTGCCGAACGGAGTGTGCCGCGTCACAATCCAAAGCGCTGAGGCGACCAGCAGGACGAGCAGGACCGGCAGTGGAATGCCCTCGTAGGCGTTCATGACTGTTGTGAAGAGAATCGGTAGGACAGCGAGGCCGAGCCACTTCCAGCGAGTCGAGCCGCTCCCTCGAGCGGCTGCGGCGAGCAACCCGGCGGTGAAGAGCGCCGCAATGGCCCAGCCGAACGGCCGAGGGACGTAGGCCTGGCCGATGAAAAGAAAGGGCCGGCCCGGAGAGATGGAGATCCCGCCCGTCGCTCCGAGCAGAGCCCCCTGGAACAGGAGCATCCCGCCCAGCGTCACGATGAACGAAGGAACCCGCAGCCAGGCCACGAGCGAGCCCTGGAGAAAACCGAGAAGAGCTCCAAGAGACACAGCGCCGAGAAAGGCGAGCCCCAGCGGCCACCCCGCTTTCTCGAACGCGATCGCAGCGATGCCTCCGAGGAGTCCCGCCATCGCTCCCACCGAAAGGTCGATTTCGCGGGTCACGATCACGAGCACCATCCCGACGGCCAGAAGAGAAGTCACCGACATCTGGCGGGCGAGGAGGGCGAGGTTACGAGGGCTCGCGAAGGTTCCGTGGGTCGCCGCGAAGAACACGATCCAGATCACGGCGAGCGCCGCGACGAGGGTCAGCGCGCGCCACGCCGGCAGCCTCGTTCGTCGAGTCGTGCTCACAGACCTCCAGTCGCCGCCGACATCACGGCCTCCGGCGTCGCGTCGGCCGAGGAGAGGCTCGCGGCGGGCCGTCCCTGGCAGAGCACAACCACACGGTGCGAAAGGCTCAACAGCTCGGGCAGATCGGATGAAACGAGAAGGATCGCGACTCCTTCCGAGGCGAGACGCCCGACGAGCCGGTGGATCTCCGCCTTCGTGCCCACATCGATTCCCCGGGTCGGTTCGTCCAGGAGCAGGATGCGCGGTTTGGCGAGCAGCCACTTGCCGAGGACAACCTTCTGCTGGGTTCCTCCAGAGAGCTGACTGACGCGAGCCGCGGCAGAAGGAGTCTTGATCGCGAGCGTCTCGATCTGCTCCCGCGCGGAACGCGCTCGCGCCGCGTCGTCCAGGAATCCACTGCGACGGAAGCGATCGAGAGTCGGAAGCGTCATGTTCTCCAGGACAGAAGCCTCGGGCACGAGGCCGGACCGCGTGCGATCCTCCGAGACGAGCGCGAGACCCGCTCGGATCGCTTCGGCGGGGTGACGAAAGGGAGCCTCTTGCGTCCGGCCACGAATCCTGAGTTCTCCGCCGACGCGGCCGCGCGCGAGGCCGAAGAGAGAGCTGACCAACGCGCTTCGCCCCGAGCCCATCAAGCCGGCGACTCCGACGATCTCACCCGCGCGGACTGTCAGAGAGATTCCGTCCAACACGAGACGTCCGGGATTGACCGGGTCTTCCACCTGCCACCCTTCGATCGACAGAGCGACGTCACCCGGCGAAAAGGACGGCCTGGCCGAAAGCGCTTCGAGCTCGCGTCCGACCATGGCCGCGATCACGCGTCCCGGTGTCCAGTCGCGCACCGGCGCGGTTGCGACGGAGCGGCCATCGCGCAGGACCGAGATCCGATCCGCGATCGCGAAGACTTCCTCGAGGCGGTGGCTCACGTAGATCGAAGCCACTCCGCGGCTGCGAAGGTCCCGCACGAGGTCGAGCAGCCTGCGCGTGTCCGACTCGGGGAGAGCGGCGGTCGGTTCGTCCAGAATCAGGATCTCCGATTGCTTGTCGAGCGCCTTGGCGATCTCGACGATCTGCTGCTGCCCGACGCCGAGAGCTCGAACAGGAATATCGCAATCGAGGTCCGAGCCGACTCGAGCGAGCGCTTCACGCGAGGCCGAGCGCAAGCGTTCCCAACGAATCAGCCCACGAGTGGTCGGCTCGCGCCCGAGCATCAGGTTTTCCGCCACGGTCATTTCAGGCACAAGCGCGAGCTCTTGCGCGATCACCGCGATTCCCTCGCGCTCCGCGGCGCGCATTTCCGGAAAACGCGCGGGGGCGTCACGCAGGAGGATCTCACCGCCATAAGAACCGTACGGATAGAAGCCGGAGAGGATCTTGATCAGCGTGCTCTTGCCGGCGCCGTTCTCGCCCACGAGCGCGTGGACTTCCCCCTTCTCGAGATCCAGCGAAACCCGGTCGAGCGCGCGAACGCCCGGGAAGTCCTTGGTGATCGAATCGAGCTTCAGAAGAGGCACTGTCGGCGGTTATATCCTTTCGAGAGATTCCGTCGGATCGACGCCATGCCGATTGCCGCAGGAAGTCGCCTCGGGCCCTACGAGATCCTCTCTCCTCTCGGGGCGGGAGGAATGGGAGAGGTATGGCGGGCGCGGGACACTCGGCTCGGGCGGGAAGTCGCTCTGAAGGTACTTCCCGCGGCCATCTCCTCGGACGCCTCCCGCCGGCAGCGTTTCGAGCAGGAGGCGCGCGCCGCATCGGCGTTGAACCATCCCAACATCATCACGGTTTACGACGTCGGTTCCGCGGACGAGACCACGTATCTCGCAATGGAACACGTGGAAGGCCGGACATTGCGCGAGCTCATCGCGGCCGAGCCTCTCGCGATCCGAAAGCTCCTGGATGTCGCCGTGGGCATTGCCGAAGGGCTCGCCAAGGCTCATTCCGCCGGAATCGTTCACCGCGATTTGAAGCCCGAGAACGTGATGATCTCGCAGGACGGATTCGTCAAGATTCTCGACTTCGGTCTGGCCAAGCTGACAGAGACTCTTCCCGAGCAGAATTCGGCGCTCCCGACGGCCGTCGCCTCGCCGACCGCTCCCGGCACCGTGATGGGGACCGTCGGCTACATGTCGCCGGAGCAGGCGAGCGGCAGTCCCGTCGACTTCCATTCGGACCAGTTCTCTTTTGGTTCGATCCTCTATGAAATGGCGACTGGCAAGCGCCCCTTTCAGAAGGCGACCGGTGTCGAGACGCTCTCGGCGATCATCCGCGAGGAGCCGGAGCCCGTCGAGCGCGTGAACCCGAGGGCGCCGGCGCCCCTGCGCTGGATCGTGGAACGATGTCTGGCCAAGGATCCCGAGGAGCGGTACGCCTCAACGCGGGATCTGGCGCGGGATCTGCGCAACATCCGCGAGCACCTCTCCGAAACCTCGATTTCGGAGCCAGTCCAAGCACAGGTCTTGGCAGGACGGCGCCGGCGAACTCTTCTGGCAGGAGTTCTCGCGGGGGCGGCTCTGCTCGCGGCCGGTTTCCTCGCCGGAAGATTCCTCGGTCGATCCGGGGCGGCGAATCCGACCTTTCAGCGACTCACGTTTCGCCGAGGGATGATCTTGAACGCGCGATTCACACCAGACGGCCAGTCGATTGCCTATGGCGCGGCGTGGGAGGGAAATCCTTCCGAGATCTTCACCGCTCGGCCCGGGAGTCCCGAGTCCCGCTCGCTCGGTCTTCCTCCATCCAACCTGCTCGGGGTCTCCTCGGCGGGCGAGCTCGCGATCCTGGAAAACCCTCGATACGTCATCGGCTGGGAGATGCGGGGAACGCTCGCGCGAGTCCCGCTCGCCGGCGGCGCTCCTCGCCAGTTGCTCGAAGACGTCCAGGATGCCGACTGGTCCCCGGACGGCAAAGAGCTCGCCGTGGTGCGCGAGTTCGGCGACAGGCGGCGGCTCGAGTTTCCGATCGGCAAGGTGCTCTACGAAACCGGGGGCTGGATCAGCAATGCCCGCGTTTCACCGGACGGCCGCCGGATCGCATTCATCGACCACCCATCGCGAGGCGACAGCCTCGGCAGAATTTCTGTTGTCGAGCTTGACGGCCGGAAAAAGACTCTCACGGATCTGACTCCGACGATCTCGCTCGCCTGGTCTCCCAAGGGGAACGAAATCTGGTCCAACTGGGGCAATGTCTTGCGCACCGTCACGCTCTCGGGGCAGGAGCGTCGAACCGCGAACTTTCCCGGCGCGTGGGCGCTCATGGACGTCTCGCGGGACGGCCGGATGTTGTTCGACCGTCGTGCCCAACGCCGAGAGATCGTAGCAGTCGTCGCGGGGATGGCCCGCGAACGCAATCTGACATGGCTCGATTGGTCCTTTCCTACGGGACTCTCGGACGATGGGAAACAGATTCTCTTCGACGAGCAGGGCGCGATCGCAGGCTCCAAAGGCTACCCGATTTATCTGCGCCCGAGCGATGGCTCGCCGCCGGCCCTTTTGGGTGAGGGAGCCTCCTACGATCTCTCTCACGATGGCCGCTGGGCTGTGACGACGTCCTTCCCCAAGAGCGACGAGCTGATCCTTTTGCCAACCGGTCCATCCACTCCCCGTCCGCTCGGCAAGCCGGGCCTGAACTATCTGTGGGCAAGATTCTTTCCCGATGGCCGTCGGCTTCTGGCGACGGCGAACGAGCCGGGTAGAGGGCCGCGCCTCTTCGTCCAGGAAGTCTCCGGTGGAAAGCCCCGCGCCATCAGCCCGGAGGGCGTGACGGCCTTCGGCTACTTCCCGATTTCACCCGACGGGCGCTCCATCGCCGCGACGGGTCCGGACCGCCGTATCGCGATCTATTCCGTCGAGCCCGGAGAGCCCAGGCCGATTCCCGGCTTCGAGCCCGACGAGTCTCCGATTCGCTGGACACCGGACAGCCGCTCGCTCTATTGCTGGAAGCCGTCGGAGATGCCGGCTCGGATCTCCACAATCGACGTCGTGACGGGAAAGCGAGCTCCCTGGAAAGAAATCCTGCCGCCCGATCCGGCCGGCATCCTCGGAGTCTGGCCGATCATGATCACTCCCGACGGAAAATCCTACGCGTACTCCTACCGCCGCGTGCTCGGCGACCTCTTCGTGGCCGACGGGCTGAAGTGATTTCGTAAGATGCCAGACCGCTAATTGTGCTCGGAGACGGAAAGGATGTTCCCGTCCGGGTCCTTGAACCAGGCCACCTTGTCGCCGTTGGGTGCGGTCCAGATTCCGAGCCCGAGGGGATCTTCGACCCAGGGATACTTTTCGAACGCGACTCCCTTCGATTGGAGAGCAGCGACGACTTTCTCGATTTCGGAGACCTCCCATCCCAGGATCGTGTTCTTGGCCGGGGTAAGCGACTCGAATTTTCCGACACGGATCATGTTTCCTCCGGACCTCAAAACCAGGGCGAACTGATCCTCACTGACGTACTCGAGGCCGAGGAGCCCCTCGTAGAAGCTTCGCGCTCGCTTGTAATCCGTCGTGGGAAGAAATGCGATCAGCTTGAATGAATTGAGCATAGTGATCTCCGTCTTCTCTTTGGTGCGCGGTCACTCCGCATTCGGGTCGTACTGCATCGCTCCGGCGACGTTGCCCTCCGGGTCTTCGAAGAAGATCAGGTGGCCGACCGTCCGGATCGTCGTTCTCTCCATGAGGATCTTTCCGCCGTTCGCCTTGACCGCGGCGGCCACCTTGTCGACGTTGGTAACGGAGATCGAGCATTCGTAGCCGATCATCTTTGTGCCCGGCACGAGCTCCCGCCGTTTCTGGAGCGCGCCCTTCACTCCGGGATCCTTCTCGTCGCCCGTGTCGATCAGGAAGAAGTCCGGCGGGCCCCAGGGGCTGAACTTCCAGGAAAAGACCTTCTCGTAGAAGCGGCGCGCCCGGCCGAGATCATCGGCGTTGATCGCGAAATGCTGAATGTTGTTTGACATCGTCTTTCCTCCCGGTGCGTGCGCGTCCGGGTAGGATCGTAGCCGGTCAACCCCTCGGCAGCTTTGCGATAGATTGCCAATCTATGTCGAGAAAACGACAATCGCGCTCGCGGCAACCGGACGCCGACGGCCTCATCGTGCGAACCTGGGCCACGACGCACTCGCCGGGCGCGTCGATCCCTCCGCACAGTCACGACTGGAATCAACTCGTCTACGCCTCGGACGGCGTGATGAGCGTCCACACGTCGCAAGGCACCTGGGTCGTGCCGCCCGACCGCGCGGTCTGGGTTCCGGCCGGAGTGGAGCACTGGGAAGAGATGTCGGGGCGAGTGACAGTGCGGTCGTTGTATTTCGCCGCGGAACTCTCGCACAAGCTGCCCACGGAGTGCCGCGCCGTCAACGTTCCGCCGCTTCTGCGCGAGCTTATCCTTCACACAATCCGGCTCGGTCTCTTGCACCGGAGGGTGCCGAATGAGGCGCGCCTTGCGCGCATCCTGCTCGATCAATTAGAAGCGCTGCCGGCGGTTCCGCTCCAGCTGCCGATGCCGCGGGACCCTCGCGCCCGCACTGTCGCCGGGCTGCTCGAACGTCATCCGGGAGTGGTGCGCAAGCTCACGGCCTTCGCCCGGGACGTGGGCACCAGCCGTCGGACGCTCGAACGGCTCTTCCGGGCGGAAACGCACCTGACACTCGGACGCTGGCGCCAGAGGCTTCGCCTGATCCACGCGCTGCGGGGCCTGGCCACTGGCCGGTCGGTTACACGCGTCGCGCTCGATCTGGGTTACGACAGCCCGAGCGCTTTCGTCGCCATGTTCAAGCGGGAGCTCGGCACGACGCCGGGTCGCTACTTTCGCGGCTGATCGCCGGGCTTACTCAAAGTCGGGTCCGGCGACAGAGAGAGTTTCAGGATCACGGTCTCCCGCATTTTTTCCTGACTGATCGGCTTCTTTTCGTTCAGGAACTTCTGGCCCTGGCTGTCCGCGGAGAAGTAGAGGACGCCGTCGACGACCGTCCCCAGGGTCGGCTCATCGAAGTCCGGATGATTCATCTCGAGGATACGGGACTTCGAGATCGCCACGCCGTCGGGCGCCAGGTCGAGCCGGATGACGCGGTGCGGAATGATCCCGTTCTGGATCGCGATCAGGCTTCTGCCGGTCAGGACGAGACCGTCGATTCCGGTCAATGCGAGGTCCGGCGGCACCAGAATCGGAGTCACGCGTTTGCTCGCGATGTCGACGGCGAAGAGGCCGCGGTAATCGGAGGCGTAGAGGTTCTTTCCGTCGCCCGAGACAGCCAGCCCCTGCGTGCCGCCCATCACGTCCGAGACGAGAAAGACCTCGAGCGAACCGCCGGGGGAAATCTTCCAGATGCGCGGACTTGCGGCGTCGTTGACGAAGACGGTTCCGTCGGGCGCGACCGTGAGATCGTCGAAGCCAGCGGGCTCGCCCTCCGCCTGAGGAACGTGCTCCTTGCGCAGGCGCCCGGAGTCGACGTCGTACTCGAAGACGGCCGCGGCCAGGGGCTGATCCTTTTGATAGCCATCCATCGACGGGATCGCCTGGCTCGCGACCCAGAGCGTGCGCCGCTTCGGATCGATGCACATTCCGAGGGCGCTCCGAAGGCCGTCGCGTCCGGCGGTGACGAAGTCGGTGATCTTCCCGCTGCGATCGATCCGGACGATTTTTCGGTGCCGAATGCTCGACACGAAGAAAGCCCTGGTCACGGGGTCATAGGCGACGCCTTCGGCAATGAATCCTTTTTCGGGAATCGCGAACGCCCGCGTCGCGCCTGAGGAGACCCGTTCCTTGCGAAACGCGTTCATACGGTCGAGCACGCTCCGGTACCCCTTCGTCGCGCGAATCGATTCGAAGTCCTTGTCGAGGTCGAGATTGGTCGCCACCCGGAGAGTCAGGATCTGATCGAGGGCCGAAAGCGCCGCTTCGGTCTGGCCGTTCAAGGCCTGGCCGCAGGCGAGGTTGTAGAGAGTGAAAATCTCTCCGGGGCGGCGTCGCGCGAGCTCCTCGTAGAGGGCGAGGAAGGTTTCCTTCTCGCCGCGGTTGTGGGCCTCCCGGGCCTCCTTGATCAGTGAAGCGTTGGTCCTTGCCGCCGACTCAGGGTCCGGCGCCTGGAGGCCGAGCAGGAGAATCCAGAGAGAAAGGACAGGCATCAGCTGATTTTGTCCTCTGTGTCACCCGAGAAGCGAAGCGATGAGGGATCTGCCCGAGAGGTCCATGAGACCGGAGCAGATACCACGCTTCGCTCGGGTTGACAGAGGCTTCTGGTTAGTTGATCTCTTTGCCTTCCTCGAGCTGCTTGATCAGGCCCTCGAGGTTCTTCTTGTTACCCGCGTCCGGCGCCTGCGGCAAAGCGAGCTTCGCCTCTTCCAGCGCCTTCTTCTTATCGCCCATCGCCGCGTAGCCGCGCATCAGGCCGACGTGAACCGGCCACTGGTTCGGGTACCTCTTGGCGTTCAACTGAAAGAGCTTGAACGCTTCCTGCTTCTTTCCATCGGTCATGAGCTGGCGCGCCGCGAGGTGGATCTGAATCGCGGTGGCTGTGGGATGGTTGATCGCCTTGTCGAACGTTTTCGCAGCTTCCTGTTCGCGGCCGTTCATCGACTGCAAACGTGAGAGCGTCGAGAGCGTCACGAAATTCTCCGAACCGCCCGACCAGGTCGGATCCGAAACGGCCCTCTCGGCCCACTTCAAGGCCTCGGGCAGGTTCGTCTTCTTCTGGGCGCAGAAGGCGGCGGCCTGCTGCCAGTTCTGCCACGAAAATCCCGCGAATCCCTGCAGGTCGTGCCGCATGTTGTCCACCCACAGCTGCGTCGCGTTCTCGACCGCGATGGAGATCGGAATCTGAAGGTTTTCCCACTCGAGAGCGACCGTGGCCTTCTCCGGCTCCCGTTCGGTGAACTCGTAGGTGAGCCACTCGTGGTAGTCGCTCTTGCCCGCCTTGGTCTTGACGCGCAAGAAGTCCTGCTTGGGGTCGTACCAGAAGCTGCCCCAGGACTCGGCGTTCTTGGAGAAGATGACTGTCCACTCGTTCTCGCCGGGGATCATGTGAAGGCCGTATGTTCCGGCCGGCAGCGGCTGTCCCTGCACCTTGACGTCGTTGGTGACGGTGAACGTCGTGTTTTCGTTCGCGCCGGCGCGCCACGGGCAGCTCGAGCAGCCGTTGAAGCCGAGATCGGACATCCCCCAGGGAACCAGTTCGCCCCAGATCTTTCCGCGGCGGTCGTTGGGACCGCGGACGACCCGGGGGCTGGAGTAGTCGATCGTGACCTTGACGGGTCCAATCGCCTGAGTGACCGTGGACCGGGGATTGTCGCCGCTCGGCGGAAACGTGAGGCCCTGCGCCGCGAACGCGGTGACGGAAGCTCCCAGCAGAAGGACGAAAGCCGGAATCGATGTCCGCAAGAAGACTCTCATTCTTACCTCCAGTTTGGAAGAACGTGCGTTCCTCCGTTCCCATACGTGTGCGCGGGCCTAGTGTTTTGGGCGATTCGGCCGTCGGCGCCCCGATTCCAGTCGGATTCTTCCCTGATCGGGGCGCGATGGTGAACAAGGGAGCCGGGTACGGCAATTGCTCTCTCGACCTCTGAGAAAGGTGCTGATGGAGCGGCGTTTTCTTCAGATTTTCTTCATCCTGGCTGGCCTGCTTCCGGCAGGCGCTCTCTGCGCCGAGCAGGTGCCTGTCCGCCACGCGGAAGGGGTGGCTCGCGGCTTTCTGGTCTTGCGCGCGCAGGACGGCGCCGCCCTGGCGGATGGAGACCTGATTCAGACCTCGCGGGGCGACCGGGTCACGACCCGCGTGGTCTTCCACTTCAAAGATGGCTCGATCCACGACGAGACCGTGGTGTTCTCGCAGAAAGAACGGTTCCGGCTGATCAGCGACCATCTCGTCCAGAAGGGTCCCAGCTTCCCCCATCCGATCGAGACCTCGATCGACGCAACCACCGGTCTCGTCACGGTCAAGAGCCGGACGGACGACGGGAAAGAAAAGCTCGATCAGGACCGGATGGAGCTGCCGACCGACGTGGCAAACGGATTGATGTTCACGCTTCTGAAAAACATCGGTCCCGAGCCCCCTGGGGCCACGCTCTCGATGGTCGCTGCGACGCCCAAGCCGCTTCTCGTCAAGCTCGTTCTCTCGGCGGCCGGCGAGGATCGCGTGACCCTCGGGAGCTCGACGCACAAATCGATTCGCTACGCCTCGCGGATCGAGATCGGCGGCATCAAGGGCGTGCTCGCCACGCTGCTCGGCAAGAAGCCTCCCGTGACCTATGTCTGGATTCTCACCGGCGAGGCTCCGACCTTTATCAAAGCGGAAGGTCCGCTCTTTTTTGGCGGGCCGGTGTGGCACATCGATCTGGCCTGTCCGGACCAGGCCCGCCCGCCCTCCCCGACATCCCGCCCATAGGGCCGCCTCAGCTCACCCCGCTTGACACCGCCGGCGATAGCTGTTACGTAGATATGTTGTTATGCGACATATTACGGCGAAGCTGTTCGATCGCGAGATGAAAAAGGGGAGCGCTGAGATGCTGATCCTCTCTTTGGTCGAGCGCCGACCGCGTCACGGCTACGAGATCGCCAAGCTCATCGAGGCGCGCTCGGGCGGAGTGGTCCGTTTCAACGTGGCATCCCTCTACCCCCTGCTCTACCGGCTGGAGGAGCGCGGCTTCGTCGAGGGGCGCTGGGTCGAAAAGGCGGACCAGCGCCGGCGGCGCTACTACCGGCTGACCGCCAGCGGACGGAAGACTCTGCGCGAGCGGCGAAGCATGTGGCGCGACTTCGTGAAGGCGATCCGGCAGATTACGGCCGCAGAAAATGCCTGATTGGCCATCCGAGGTCCGTAAGCTCGTCGAGAGCCTCGGGCTGCCGCCGGCGCGCGAAGCGGCGATCGTCGACGAGCTCGCTCAGCACTTGAGCGATCGGTACGAGGAGCTCCTGGCCGGCGGGGCCGATGGAGAGAAGGCCTATCGGTCCGTGATCGAAGAGGTCAGCGACCGCGGATTGGGGCGGGAGCTAAAGTCCCTGGAGCTCGCGCGGCGGAGGGAGACGGCGGCCCGCGAAGGCTCGGCCGGCTGGCTCGGGGCCTTCGCGAAAGATCTGCGCCACGGGGCGCGTTTGCTCCGGCTCGATCCCGGATTCGCGGTCGTGGCAATCCTCTCGCTTGCCCTGGGCATCGGAGCTAATACAGCGATCTTCCAGCTGCTCGACGCCGTTCGTTTGCGGCTGCTGCCCGTCGCCCGCCCGCTCGAGCTCGCTTCCGTCCGAGTCGAGGACAACACGTTCGGCCGAACCGGCAGCTTTACTGGGCGCAACCCTCAGTTGACCTTCGCTCTCTGGGAACAGATCCGGGACCAGCAGCGCGCGTTCTCGAGCATGGCGGCCTGGGGCTCGGAGCAGTTGAACTCGAGCCCGGGCGGAGAGGCGCGGTACGTGGACGTGCTGTGGGTCAGCGGCAGTTTCTTTTCGACCCTGGGGCTGCAGCCCCGGATCGGACGTCTGCTCTCAGCGGCGGACGACCGGCGCGGCTGCGGGTCGCCGGGCATCGTGCTCAGCGATTCTTATTGGCAACGCGAGTTCGGCGGCCGCTCCTCCGCTCTCGGCCGGACGATCACTCTGGAGGGGCATCCTTTCGAGATCGTGGGCGTGACCCCACGAAGCTTCTTCGGAGTGGAAGTCGGACGAGGCTTCGACGCGGCTCTGCCTCTGTGTGCGGAGCCGCTCGTCACCCAGGAGAAGCCGCGAATCGAGGATCGGCAGCAGTGGTGGCTCGCCGCGATCGGGCGACTCCAGCCCGGTTGGACGGTCGAGAGGGCGTCCGCTCAGCTGGCCACGATCGCTCGCGGAGTCTTCGAGACCACGCTGCCCTCCCAGTACGACGCCGTCGACGCAAAACGCTACCTGGGATTCCGACTGGAGGCGCTTCCCGCAGCCTCCGGTGTCTCTTCGCTGCGCCGCCGATATGAGTCTCCACTCTGGCTGCTGCTGGCGACTTCCGGGTTGGTCCTGATGATTGCCTGCGCGAACCTCGCCAATCTGATCGTGGCCCGCGCGACCGTTCGGCAGCGAGAGATGGCGGTGCGCCTCGCTCTGGGCGCCTCGCGCGGCCGGTTGATCCGGCAGCTGCTTGCGGAGAGCCTCTTGCTGGCAGCCGCCGGCGCGGTTTTCGGCGCCGCGCTGGCGCAGGCCCTGAGCCGCGGGCTCGTCTCGTTCCTGGGCACGCAGGGGAGCCGCTGGTCCCTCGATCTGACGCCGGACTGGCGAGTCCTGGCTTTCACCACCGCGCTGGCCACGTTGACGTGCGTGGTCTTCGGCCTGGCGCCTGCGCTCCAGGCGGCGCGGACTTCTCCCGGAGAAGCCATGAAGTCGAGCGGCCGCAGTCTGACGGCCGGCCGCCAGCGGCTCGGAGTGCGCCGCGCTCTCGTGGTCTCCCAGGTCGCGCTCTCGCTGATGCTGCTCGTCGGCGCGTTGCTCTTCGTGCGGACCCTCCGGAATCTCCAGACGATCGATACGGGCTTTCAACGAAAGCAGGTTCTCGTCAGCGAGATCGATCTCTCGCCGTTGAAGGTTCCGATCGAGCGGCGCACGTCCTACAAAAAGGCGCTGTTGGAGCGCCTGCGGGCGATCCCGGGGGTCCTCTCCGCGGCTGATGCTCGGATCGTCCCGGTCAGCGGCAATGGCTGGAACGACAACGTCAGTATTCCCGGGTCTTCCGTCCAACGCAAGATCGCCAACTTCAACCGCGTGACGCCGGGCTATTTCCGTACTCTGGGAACTCCGCTTCTGGCGGGACGAGATTTCGGCGATGGAGACACGACCTCGTCTCCGCCCGTCGCCGTCGTGACGCAGACGTTCGCGCGGAAGTTTCTGGACGCCGGCAATCCCATCGGACGGTCGCTCGGTGTGGCTCAGCAGGAAGGACGTCCCGACCGTGTTTATCAAATCGTCGGCCTCGTCAAAGACACGAAATACGGAGATCTGCGCGAAGGATTCTCGCCGATCGTCTTCCTCGCCCAGGCTCAGGACGACCGCCCCGAGGCCTCCCTTCATGTTCTCTTGCGAACCGACGGGCCGATCTCAGGCCTTGTGGCGTCGGTGAAGCAGGTCGCGGCGGAGACGAGCCCTGCGCTCGTGCTGAACTTCCGAGTGTTCGAAACCACGATTCGGGAGAGTCTCCTGCGCGAACGGTTGATGGCGACGCTGTCCGGATTCTTCGGATTTCTCGCGGCGCTGCTGGCTACGATCGGCCTGTACGGGGTGATTTCCTACATGGTGGTCCGGCGCCGCAACGAGATCGGAGTCCGCATGGCGTTGGGCGCGAGCCGGCGCGATGTGCTGGCCCTGATCTTGAGAGAGGCGGGGACGCTGCTCGGCATCGGCCTGGCGCTCGGGACCGGCCTTGCCCTTCTGGCGGGAAGCGCGGCTCGAACGCTGCTCTTCGGGCTGACGCCGAGCGACCCGATGACGATGGGGATTGCCGTCGTCAGCCTCGCCGGCATTGCCGCGGCCGCGAGCTTCCTTCCGGCCCATCGGGCCGCGACGCTGGATCCGATGCAAGCCCTTCGCGAGGACTGAGCTCCGCGCTCATCGTCCTGGGCGCGGCCCCCTTCGGGCCCCGCCCAGAAAAAACGCGGCCTTCGGTATCATCGCCCCGCACAAACAAGGAGGGATGACGTGCTGGCGGACGGACTTCTCTGCGCGCTGATCGCCGTGATCGCTCTGGTGCCGCTCGCAGGGGCGCCGAAAGAAACGAAGGGAGACCCGAAGGACGCGCGCACGCAGCTTCACGCGCTCTTCGACGAGGAATGGGAGTTTGAGCTCTCGGAGAACCCGCTCGTCGCGACCGCGGTCGGAGAGCACCGATGGGACGACAAACTTCCTTCGGTACGGGTTGGGGACGAGGCTCGGCGGGTGGAGGCCCGCCGGCGATTTCGAGACCGCCTCCTCGCCATCGATCCGGCCGCGCTCGAAGAGACCGCTCGCGAGAGCCGCGAGCTTCTTCGCCGGGAGCTCGACGACGCCATCCGGGCCTTCGAGCTCCACGGCTACCGTTTCCCGATCAACTCGGACAGCGGCTTTCACATCGAATTCGCGCAGCTTCCTCAGGACGTCCCTCTCGCGACGACGCGCGACTACGAGAACTACATCGCCCGCCTTCAGGCCTTTCCCGAGTACGCGCGCCAGAACGTCGAGCTGCTGCGCGAGGGACTCGCGACAGGCTGGACTCTGCCGCGGGTTGTCCTCGAGGGCTACGAGGGAACCATCGCCGCTCACGTCGTCGCCGATCCCAAGCTAAGCCGTTTCTACGCGCCGTTCGCGTTGTTTCCGGCCGGAGTGATCGAAGGCGACCGCGCGCGCCTCCGGGCCGAGGGGGAGAAGGCGATCCGAGAACAAATCGTGCCCGGCTATCGGATGTTTCTCGAGTTCATGACCCGCGAGTACATGCCGCGCGCGCGTAAGACAGTCGGCGCGTCGGATCTGGAAGGCGGCCGGGACTACTACGCGTACCTCATCCGGCATTTCACGACGCTCGACCGGACAGCGGAGCAGATCCACGCTCTCGGTTTGGAAGAAGTCCGCCGCATCCGCACGGAGATGGAAGACGTGATCCGGCAGACCGGTTTCTCGGGAAGCTTCGCGGACTTCCTGAAGTTCCTGCGCACCGATCCGCGCTTCTACGCGAAGACGCCCGAGGAACTCTTGAAGCAGGCCGCCTGGATCGCCAAGAAAATCGACGGCAAGCTTCCGTCTCTCTTCGGCCGGCTGCCGCGCCAGCCGTACGGCGTCGAGCCGGTTCCCGCGGAGATCGCGCCCAAGTACACCGGAGGGCGGTATGTTCCGGCACCGCCCGACAGCAAGCGCGCGGGGATCTACTGGGTCAATACGTACGCTCTCGAGACCCGTCCGCTCTATGTGCAGGAGTCCCTGACCCTGCACGAGGCCGTGCCGGGGCACCATCTTCAGATCGCGCTCGCCAAGGAGCTTTCCGATCTGCCGAAGTTCCGTCGCTTCCTCTACATCGACACTTTCGGCGAGGGCTGGGGCCTGTACTCGGAGCATCTCGGCCTGGAAATGGGCCTCTACACCGACCCCTACAGCAACTTCGGGCGCCTGACGTACGAGATGTGGCGCGCCTGCCGGCTCGTGGTGGACACGGGCCTGCACGCGAAGGGCTGGACGCGGCAGCAGGCGATCGAATACCTCGCCGCCAACACGGCGCTTTCCCTGCACGAGTGCACGACCGAGACCGATCGCTACATCGCGTGGCCGGGTCAGGCGCTCGCGTACAAGATCGGGGAGCTGAAGATTCGCGAACTTCGCCGCAGGGCCGAAGAGGCCCTGGGGCCGCGGTTCGACGTGCGGGAGTTCCACGACCGCGTGCTCTCCGGCGGCACTGTGACGCTGCCGATTCTCGAGGCGCGGATCGACGCGTACATCCGCGCGCGCAAAGCGGCCGGCTAACGGAGGACCCATGAAAAGAGGATCCACCTCGAGTTTCTTGCGCCTCGCGGCGGCGATGCTCTTGCCGGGGCTCGCGATGGGAGCCGCTCCGGAAGCGGCAAAGAAGCCGAAATCGCCGCAGGTCCCGGCGAGCGCGCCGTCGGCCCCGGCCGCTCCCGATCCGTACGCCGGCTTGCAGTACCGCTTCATCGGTCCTCCGGGCAACCGCGTGGCGGCGGTGGTCGGAGTCCCCGGGGATTCCAACGTCGCCTATGCGGGCGCGTCCTCGGGAGGCGTCTGGAAGACGACGGACGGAGGCATCCACTGGAAAGCGGTCTTCGACGACCAGCCGGCGCAGTCGATCGGCTCGATCGCGATCGCGCCCTCCGATCCGAACGTGATCTGGGTCGGGACCGGGGAGACGTTCATCCGCAGCAACGTCTCCTTGGGCGACGGCATCTACAAGTCGACCGACGCCGGCAAGACCTGGAAGAACATGGGGCTCGCGAAAACCGGCCGCATCGGCCGGATCGCGATCGATCCTCACAATGCAAATATTGTATTCGCCGCGGCGCTCGGCACCTGCTACGGGCCGCAGCCCGAGCGCGGCGTCTACCGCACGACCGACGGCGGGAAAACCTGGGACCGAGTCCTCTTCGTCGACGAGAACACGGGAGCCTCGGACCTCTCCATGGATCCGTCGAACCCGAGAATTCTCTTTGCCGGCATGTGGCAGATCGACATCAAGACCTGGGGGCGCAAGAGCGGCGGGCCAGGCAGCGGGGTCTTCGTCTCGAAGGACGGCGGCAGCACCTGGAAACGCATCACGGTCCACGGCTTGCCCGAGGCGCCGATCGGAAAGATCGCAGTTGCCGTCGCGCCTTCCAACTCGGACCGCGTTTACGCGCTGATCGAGACGGGAGACCGCGGCTCGCTGTGGCGCTCCGACGACGGCGGGGAGCACTGGAAGAAGGCCAGCGACAGCCGGCTGTTGAACGAGCGTCCTCACTACTACACGCGCATGCTCGTCACACCCGACAACGCCAACGAGGTCTACTTCCCCTCCAACCAGATGGGGGTCACGTACGACGGCGGGGAGACTTCGGAACAGATCCGCTGGGGCGGCGACAACCACGACATGTGGGCGGACCCCCGGCAGCCTTCCCGGATGATGATCGGCAACGACGGCGGCGTGATGCTGACGACGACACGCGGGCGCGAGTGGAGCTCCGTCCGGCTGCCGATCGGGCAGATGTACCACGTCACGACCGACAACCGGATCCCGTACTTCGTCTACGGGCAGATGCAGGACGACGGCTCGATGCGCGGTCCGAGCCACCTGCCGGGAGCGTTCGGCATTCCCTCATCGGTTTGGACTTCCACCGCCGGCTGCGAGACGGGATGGGCCACGCCGGATCCTGTCGACCCGAACATCGTGTGGGGCGGCTGCTACGCGGGCGTGCTCGAGCGCTTCGATGCGAAGACCGGCCAGACCCGCACCGTCTCTATCTGGCCCGAGCGAACGATGGGCGCCAACGCGGGACAGATCAAGCTTAGGATGAACTGGACATATCCGATCGCGATCTCGCCTCACGACCACAACACCGTCTACGCCGGCAGCCAGTACGTCCACGCAACCTCCGACGGCGGCCAGACGTGGAAGACCATCAGTCCGGACCTGACCACGCAGGACAAATCGATGATGGGCGACTCAGGAGGGTTGACGGTCGATAACCTCTCCGTAGAGTACGCGGGCGTCGTCTACTCGATCGCCGAGTCGCCCAAGGAGAAGGGGGTCATCTGGGCCGGCACCAACGACGGCCTCGTGCAGGTCACGAGGGACGGCGGCGCGCACTGGTCCAACGTCACGCCGGGCATTCCGGGCCTTCCGCCGAAGGGAACGGTGGGGAGCGTCGACCCGTCTCCCTTCGACGGCGGTACCTGCTACGTCGCGTTCGACTTCCATCAAGTGAACGGCTTCGATCCCCATCTCTACAAGACGACCGATTACGGGAAGACCTGGAAGTCGATCTCCGGCAACATTCCGAAGGGCCCGCTCTCCTATACGCACGTCGTCCGCGAGGATCCGTTCCGCAAGGGGCTTCTCTACGCCGGCACGGAGAACGCCCTCTATGTCTCCTTCGACGACGGCGGTCATTGGGAGCCGCTCCAATCCAAGCTCCCTCACGCGCCCGTCTACTGGCTGACCGTGCAGCCGCACTTCCACGACCTTGTCGTCGGGACTTACGGCCGCGGGTTCTTCATCCTGGATGACCTGACCCCGGTCGAGCAGGTAACCGATTCGATCCGCGGACAGGCGTTCCATCTCTTCGAGCCGAGGCCCGCGTACCGCTTCCGCTCGGTCTCCCGGCCGAATCTCGCGCCCGCCGGTGTCGCGGGTGGGCGCAACCCCGCCTATGGCGCCACGATCAACTATTGGTTGAAGCAAGCGGCGAAGCGCGTCGATGAGGCAAAGAAACCAGAGCCGTCGTCGGAGGGAACGCCGGAAAGCGAGAACGCGGAATCTCCGAAGAAGAGCCCGATCGAAGTCACGATCTGGAACGAGGCAGGGGAGAAGGTCCGCACGATTCCCGGCGCCGCGAAGGCCGGCTTCAACCGCGTCGCGTGGGACCTGCGCTACGAGCCGACGGAGGAAGTCCGTATCCGGACGACTCCGACCGGCAATCCCCACATCTGGGAGGAGAAGCGTTTCCGCGGCAAGGACAGGCGCGGCGTCTACTATTACGGCATCGACGCGCCCAAACGCGGGCCGCTCGTCCCGCCTGGCACCTATACGATCAAACTCGCTGTTGATGGTAAGGAAGAGACTCAGAAGCTCGTCGTGCGCAAGGACCCGAACTCTGCCGGCACCGAGGCGGACGTGGAGGCTTCCGCGAAGTTCTCGCGCGCGCTCGCGCGCGACGTCGACGCCGCGGCGGGGATGATCAACCAGCTGGAGTGGACGCGCTTGCAGCTGGAGGGCTACAGGAAGATGCTCCGCGCCGCCAAGGCCCCTCCTTCCGGGATGACGGGCGCGGACGAGCTCGAGAAGAAGATCCGATCGGTCGAGGACCGGCTGCTCCAACCCACACTCGCCGAGGCGGACCTGAAATCCTTCCGCGGGCCGCTCGAGCTCTACCTGAAGCTCGTGTGGCTGCTCGCCGAGTCCGAGACGGGCGGCGGCGACGTGTCCGGAAACGCGGACTTCCCGCCAACCCAGGCCGAGCGCGAGGTCTACGAGCTGCTCGGCAAGCAATTCGCCGAAGTCCGCCGAGACTTCGACGAGCTGTACGGAAAGACGATCCCGGCGTTCAACGAAACCTCGAAGGCGAAAGGGTTCGCGGTCATGACCGTGAAGGAGCCACCTGCTCCGCGGAGCGAAAAGCCGGAGGAGCCGGACGAAGACGGCGCGAACTAGAACGGCGGAAGTATATTGGACGCATGCGAACCGCTCGGTTGCTTTCCTTCCTGATTACTTTTCTCTTCGGACCCCTTCTCGCCGCGCAGAGCGGCGACCTCGGACGCATCGACTTTCCGACGTCGGGCTCGGCGGAGGCGCAGAAGCATTTCCTGCGGGGGGCGCTCCTGCTCCACAGCTTCGAGTTCGACGATGCGGCGGACGAGTTCCGAGCAGCCCAGAAGATCGAGCCGGCCTTTGCCATGGCGTACTGGGGCGAGGCCATGACGCACAACCATCCGCTCTGGATGGAACGGAATCGCGAGGCGGCGATCGAAGCCCTGAAGCGGCTCGGTCCGACGCCCGAGGCGCGGCGCGCGAAGGCTCCGACGGATCGGGAGAAGGGATATCTCGACGCCGTCGAGGCGCTCTACGCCGAAGGAGAAAAGGCGGATCGCGACCTCGCCTACGCCGACGCGATGAAGCGTCTCCATGAGAAATTCCCTCAAGATCTCGACGCCGCGGCTTTCTATGCGCTCTCGCTTCTGGGTACGACCGAGGGAAAGCGGGACTACGCGACCTTTATGAAAGCGGCGGCCATCGCCGAGGAGGTCTTCGCGAAGAACTCGCTTCATCCGGGCGCCGTTCACTACCTGATCCACTGCTACGACGATCCCGTGCATGCTCCGCTCGGAATGCGAGTCGCGCGTGTCTACGCGAAGATCGCGCCGGCCGCAGGCCATGCGCTGCACATGCCGTCGCACATCTTCTTCGCGTCCGGCATGTGGAATGAGGCTGCGACATCCAACGAAGCGGCCTGGAAGGCGTCGGTCGACCGCGCCGAGCGCAAGAAACTCGGTCCGGACGATCACAGCTACCACGCTCTCTTTTGGCTGGAGTACGCGAACATGGAGCTGGGGCGCTACGCCGAGGCCCGCCGTGATCTCGGTCTGATGGAAAGGGACGCCGCGGCCTCGAAGTCGACGACCGCCCGCTCTCATCTGGCGATGATGCGCGCGGCCTATCTCATCGAGACGCGCCAATGGAACGCCTTCGATTCGAGCTCGCCGGTCGACGCCGGTGACTTGGCGCAGAAGGGTCTGACGCTTTATGTCGAAGGCACGCGAGCGCTCGCGCGTCGCGACCGGCCGGCGGCGGAGAACGCTCTCGCCGATCTCCAGGCGACTGTGAAGGCCAATGCGGAAGCGGGGCACGATTCTACGCGAATGTCGTACATGCGACACCGATCGAGTGGGAGCGACGTGGTCATGGCAAAAGAGCTCGAAGCCGCCATTCTCTCCGCGAAAGGGGAGACGGAGCGCGCCCTGGCTCTCGCGCGCGAGGCGACCGCCGCCGAGGATGCGCTCACCTTCGACTTCGGCCCGCCGGCCGTCGTCAAGCCGGCTCACGAGTTCGCCGGCGAGCTGTTGCTCGGAGCAAAGCGCTTCGCCGACTCTCGAAAGGAGTTCGAGACAGCGCTCGCCAAGACCCCCGGCCGGTCGCTGTCGCTGCTGGGCCTCGCCCGATCCGCCTCGCAGTCCGGCGACGCCGCCGCGGCGCGGGAGGCCTATTCCGATCTAGCGAAAAACTGGAACAAAGCGGATCCGGACCTGCCCGAACGGCGCGAGGTCGAGCAGCGAGTCGCCTCCGCCCTGCGATAAAAGGGTCTTCGAGAACTGGCGTGGCGATCCCGGCAGGCGGCCCTTTCGAGTCTCGCTCCTGGACGCGCCGCGGCTTTCTCGGCTCGGCCGCTTGCGCGCTGGCAGCCCTGGCCGCCGGCAAGTCCGCGAAGGCCTCGACAGCGGCTCTATCGCGCGAAGCGCGAACGCTCTTCGATGGACCCTGTCCGCCGTTTCCTTTGGAGCGAACACGACTCCTGCCCGGACCCGTGCGCGACGTTCAAACGCGCAACCAGCAGTACCTGCTCTCATTGCCTGAGGACCGATTGCTCCATACGTTTCGCGTCAACGCCGGCCTGCCTTCGACGGCGCAGCCGGTGGGCGGTTGGGAAAAGCCGGACTGCGAGCTGCGGGGCCACTTCACCGGGCATTACCTGTCGGCCTGCGCGCTCTCTTACGCCAGCACCGGTGAGGAGGTCTTCCGGTCGAGGGCGAGCACCATGGTCGCCGAGCTCGCGAAGTGCCAGAAGGCCTCGGGGACGGGCTACCTCTCCGCGTTCCCCGAGGAGCTCTTCGATCGTCTTCGCCGCGGCGCCAAGGTCTGGGCTCCTTTCTACACACTCCACAAGATCCTCGCGGGGCACCTGGAAGTCTTTCGCCATTGCGGCGACGCCGAGGCGCTCCAGACGGCCGAGGGAATCGCGGGCTGGGTGCGCACCTGGACCAAGGGTCTCTCCGACGCCCAGATGGACCGCATCCTGACGGTCGAGTTCGGCGGCATGAACGAGGCGCTTTACGATCTGTTCGCGCTGACGGGCAAGGAGGAGTACCTCCACCTCGCTCACCGGTTCGATCATCCCGCGTTCTTCGAGCCGCTCGCCGCGCGGCGCGATGAGCTCAAGGGCCTGCACGTCAACACCCAGATCCCGAAGGTCATCGGCGCCGCCCGCCGCTACGAGCTGACGGGGGACAAGCGTTACCGCGACATCGCCGAGTACTTCTGGCGCGAGGTCGTGTCCGAGCGCAGCTACTGCACCGGCAACACCTCGAACGGCGAAGGCTGGCGCACCCCGCCGGGAGTGCTTTCGACGGAGCTGTCGTCCTCGACCGCCGAATGTTGCTGCGCCTACAACATGCTGAAGCTGACCCGCCATATCCTCGCGTGGAGCGGCGATCCCCGAGCCGCCGACTATTACGAGCGGACGTTCTGGAATAGCCGGATGGGAACGCAGAATCCCGAGGACGGGACGCGGATGTACTACTACCCGCTGGCCTCGGGATACTGGAAGTTCTACGGAAGACCTCTCGACGCCTTCTGGTGCTGCACGGGGACGGGTGTCGAGGAATTCTCGAAGCTCGCCGACTCGATCTATTTCCACGACGACGAGAGTCTCTTCGTCAACCAGATGATCGCCTCGGAGCTGACGTGGCCGGAGAAGGGCTTGCGCCTCCGGCAGGAGACTCGTTTTCCGGAGGAAGCGCGTACGACTCTTCTCTTCCAGGCCGATCGGCCGGTCTCAGTGCAACTCAGGCTTCGCGTTCCGTGGTGGGCCGCGCGTGGCGGCTCGGTGGCGGTCAACGGCTCGAGGCTCCCGGCCTTCGCGAGCCCGTCGAGCTACCTCGTGATCGACAGGGAATGGAAGACGGGAGACAAAGTGGAGCTCGCGATGCCCATGAGCCTCGCGATCGAGCCCATGCCCGACGACGCGGGTCTTCAGGCGGTCCGCTTCGGGCCTCTCGTCCTCGCCGGCCGCCTGGGCGCGCAGGGCTTGACCCGAGAGATGACTTACGGCGGCTACGACTGCGAGCTCAAGGGAGATCCCGTCGCGGTCGCAGACATTCGGGCAGACGCGAAGAACTCTCTCGGCTGGATCGAGCCCGATCCCGCCGCGCCGCTGACCTTTCACACGAAGGGACAACAGCAGAATCTTTCACTGATACCGCTCCATCGACTCTTCGGCCAGCGCTACGCGGTGTACTGGAGAGTGCGTCCGGAAGGCGGCGCGTGACAACCGTGATCAGGAAACCGTGCGATCGTGTGATCGGGTGAAGTGGAGATGACGATCGCGGCGGGCGCTCGGTTGGGTCCTTACGAGATCGTCTCGCCCCTCGGTGCCGGAGGTATGGGTGAGGTTTGGAAGGCGCGGGACACCCGGCTGGAGAGGACGGTGGCGATCAAGGTGCTTCCCTCCCATCTCTCTTCTTCTCCCGAGGTCCGCCAGCGCTTCGAGCGGGAGGCGAAAACAATATCTGCATTGTCTCACCCGCATATTTGCGCCCTCTATGACGTGGGCAATCAGGACGGGGTCGAGTATCTCGTCATGGAGTATTTAGAGGGAGAGACGCTGGCCGGTCGTCTTGCGAAGAGTCCGCTGCCTCTCGACCAGACGTTACGTTATGGAATCGAGATTGCCGACGCGCTCGATCGCGCGCACCGCCAGGGGATCGTCCACCGGGACCTGAAGCCCGGCAACATCATGCTGACGAAGTCCGGCGTCAAGCTTCTCGACTTCGGCCTCGCGAAGGCGATGGCGCCAGTCTCCAACCAATCGAGCCTGACCGCGCTCGCGACGGCAGCGGGGAGCACTCCCTTGACGAGAGAGGGAACGATTCTCGGCACCGTCCAGTACATGGCTCCCGAGCAGCTGGAGGGGAGCGAGGCGGACGCACGGACGGACATCTTCGCGCTGGGGGCGGTGCTCTACGAGATGGCGACGGGGAACAAGGCCTTCAGCGGTAAGAGCCAGGCCTCGTTGATCTCCGCCATCATGTCCTCGGATCCCCCGCCGATCTCCTCTCTCCAGCCGATGAGCCCTCCGGCCCTCGATCGAGTCGTCAAGACCTGCCTCGCGAAGGACCCGGACGCGCGCTGGCAGTCTACCCACGACGTCGCAGAGGAGCTCAAGTGGATCGCCGAGGGAGGATCACAAGCCGGCCTGCCGGCGCCGGTGATCGCCCGACGCAAGAGCCGGGAGCGCGTCGCCTGGGTGGTCGCGGGCGTCTGTCTGCTTGCCGCGATTTTTTTCGCGGTCGTTCATTTTCGACAAACAACCGTGGAGGCGCGGCCGATGCGTTTCTTCGTCTTCCCACCGGAGGAGACGACGATTGCATTTGGGCCATCGGCCCCTCAGGTTGCCGTGTCACCGGACGGCCGTTACTTGGTCCTTACCACAACGGCGTCGGATCAGAAGACACACCTCTGGATCCGCCCACTCGATTCGCTCGCCGCGCGTAAGCTGGCCGGAACCGAAGGCGCCATCTTCCCCTTCTGGTCTCCGGACAGCCGTTTCATCGGCTTTTTCGCGCAGGGAAAGTTGAGGAGGATCGACGTTTCCGGCGGGTCCCCTCAAACATTGTGCGACGCACCTTCAGGCAACGGCGGCGCCTGGAGCCGGGAGGGGGTCATTGTCTTCTCGCCGAACCGGGAGAGTGCGCTGACTCGTGTTTCCGCGACGGGCGGACCATCGGCCAGCTTGACTGCGCTCGACCGACGGCGGCGGGAAACCGCCCACTACTGGCCTCAGTTCCTGCCTGACGGCCGCCACTTCCTCTATCTCGTCTTGAGCGGCCTACGGGAGAACCGCGGCATTTACGTCCGTTCGCTCGATTCCCCAGACGCAAAGCTCGTGCTCAAGACGGAAGTGAGGGCCTTGTTTACGCCGCCGGGCTATCTCCTCTTCATGCAACAGGGGACCTTGATGGCTCAGCGGTTCGATCCGAATCGGCTGCGGCTCACAGGCGAGCCGATCCGCGTCGCGGAAGACGTGGCGCACAACCCCTCCAACGGGCGGAATACATTGACTGTCTCGGACAACGGCGTGCTCGCCTATCGCAGTGGAGGCGTCGGCGGGCTGCCGACGAGCGAGCTCGTCTGGTTCGATCGAGCGGGAAACCGGATCGGATCGGCCGCCGGGCCCGGCTTGTACATGCGCCCGACTCTCTCGCCGGATGGAAAGCGCGTCGCGGTGCAACGTCGCGATTCGCAGACGGGGGCCGACGATATCTGGCTGGTCGACCTCGCGCGCTCGACCGTCTCGCGACTGACATTCGGTTCGTCCAATCAAGCGTTTCCCGTCTGGTCGCCTGACGGCGATCGAATTGTCTTCGCCTCCGATCGAGACGGCACGAGCAGCTTGTATCAACAGATCTCGACCGGGGCGGGCAGGGAGGAGCTGGTGCTCGGATCCGAAAATGCAAAATACAGCGTGGACTGGTCTCCCGACGGCCGGTTCATTGCCTTCGAGGACCAGGATCCGAAGACGGGAACGGATCTTTGGGTCTTGCCGCTTTTCGGCGATCGCAAACCGGTTCCGTTTCTTCGGACCGAGTTCAACGAAGGTCAGGGCCAATTCTCCCCGGACGGCCGATGGATGGCCTATTCCTCCAACGAGTCCGGGCGCAGAGAGGTGTACGTGCAGGCCTTTCCGAATCCGGGCGGCAAATGGCAGGTTTCAACGGACGGCGGAAGCTTTCCGCGGTGGCGGCGCGATGGAAAGGAGATCTTCTACATCGCCGCCGACCGAAAGCTCATGGCTGTTTCGGTGCAGGCGAACTCCACCTTCCAGGCCGGACAGCCCCAACCACTTTTCGAGCCTCGGGTCTTTGGCGCTCCCATAATTCCCTATACCGTTTCGGCCGATGGCAAGCGCTTTCTCGTCAACACTCCGACGGAGGGGGCCGAGTCCTCACCCGTGACGGTCATTCTGAACTGGACCGCAGAGCTGAAGAAGTGACCACGATCCTGATTCGCTCGAAAGCCTGTCGTTGGGTTCCGGCGGATCCGCCTGGACATCTCCTTCTCGAACTTCCCGCGCTTCGACGTCGGCCCCAACACCGGCGAGCCTTTGAACGACAACCGCCGATGGGTCGTAGCGGAAAACGCCGTTTACCATGACGCCCGGCGTCCTTCCCCACATCGTCCTACCGATAATTCCTCGAGAGAACGACGCGAAACGTTAGAGTCTTCATGGCCTTCGGTCGGGACCATGGGAGAATAAGCGCGACGGGGTTTCCTTTTGTCGATGATCGCTCTCGCTGAGGGCAGGTGGGGCGGTCCGCCAGCTCCACGGCAACCATGAGGTTTGCGGCAGGCACCCGCCTCGGTCCTTACGAGATCATCTCCGCGCTCGGCGCGGGCGGGATGGGAGAGGTCTACAGGGCGAGAGACCCGCGGTTGGGACGCGAGGTCGCGGTCAAGGTTCTTCCCGAGTCGTTTTCGAAAGAGCCGGACCGTTTGCGCCGTTTCGAGCAGGAGGCCAGGGCCGCGGGAACCCTCAATCATCCCAATATCCTGGCCATTCACGACACGGGTGTGCAGGACGGGGCGCCCTACGTCGTCTCGGAGCTGCTCGAAGGGGAGACGCTGCGGGAGCGGCTCTCCGGCGGCGCCCTCCCGCCGCGCAAGGCCACACAGTACGCCGTCCAGGTCGCCAGGGGCCTCGCCGCGGCGCATGAGAAGGGAATCGTGCATCGGGACCTGAAGCCCGAAAACATCTTCGTCACTCGGGACGGCCGCGCAAAGATCCTGGATTTTGGCCTGGCGAAACTGACGCAGCCGGAGGGAAGGACGATCCCGGAGAGCGATCTGCCTACGGCCGGGACCGAACCCGGTGTCGTCCTGGGGACCCTGGGTTACATGTCTCCCGAACAGGTCCGGGGAAAACCCGCGGATCCCCGCTCGGACATCTTTTCCTTCGGCGCGGTTCTCTACGAGATGCTCTCGGGCGAGCGCGCCTTCCAGGGGGAGTCGTCCGCCGACACGCTCTCCGCGATCCTCACGAAGGATCCGCCGGATCTCCCGGCAGCGGACCGCCAGATCTCTCCCGGACTCGACCGGATCGTTCGCCACTGCCTCGAAAAGGAGCCCGGGCAGCGCTTTCATTCGGCGCACGACATCGCGTTCGATCTGGAGGCACTCTCGGATGTCTCACGGCCTGGCGGCCGAGCGCAGCCGGTCCCGGCAACTCGCGAGCGGCGGGCGAGTCTGTTCGTGTCGATCGGAGTCCTCCTGGCCGCCCTCCTCGTCATCGGTGGGGTGCTTCTCTGGCGGAGAGCGGCTCGGCCGACCGCGACGCCGGGCGCGCGCTCGATCGACCGCAAATCGATCGCCGTGCTCCCTTTCCAGAACCTGAGCCCCGATCCCGAGAACGCATTTTTCGCCGACGGCATGACCGAGGACATCCTGACCCAGCTCGCGAAGATCCGCGACCTGAAGGTCATCTCACGCTCCTCCGTGATGCGCTACAAGGGAAGTCAGAAACCGATCCAGACCATCGCCTCGGAGCTCGGCGTCGTCACGGTTCTCGAGGGGAGCGTGCGGCGGGCCGGCAACCGGGTCCGGATCGTAAGCCAGCTCATCGACGCCCGAAGCGACGAGCACCTCTGGGCCGAGACCTACGACCGCGAGATCAAAGACGTCTTCGCGATCCAGAGCGAAGTCGCCCAGCGGATCGCCGCGGCCCTGAAGGCGACCCTGTCCCCGGCGGAGAAGAAGCGGATCGAGCAGAGCCCGACGCAAAACCTCGCAGCGTACGATCTGTATCTAAAGGGGCGGGAGCTCTACAACCGCTACCGCAAGGCCGACAACGAAGCCGCGATCGAGCTCTTCCTAAAGGCGCTGGAGTTGGACCCGGCGTTCGCGCTCGCCTACGCGGGGCTGGGAGACGCCTATGCGCAGCGAGTGAACCGCTTCGGGTTCCCGGAATCCTGGCTGGACACGAGCCTGGAAGTCAGCCGAAAGGCGATCGCTCTCAATTCGGACCTTGCCGAAGGGTACAGTGCGCTCGGGCTCGCTTACAACGTCAAGGGGAAATACCGGGAATCGCTGGACGCGACCCGGAGAGCCGCCGAGATCAACCCGAATTACGCGATGGCCGTACGCACCATCGGCGCGGAGCTACGAAACATAGGAAGGCTGGACGAGGCCCTGCGCTGGAGCCTCCGAGGGTTCGAGCTCGACCCCACCGGCGGCGTCGCGTCCGGGATCGTCGGCAGCATCTACGAGGCGCTGGGCGATGCGAGGCAGGCCGAGCCCTGGCTGAAACGAAGTCTGGAGCTCCAGCCCGAGCTCGGCCAGGGACACTGGTTCCTGATCTCCTTCTACCTTCAGCAGCGGCGGGACGAGGAAGCCCGGCGGCAAGCCCGCACCGCCGTGACGCTTGTTCCGAACGATCCCCCGGCGCTTAATGCCGCAGCGATCACGGAACTGGTGACCGGCAACCCGCTGCGCGCTCAGCAACTCTTCGAGCAGCTTCTCCCGACCTTCCGAGGCGTGCGGCAAGGAGTTCGGAATTCGGGAGCGGGGGCCGAGACTTATCTCGCGCTTCTGCTTCTTCGAACCGGGCGGCGCGGCGAAGCGGAGGCGCTCCTGGAAGAGAGCCTCGCGACGGACCGACGGGCCGCCGAAGAAGGCAATCAGGACTGGAGCGTGCCGTTCGATACGGCCTGTGTGCATGCCTTGCGGGGAGAGAAGGACGAGGCCTTCCGCTGGCTCGAGAAGGCTGTCGAAGCGGGCTGGCGGGGCTGGCCTCTTGGCACTCGAAGCCCGCTCCTCGATTCTTTGCGAAGCGATCCACGCTTCCGGCAGATCGAAAGCCGCCTCGACACGCTGGTCAAAGAGATGCGCCGCCGTGTCGGACTGAACTGAGGCAGCGAACGCTTCGTCAGTTCGCGCCGGATGCAGAGACCTCCAGGTCCGGGATGTCGTCGAAGTCTTCCGTGTCGAGCGTCCACAGCCGTGCGTTTCGGGCGATCGCGCCGCGCGCCGGGATCAAGGTTGGTGACGGCCGCCTTCGGCGGCTTCGCCTTCTCCGCGCGCCTCCGGGGTCCAGGAGACTTTTCCACCGATCTCGATCCAGTCCACTCCGCTCGCGACCGATTCGATCGAGAAGGGGAGGTCCTCGGGCAGTTGAAAGAGCGTGATGTCTTCGTAGCTCTTTGTCAGGAGAGGAGCGATGACGTTGGCAAACCATCCGAGAACGCCCTCGCACAATGGCCGGAGCTTGACGTGACGCAGCACGAATCGGCGCTGCGGCGCGTCGACCTCGAGATCCGCCTGTCCTTCCGGAGCGCACCTCTCCCGGAAGAGATAGTGTCGGCGGCTTCCCTTCCGGGCCTGGAGCCGGATCTTGACGAGGAAGCAATGTTCGCCGCAGGGACCGAACCGGGTCCCCTCGACTTCGAACTGCACCTTCTGCAGCGCGGGCGTCAGGTCCTGGCTCCAGCGCGCCGTCAAAGCCGCAAGCGCCACTTTCTCGACGGGAGGCCAAGGCATCTTGAAGGAGTAGTCGCCTGTTACGGAGCCTTCGCCCGGACCGACGCCGACAAGAGACAGGCGAGCGGTCAACGGACCGGAAAACTCGAGCGGCACCGGGCGCGGCGCAAGCCCGGCGACTGGATAGTGAACGACAAACAGATGAGAGAGCCGGTACCCGAACGCGAGGTCGACGTTTCCGGTGACGCGGTTGCGGTCAAAACGCAGGCCGCGGCCGCGGAGAGTCGCGGACTCGAGGGCCACGCGGCTGCCGACGCGGCGGATCTCCCCCGTGTGGCCGGAGAGATCGACGTCGAAGACGCCCGAGACCTCGTTCCGCTCGGAGAGACGGAAGTCGGCAGCCGAAGCGCGCGAGCCCTCTTCGACGGCCAGCGCGATCCCGCCCGGGAATCGAAACTGTCCGCGGGCCAGATCGAGGACGAGCTGCCCGGCCGCCACACGGTAGAAGAGAGGGGCCGGTGCGTCCTGGCGTAATTCGATCCGGCATCCGTGAAGGTCGCCCCGCCGAAAGACGAGCCGGTCCTGTCCGAACTGCAAGCGTCCGGCCGCCAGGCGCGCTTCCAGGCGGAAGTCGAGGTCGTATTGCGACGGGCTTCCGCCGTGTCCCGGGCGGAAGGCACCTCGATCGAAGATCAATTCGAGAGGCGCGCCGGCGCCGGAGTCGGCTTCGGTCTCGAACGAAAGGAAGTCGCCGAGGTCGACGTGCCGTCCCCCGAACGTCGAAAGCGTCATCCCGTCGAAGCGCGCCTCGCGCACGAGATCGAGAAACGACGGAGCGGGAGGACCTGGCGGCGCCGCTGCCGCGTCGGAAGGGGGAGGCCTCTTCGGCGCCGCCGCCGCCGGTCCCGGGGACGCCGTCGCGAGAAGATTTCCGCGAACCAGCTGCGAAAGAGACGTCTGAAGCGGGATCTTTTGGACCGCACCCCGGGCGATTCCCCCGAGCAGCCAGAGGATCGGACGCCCGAGGCCATGGCCATGGAATCGCGTCGACACGATTTTTCCGTTCGCGTCCGCGGAAAGCGACTCGAGAACGACATCTGGCCGCAGGCCATGTCCAACGAGAATCACTGTGTTGTCCGGGACGCGGAAGGAGAGGGATTCGAGATGCCCATCCTTCGCCTTCGCTTCGAGGTTCGCCTCCGGCTCGCCGACGACCACGAGATCCCATCCCTTGGAGGTCGGAACACGGCCGGCGGTCAGCGCGAGCCGGAGGGTGATGGCTCCGTCGCGGATCGCGTCTCCGACCTGTTCGAGGAAGTCGCCGCTGACAGGGATTGGAGTGAGCAGCAACATCCCGAACACGAGGCCGCGAAAGCGGACGGATCGCATGACACTCCCTTCGACAGACGGTTCACCCCCGTCCCGTCAGCGGAGAAGGTCTCCCGAGGATATCTCTCGGCGATGCGCCGTTAGGGTTCCGCCGAGGTCACAGAGGTCGGAGAGGGAACCGCGGTCGATTCATGGGCGTGGCTCGGCTGGCCGAGGCGCGACATCATCGCAGCGGCCACGAGGCCCGCGACGAACGTTGCGGCCCAGAGGACCTTTGGGCCGAACCGCGCGAGCACCAGCATGCCACCCCAGGGCCCGAGCATGAAAGCCAGGCCCATGACCATCTGAGAAAGGCCCATGTACTCGCCCCGGCGATCCACCGGCGCGACATCGGTCAGGTAAGCCGCCATTCCCGGGAAGAAGAACATCTCGCCGAAGGTCCAGATCACGACCGTCGCCGCCACGGCCCAGACGTTGGTCGCAAACGCGAGCGCTCCGAATCCCACGCCGAACAGGGCCGCACCAATCGAGAGCGTCCGCCGGTGCGGCCAATGGGCGGTGGCGACGTTGACCGGTACTTCCAGCAGCACGATGAGCAGGCAGTTCAACGTGAAGAGCAGGCCGTAGGTCGCTACGGAGAAGTGGAGGTTCCGCACGAGGTAGACGGACATGCTGGCGATGTGCTGGAAGAGCACCATGGCGACCGGCAGGACTCCCGCCAGAAAGAAAATCAGCCGCCGGTCCCGGTAGCCTCGCGGCGCGTGCGCGAGCGGCGAGACGGCGGCTTCGAGCTCAGCGGCGTCCGCGGAATGCCGGTGCTGCGGGAAGGAGGCGAGCGCGAGAATCACGCCGGCCGCGAGCGCCGTCGCGCCATTGATCACGAAGAGCCAGAAGAAAGAGATCGTCGCGAGGAATCCTCCCAGCGCCGGCCCGATGCTCATCCCGAGGTTGATCGCCAGGCGGTTCAAGGCAAAACCGGCCTTGCGCTGCTCGGGCCGGACGAGATCCCCGAAGATCGTCAGGTTCGCCGGGCGGAACGCCTCCGCCGTCACCGAGAGAGCCAAGGTCGCGAGAACGACCAGAGTCATGCTGCGGGCCAGGGGGAAGAGCAGCATGATGAGCCCGGAAAAGAACATCGATCCACGCATGATCCGGATCGGCCCCCAGCGGTCGCACAGAAATCCCGCCACGGGCGCGGCGACGAGAGCAGCCGCTCCGTAGAGGAGGAGCACGTTGGCCGCCGCGCCGTCGGAAAAGCGAAGCTGCCGGGTCAGGTAGAGGACGAGAAAGGCGAGCACCATCGAGCCCGCCTTGTTGACGAGCGTCGCCAAAGAGAGCACCCAGACCTGCCGCGGCAAACCACGCAACCCGCGCCAGGGATTGACGCGATCCCATCCGTTGGCCGACATCTTCGAAGGGTATTACGGCGTTTAGAGGAGACGGTTTAGAAGAGGCCGGGGCGCGGGCTTGAAGCGGGAAGCTGGGAGCGGGGAGCGGGTAGCGTTCGGCGCCTAATGAAGATGGCGCAAGAGGCACGCTCCGACCCAGGCGAGCAGCGCTAGCGCGAAGAAGAAGCCGAAGACGTAAGCGAGGCTGGAGAAGAAGGATGTGCGTTGTGGTTCGCCGTTCGGCTCGTTGGCAGGCACGAGTGGATCTTGCGGGCTCAGCTTCGTTTCTCGCTTCCCGCTTCCTGCTTCCCGCTCCCCGTCTTCAATGGACCCCCTTCGACGCGAGCCAGCGCTCGGCGTCGATCGCGGCCTTGCAGCCTTCGCCGGCGGCGGAGACGGCTTGACGGTAGGTCGGGTCGGCCACATCGCCCGCGGCGAAGACGCCTTCGACCGACGTCTGAGTGGAGGGATGCTTGATCTTGATGTAGCCCACGTCGTTCATCTCGAGCTTGCCCCGGAAAATCTTCGTGTTGGGCTCGTGGCCGATCGCGATGAAGACGCCCTGCGTCGCGAGCCGGGAAGTCTCGCCGCTGCGCGTGTCCTGGAGCGACACCGCCTGGATTCCCTTACCGACTGCGCCGTGAATCTCCGAAACGGTCGCGTTCAGCTTCCAGGCGATCTTCGCGTTCATGCGGGCGCGCTCGAGCATGATCTTGGAAGCGCGAAACTCCTCGCGGCGATGGATGATCGTCACCTTCGTGGCGAACTTCGTCAGGAAGGTGGCCTCCTCCATGGCAGTGTCGCCGCCCCCGACGACGACGACTTCCTTGCCCTTGAAGAAGAAGGCGTCGCACGTCGCGCAGGCGGAAACCCCGTGCCCCATCAAGTGGCCCTCGGAGGGGATGCCGAGGAGCTTCGCCGAGGCTCCGGAGGAAACGATGACGGCGTCGGCCGTCACCTTCTCGCCCCCGTCGAGCTGGATGCGGAAGGGACGGGCGGAAAAATCCACGTCGATGACGGTATCCAGGACGACCTCGGTGCCGAACCGCCTGGCCTGCTCGCGAAAAACTTCCATGAGCTCGGGCCCCTGAATCCCCTTGGCAAAACCCGGGTAGTTCTCCACCTCGGTCGTGATCGTCAGCTGGCCGCCCGGCTGGGGTCCCTCGAAGACGACCGGCTCGAGCTCCGCGCGGGAAGCGTAGAGGGCGGCGGTCCAGCCGGCCGGCCCCGAGCCGATGATGGCGACACGGTAATGGATCTTTTTGCAAGGCATTTGGATTAGCTCTCAGCTTTCAGCTACCAGCTCTCAGCTCTTGGGTTCGGGTCGTTCGTAGCAAACGAGGCAAGCGGAGCTTATGCGAGTTCACACGCTGCGAAATACGCCGATCAAGCAACTTGAGGTTCTGGCTGATAGCTGAAAGCTGATAGCTGAAAGCTCAAACCTGATAGCTGATAGCTTTCTCCCAATGCGCTCCCCAATTCGAAGCGCCCTCGTTCCCTTCGGGACGACCATCTTTACGGAGATGACGCGCCTGGCGCAGCAGCACGACGCCGTGAACCTGGCGCAGGGTTTTCCGGACTTCGACGGGCCCGAGTTCGCGAAGGACGCCGCGATCCGGGCGATTCGCGAGGGCCACGGACAGTACGCGCGGATGAGCGGCACACCCGAGCTCGCCCGCGTGCTCTCGGCCAAGTACCGGCGCGACTATGAGCTCGATTACGATCCGGACACGGAGATCACCGTCACCTCCGGCGCGACCGAGGCGATCTTTTCGGCGCTGCAGGGAATCTGTGAGCCGGGCGACGCGGTGGTTCTCTTCGAGCCGTACTACGACTCCTACCGCGCCGCCGTCGCGATGGCAGGCGCCATCCCGCGGTTTGTCACGCTCGAGGCGCCGGACTGGAGCTTTGACGTCGAAGGGCTGCGGCGAGCCGCGCAGGGAGCGCGCGCGATCCTGGTGAACAGCCCCCACAATCCAACGGGCAAGGTCTTCTCCGGCGGCGAGCTCGAGACGATCGCCGGAATCTGCCGCGAAGAGGACGCCCTCTGCCTGACCGACGAGGTCTACGAGCACATCGTTTACGACGGGCATCACGTGCCGATGGCGACCCTTACCGGAATGCGGGAAAGGACGATCACGATCTCGTCGTTTGGAAAGACGTTCTCGCTGACGGGGTGGAAGATCGGCTGGGCGGCGGCGCCCGCGCCTCTCTCCGCCGCGGTCCGGGCCGCGCATCAGTTCGTCACCTTCGCGACGGCCACTCCTCTGCAGCACGGCGCCGCCGTGGCGCTCTCGACCGGCTCGGAGTACTACCGCCTGCTGCGCGACTCCTATCAGGGCAAGCGCGACTACCTGGTTCAGGAGCTTGCCGCGATCGGCTTCCGAGTGAGCTCGCCCGCCGGGACTTACTACGTCTGCGCGGACTTCCGCCCTCTGGGCTTCGACGACGACGTCGCGTTCTGCCGGAGGCTGATCGAGCAGATCGGCGTCGCGGCGATTCCCCCCTCGGTCTTCTACGAGCATCCCGAGCGCGGGAAGAGTTACGCGCGCTTTGCGTTCTGCAAGAAAGACTCGACGCTCGAGACCGCGGTTGCGAGATTGAGGCGCCTGTGCGAATAGCGCTCCTGCAGATGGACCTCGCGTGGGAGGACGTCGCCGAAAACCACCGGCGCGCCCGGCGCCTGCTCGAGCAGGCCGCAAAACGGGGAGCTCGACTTGCGATTCTTCCCGAGATGTTCTCGACCGGTTTCTCGATGGATGCCGCGCGCGTCGCCGAGCCTCCGGGCGGCCCTTCCGAGACTTTTCTCCGCGGGGCGGCGAAGGAGCTTGGACTCTGGATCGTCGCGAGCATCCCCGAAACGTCTGACACTCGGCCTCACAATATGGCGCTTGTGGTCTCTCCGGACGGCAGCGTCGCGCGCTACGCGAAGATCCACCCCTTCTCCTATGGAGGCGAGCATCTCCACTACGCGCCGGGGGATCGCGTCGTAACTGTCCCGATCGACGGCGTACGCGTCACCCCCTTCGTCTGCTACGACCTGCGTTTCCCCGAGCCCTTCCGCGCGGCCGCCTCGGAGACGGATCTCTATGTCGTCGTCGCCAACTGGCCGGAGCTGCGGCGCGAGCACTGGAAGACGCTCCTGCGGGCGCGCGCCATCGAGAACCAGGCATACGTCGCCGGCGTCAACCGCGTCGGAGAGGGCGACGGGCTCCATTACGTGGGCGATTCGGCCGCGATTTCGCCTCTGGGTGAGACGCTGGCCGAGGGAGACGAGCGGGAGCGGATTCTCGTCGCCGAGGTCGAGCCGGACAAAGTCGCGAAGCTGCGCGCGCGCTTTCCGGCGCTGGAGGACCGGCGGCCGGAAGCGTACCGGCGATAGGTATCTCTTTGGCGGCGCTGCTTCCCCTTCTTTGCGTGATTCTGGGCGCCCGCCTTTTAGCAACGAGAGAACCGGCAGTGCAGTCTCCGAGCCGTCGGGAAGCTCTCCTGGCGGCGGCAGTCCTGGCCGGCCTCTTCGCGACGGCGGTCGCCGAGCTCTCCAGCCTCGCGCGGCTCTTCAATCGGCCCGTGGTCATCGGAGCGTGGCTGCTCTTGACGGCCGTTCTCGCGGCGAGCGCCTGGAGGAAGAAGCGTGGATCGAGCACGCCGGCGCCGAGCGAGGCTTCGTCGCTTCTTCGGCCGTCGAAACGGGAGATTGGGCTTCTCGTGGGGCTGGCGCTTCTCCTCGTCGCCGTCGCGCTGACGGCGGGCGCGGCGGCTCCCAACGCCTGGGACTCGATGACGTATCACCTGCCGCGGATCTCGCATTGGATCCAGAACGGGAGCCTGTCGCACTACCCGACTCACGTGCTCCGGCAGCTCACGCTCGCGCCGGGAGCCGAGCTCCTGGCCGCGCAGATCGAGCTCTTGAGCGGATCCGACCGCGGGATCAACTTCCTCCAGACGTTCGCGTGGCTGGGAGCGGCGATCGCCGCGTCCCTTCTCGCGAAGGACCTTGGGGCGAGCCGGCTCGGGCAGGGCGTCGCGGCGGTTTTTGCGGCAACTCTCCCGATGGCCATCCTGCAAGCTTCGAGCACACAGAACGACCTGGTCGTTTCGTTCTGGCTGCTCGTTTTTGCCCACTTCGCGCTGCGCGTGTGGGCGGGAGAGATGAACCTGTCCGGATGGCTGCTGGCGGGAGGAAGCCTCGGGCTCGCCGTCCTGACGAAGGCCACCGCTCTCACGGTCGCCTTTCCCTTCGGTCTCGTTCTCGCCGCCGCCGTCTTCCGAAATCGAGCGCGGGGCGCGAGAGGCCTCGCCGCCGCCGCCCTTCTCGCGCTCGCGGTCAACGCCGGCTACATGACGCGAAATCTCTCTCTCTTCGGCACGCCCCTCGGCGGAGAGCACGGGACCGTCAACGAGGCCTTTTCTCCCGGTCTCACACTCTCCAACGTCGCGCGAAACATCTCCCTGCAGCTTTTGACGCCGTTTCCCTCGTGGAACGCCCGCGTCGAGGCGGCGGTTCTCGCCCTGCATCGGGCGATTGGCCTCTCGGCCAACGATCCGCGGTCCACCTGGAGGGGAGCGCAGTTTCACGTCCCGGCCCGGCTCGAGGGAGCGCAGATCGCCGATGCCGATGAGTCGATCTACGCTGCGTTCCTCGACAATGCGGCGGGTAATCCGCTCCATCTCCTCCTTTGCGCGGCGTGCGCGGGTGTTCTCGCCGTGCGGCGGTCTTTTCCGGAGTCGCACCGGCTCTGGGGCTTTCTCGCACTCGTCGCGGCAGGCTTTCTTCTCTTCAGCCTGCTGCTCAAGTGGCAGCCCTGGGGCGCCCGCTTGGAGCTGCCGTTTCTTCTTCTCGCCGCTCCGTTTGCGGGAGTCGTTCTCGGGCACTGGCGCGGCGGGATCGCGATTGCCGCGTTGCTTCTGCTCTGCGCCGCGCCGTGGGCACTGGTCAACGCGACACGGCCCCTCCTCGGGCCCGACAGCGTCCTGTCGGCGCCGCGCCTGCTTCAGAGCTTCGCCGCCTCACCGGGGCTGCGCGAGCCGTTGATCGGCGCGGCGCGTGCGGTCGCGGCGAAACAGTGCCGGCGAATAGGACTCGAGATGGGGCCGGACGATCCCGAGCACCTGATCTGGGTCAGCCTCCGCGAGGCTGGCATCTCCGGCGCACAGATCCGGATCGAGCACGTCCACGTGACGAACAAGTCGGCGCCGAAGGCTCTCGAGCCGCCATTCGCTGGCTTCGCGCCCTGCGCCGTGGTCACTCTCGCGCCGCGCGGCGCCCCGCCCGCCGAAAGCGAGGTCTACGCCGCGGAGTGGGGAGCGGGCCGGGTGGCAGTGCGCTCGGTTCCGTGACCGGGAACCGCTAGACCGTCGCGGTGGAGAGCGACTTCAGCGCTTCGATGCCTCCGCGAATCGTGTCCTCGGAGACGGAGAACGAGAAACGGAGGTGACCTTCTCCCTCCGGCCCGAAGACGACGCCGGGCACCGTGGCGACGCGCGCTGCGTTCAAGAGGTGCTGCGCGGCCACGGCCGATTTCGGACCGAGCACCGAGGAGACCTTGGGAAAGAGATAGAGCGCGGCGCGGGGCGCCTCGATTTCGAAGCCCGCCGCCCGCAGTCCGGCCACGAGCGCGTCGCGCCGGCGGCGATAGCCGGCCCGCGCCTCATCCAGAAAGTCTTCCGGGAGCTTCAACGCCGCCAGCGCCGCCCACTGCGTCGGAGTGGACACGCCGTTGATCGAGTAAAGGACGACCGTCTGCATCGGCAGCCGCCACCGTTTGGGCACGAGGACGTAACCGGCACGCCAGCCGGTCATCGAATAGGTCTTCGACAAGGTAAAGACCGAGATGGTGCGCTCGAACATCCCGGGAAAGGAGGCGGGGGAGGCGTGCTTCTCGCCTTCGTAGATCAGGTCCTCGTAGGCCTCGTCGGAGATCAACGCGAGCCCCTGGTCGCGGACGAACGCGCAGATCTCCTCGCACTCCGCGCGCGAAAAGACGTCTCCGGTCGGGTTCGTCGGCGAGTTCCAGTAGAGAAGCTTCGTCTTCGGCGTTCGATATTTAGCGAGGGTAGCGGTGAACCCGTTCTGCCGTGCCTTTTCGGTGGGCACGAGGACCGGCGCCGCGCCGTGGTACGCGATGACGTCGGTGATGGGAGTCCAGTAGGGGGAAAACATCAGGACCTCGTCCCCCGGATCGAGCAGCGTCGCAAAAGCCGAAAAGAGCCCATGCATGCCGCCGTTGACGACGATCGGCGACTCGTCGTCGGCGGGGATGCCGTTCTTCGCCCGGACCTTCTCAACGATCGCGCGGCGCAGCTCGGGAACTCCCGAGGAGGGTGCGTAGCGTGTCTCGTTCCTTGCGAGCGCCTCTGTCATCGCATCCTTAATGGGTTGGGGCGTCGGCATGTACGGCTCGCCCCCCTCGAAGCGCCAGACCTTGTGCCCCGCGGCGAGAAGCTCCAGCACGCGGTTGCGGACCTTGACGATCTCCGAGAAACCGACCGACTCGAACCGGCGCGCGGGCCGAGGAAAACCTCCGTCCGTCATCGCGGAGTTAACGTCAAGGCTGTCATCGCGGCTGTCAAAACTCTTGTCATCCTGAGGAGCGAAGCGACGAAGGATCTGCTCCGAAGAGACGAAGAGCCGGGGTAGATCCCTCGCTTCGCTCGGGATGACAAAGGGAAGTATCGCGCTCGGGATGACAAAAAGAAGTGCTGCGCTCGGAATGGCAAGAGGGCGTCATCTCAGAGCACCTTCCGCCGCCCCGGCCCCATCAGGAAGTACAGCACCATGCCCACCACCGGCAGCAGAATGATGAGCAGCGCCCAGAGGATTTTCGTCCCCGTATCGGCGCTGCTCTTGAGCAACGAGACGAGAGCGATGACGTCGAGCACCAGAATCAGGGCCGACCAGAGTGACCACATGTCGTGTCCTCCTCGGTGTCAGAAGACCGATGCTCTCAGATTTTCTCCGCGATCGACTTGGCCTGCGTGAAGAGATAGAGATACTCGCGGCCTCCGGCCTTCGAGTCGGTTCCGGACATGTTGAACCCGCCGAATGGATGCACGCCCACGAGCGCCCCCGTGCACTTGCGGTTCAGGTAGAGGTTGCCGCAGAAGAGCTCCCGCTTGCCGCGCTCCAGCCTCTCCCGGTCACGCGAATAAAGAGAGCCCGTCAGGCCGTACTCCGTGTCGTTGGCGACGGCGATTCCCTCATCGAAATCCTTGACGGTCAGGACCGCGAGCACCGGCCCGAAGATCTCCTCTTTCGCGAGCCTGCCCGTCCGGGGCACCTTGTCGACGACCGTGGGCATCACGAAGAACCCGTCCCCGGGCCCGGGGCTTCCTCCCGCGACGACCTGGCCCTCTTTCTTTCCCTGCTCCACGTACTCGAGGATCTTCTTCTGCGCGCGCTCGTTGATGACGGCCCCGACCTGCGTGGAAGGATCGCGCACGTCGCCGACCTTCAGGGCCCTGGTCTTCTCGATGACTTTGGAAAGCAGCTCGTCGTGGACCTTTTCGTGCACGATCAGCCGCGAGCAGGCCGAGCACTTCTGCCCCTGAAACCCGAATGCCGCGGCCACGACGCCCTTCGCGGCCTCCTCCAGATCTGCCGTCTCATCCACCAGAATGAAGTCCTTGCCTCCCATCTCGAGGATTGCGCGCTTGATCCAGAGCTGGCCCGGCGCGACCGTTCCCGCCTTCTGGCTGATCTGGATCCCCACGTCGCGCGAGCCGGTGAAAGCGACCAGGCGCGTCTTCGGATGCTCGACGAGCGCGTTGCCGACGACCGAGCCGCTGCCGGTCAAGAAGTTGAGGACGCCGGGCAGCACTCCGGCTTCGACAGCAGCTTCGTAGAACATCGTCGCGATAGCGGGCGAGTCGGAGGAGGGCTTCAACACGACGGTGTTTCCCGTCACGAGCGCCGCCGTCGTCATGCCCGCCAGAATCGCGAGGGGAAAGTTCCAGGGCGGGATGACCGCGCAGACGCCCATCGGAAGGAATTGGAGCTCGTTTTTCTCTCCCGGGTAAGGGGTCAGCGGCTGGGGCTCCGCGAGCCGCTCCATCTCGCGGGCGTAGAACTCGCAGAAATCGATCGCTTCGGCGGTGTCGCCGTCCGCCTCGGGCCAGGACTTGGACTCTTCCAGCACCATCATCGCGGAGAACTCATGCTTGCGCTTGCGCAGGATCGCGGCGATCCGGACGAGCAACTGGACGCGCTCGGCGGCGGGGGTCCGGCTCCAGGACGGGAAGGCTTTGTGAGCAGCCTCGACCGCTCGAACCGCGTCCTCTGAGCTCCCCTCCGGAAACCGGCCGATGACCTGTGTTTTCTTCGACGGGTTGAAGGACTCGAAGTGCTTCGCGGCGCCGGCCTCTTTGCCGCCGATGTGGTTCTTCCCCTGGATCGGAAGCCGCGATTCGACCTTTTTCAAGGCTTCGGCAAAGTCGCGCTTGTTTCCCTCGATGCTGAAATCCGTGAGCGGCTCGTTGCGAAATTCGGGCAGCAAAACAGTCCTCCTGCGGGCGGAAATCTATATCAGTGGCTTGCAAAGGGGCGCCAGGCGCCAGGCGCTGGGTGATGGCACCGCGCTTGTATGAGCAGGTTGGCGCGGATGCAAAAACGCGATTCGCTGGCCGATTTCACGACGGATCGTCGTGTGCTGGTGCTCTCGGGCCTCGCCCTGGTCATCGGGGCGCTCGGTGCGGTCGTCGCCTATGGGCTGGTGTGGCTGATCGCGGTCATCACCAACCTCGCTTACTACCAGCGGTTCTCCTCCGTCTTCGTGTCTCCCGCGGGAAATCACCTGGGGGTCTGCTCGGTGCTCGTGCCCGTGGTCGGCGGCCTCCTGATCGGCGTGATGGCGCGGTACGGGTCCGAAAAGATTCGCGGGCACGGGATCCCGGAGGCTCTGGAGGCCATCCTGATCGGACGCAGTCGGATCGAGCCGAAGGTCGCGGTCTTGAAGCCGGTCTCCTCCGCGATCTCGATCGGCACCGGCGGACCGTTCGGCGCGGAAGGACCGATCATCATGACGGGCGGCGCGGTCGGATCCCTTTTCGCGCAGCTCTTCCATCTGTCGGGAGCCGAGAGGAAGACCTTGCTCGTGGCGGGCGCGGCGGCGGGGATGTCGGCGATCTTCGCCTCTCCGATGGCGGCGGTGCTGCTCGCCGTGGAGCTGCTTCTGTTCGAATGGAAGCCGCGCAGCTTCATCCCCGTGTCCGTCGCGGCTGTCGTCGCCGCGGCCTTGCGCGTGCCTCTCCTCGGGGCCGGCCCCATCTTCCCGGTCGTTCCGCACGCGCCTCTCGGCATGGAAGGCTTGCTCTTCGCTCTGGGCGTAGGCCTTCTCGCCGGGCTCGGGTCGGGCCTCCTGACTTCGCTCGTGTATGGATTCGAAGACCTGTTTACAAAGCTGCCGATCCACTG
>JBKPDV010000031.1:0-22995 GCA_046728075.1 Acidobacteriota bacterium | reverse complement strand
CTCCTACTGCACGGTCACGGCGCCCCTCTCCGCCCGCGCCGGAGCCGTCCTCGTCTATCCGGGAAACATGGTCAAGGGCAACGACGACAATCCGCTCGTGGTCCTGAATCAGATCCAGCCCGTCTACGTCTCCTTCTCCGTGCCCGAGTCCTCGCTTGCCCTGATCCGCCAGCACACGGGGCCGGGCCAGAAGCTCAAGGTCCTGGCCACGCCCGCGGGCGCCTCCGCCGGCCCCCAGACCGGAGATTTGACGTTCTTCAACAACACCGTTGACCCGACCACCGGGACGATTCTCCTGAAGGCGACCTTCCCGAATTCGAACGAAGTTCTCTGGCCAGGTGAGTACGTCGACGTCACGCTGACGCTGGCCACCGAGCCTAACGCGATCGTCGTCCCCACTCAGGCGATCCAGACCGGCCAGTCGGGGCAATATGTCTACGTCGTCAAGAACGACTTGACCGTCGAATCGCGCCCGGTGACGATGAGCCGCACTCAGGGTACGCTCACGATCGTCGCGAAGGGGCTCCAGCCGGGAGAGCGGGTCGTGACCGACGGACAGCTTCGGCTCGCGCCGGGTGCCAGGGTCGAGATCAAGCAGATGCAGGGGAGGACCCCATGAACATTGCCGAGCTCTTCATTCGCCGGCCGGTCATGACGACGCTCGTCATGCTGGGGATCCTTCTCTTCGGGATCATGGGCTACCGCGCGCTGCCGATCTCCGATCTGCCCAATGTGGACTTTCCGACAATTCAGGTTTCGGCGGCCCTGCCCGGCGCTTCGCCGGAGACGATGGCGTCCTCCGTTGCCACGCCTCTGGAGAAGCAGTTCTCGACGATCGCGGGGCTAGACAACATGAACTCGACTTCCACGCAGGGGTCGACGCAGATTACCTTGCAGTTCAACCTCGCGCGTTCCTTGGACGGCGCGGCGCTGGACGTTCAGTCCGCGATCTCGGCGGCAGGGAGGCAGCTGCCGCCCAACATGCCGAGCCCTCCCTCCTTCCAGAAGGTCAACCCGGCCGACCAGCCGATTCTGTACTTGACGCTCACCTCCGCGACGCTGCCTCTCTCGCAGCTGGACGAGTACGGCGAAGTGATGATGGCGCAGCGGATCTCCACGGTGTCCGGCGTCGCCCAGGTCCAGGTCTACGGGCCGCAAAAGTACGCGGTCCGTGTGCAGCTGGACCCGCGCGCTCTGGCCAGCCGCGGCATCGGCATCGACGAGGCCTCGCAGGCGGTCCAGAACGCCAACGTCAACCTCCCCACCGGCATCCTCTATGGGCCGACGACCCATTTCACCGTGCAGGCCAACGGCCAGCTCACCGACGCCGCGGCCTACCGGCCCGTCATCGTGGCCTACCGCAACGGCTCACCGGTGCGAATCACCGACGTCGGTCGGGTGATCGACAGCGTCGAGAACGACAAGACGGCCGCCTGGTACAACGAAGAGCGCTCGATTTCGCTCGCCATCTTCAAGCAGCCCGGCACCAACACTGTCGCCGTCGCGACGGCCGTGCGAAAGCTGCTCCCGACCTTTCAGAAACAGCTTCCGACCGCCGCGTCGCTGCACGTTCTCTACGACCGCTCGACGTCGATACGCAACAGCGTCGACGACGTCCGCTTCACTCTCCTGCTCACGCTGGTTCTGGTCGTGATGGTCATCTTCCTTTTCCTGCGCAACCTCTCGGCGACGGTCATTCCGTCTCTCGCGCTTCCCTTTTCGATCGTCGGAACGTTCGCCGTGATGTATCTGCTCGGCTACAGCCTCGACAACCTCTCCCTGATGGCGCTCACCCTATCGGTCGGCTTCGTGGTGGACGACGCGATCGTCATGCTGGAGAACATCGTCCGCCACATGGAGCACGGAGAGGGAGCCTTCGAGGCGGCCCTGAAAGGCTCGAAGGAGATCGGCTTCACGATTCTGTCCATGACGATCTCGCTCGCCGCCGTTTTCATCCCGATTCTTTTCATGGGCGGGATCGTCGGCCGCCTCTTCCACGAGTTTGCGGTCACGATCGGCGTCGCGATCTTAGTCTCCGGCTTCGTGTCCCTGTCGCTGACGCCCATGCTCTGCAGCCGGTTCCTGAAGCCCCCGAGCGAGGAAAAGCACGGGCGCTTCTACCAGGCGATCGAGCGCGGCTTCGACTCCGTGCTGGGCTTCTATGGGCGCACGCTCAAGCCCATTCTGGGACAGCCTGGCAAGGTGCTCGTCTTCTCGGCCCTGGTCCTCGTCGCGACGTTCTACCTCTTCGTGAAGATCCCCAAAGGGTTCCTCCCGACGGAGGATCAGGGTCTGGTCTTCGGGTTCACCGAGGGTGCTCAGGGGATCGGCTTCGACACGATGAAGGCGCACCAGCAGGAAGTTGCCGCCGTCGTGCGCAGCCACCCCGACGTCGCCAACGTGCTCTCCAGCTGCGGCCCGCGCGGCAACATCGCCGTCGGCAACTCGGGCATCGTGCTGGCGCAATTAAAGCCGCGGTCAGAGCGAAAGCGCTCGGCCGAAGAAATCATCGCGGACCTGCGTCCGAAGCTCGCCCGGATCACCGGGATCCGGACCTTCCTCCAGATTCCACCTCCGATCCGGCTGGGCGGCAGCTTGACCAAGAGTCAGTACCAGTACACGCTGCAGGACTCCGACACCGCGGAGCTCTATCGCTATGCGCCGCAGCTCGAGCAGAAGATGCGGGGCCTTTCGGGCATCCAGGACGTGACGAGCGATCTGCAGCTCTCCAACCCCCAGGTGAACCTCCAGATCGATCGAGACAAAGCGGCCGCGTTGATGCTGACGCCGCAGAAGATCGAGGACGCGCTTTACACGGCCTATGGCACCCGGCAGATCTCGACGATCTACGCGCCGAACAACGAATACGCGGTCATCATGGAGGTCGCTCCGGAGTTTCAGTCGACGCCCGGCGCCATCTCGATGCTCTACGTGCGTGCGCCTTCCGGCCAACTCGCGCCCCTCTCCTCGCTCGGAGCGATCACGCAGAACACGGGCCCGCTCTCCGTGACGCACACCGGTCAGCTTCCCTCCGTGACGATCTCCTTCAACCTGAAGCCGGGCGTTTCGCTCGGCGACGCCGTCAAGGCCGTGGACGCCGTGGCGCGCCGCACCCTTCCCGCGACCGTGCAGACGAGCTTCCAGGGCACGGCGCAGGCCTTTCAGAGCTCCGTGGCGGGTCTGGGGCTGCTCTTGATCGTCGCGATTGCGGTGATCTACATGGTACTCGGGATCCTCTACGAGAGCTTCATTCACCCGATCACGATCCTGACCGCGCTGCCCTTCGCCGGCGTCGGCGCGCTCGTGACGCTGATGATCTTCCGCACGGAGCTGTCGATCTATGCGTTCGTCGGCATCATCATGCTCGTCGGCCTCGTCAAGAAGAACGGCATCATGATGGTCGACTTCGCGATCGAGGCGGAGCGCAACGAGGGCAAGAGCCCCGAAGAGGCGATCTACCAGGCCTGTATCGTGCGCTTCCGGCCGATCATGATGACGACGATGGCGGCGCTGATGGGGACCTTCCCGATCGCGCTCGGCTTTGGAGCCGGCGCCGAGTCGCGCCGGCCGCTCGGCCTCGCGGTGGTCGGCGGCCTCGTCTTCTCGCAGCTGCTGACGCTGTACGTCACGCCGGTCTTCTACGTCTACATCGACAAACTCCAGAAGAGGCTCGGCCGGCGCGGCCGCAAACAGGAACCTCGGATCGAGCCGGAGCGAGAGTCGCCGGTGTCCCGCGAGGAGGAGCCGGTTGCGGCAGGTGCCGCCTTGCGGCTGTCGGAGCAGTAAGCCGGCTACCGATCAGCGACTATCGACTGCCGACTTGGGAGTACCCGGCACCCACTCGCAGCCGCCCTCCCGGCAGGCGCGCGGCGTGCGCGACGCGAATGCGGATCGGGCGCGGTTTTTCCGCGCCGGTGTGCGAGATCTCGGCCTGGCTTCGCGGAGGCACGCTGTGGCCGCGCGCCTGGAACGCGAGACCGCTATAGCTGACGTTGACGACGAACGCCGTCAAGCTGCGGCCTCTCGCGAGAAGACGCAGCCGCATTCGCCGAAAGGCGAACCGCGGATGACGGCGGCGATCCCCGCCGAGGAATGCTCTTTGCTCCCGGCATTCATAAAGGCGCTCGTCGGCGACGGCGATCAGCTCAGCTCCGGTGCGTCCGTCGACGGGGACGGAGGCGATCCCGTAGTAGAGATCCATCGCCAGGCCGGCTCGGACCGAGCGGGAGTTCGCCGAGATGCGGCGGCGAAGTCGCTCGGCGATCCCGACGGAGGAGAGAAAGTCGGCCCTCGGAAGCAGCAGAATGAACTCGTCGCCCCCCCAGCGGCAGGCGATGTCTCCCGGCCTCAGCGATTCACTGATGGTGTTGGCTGTGTACAGCAGCGCGCGATCTCCGGCCGCATGGCCGAAGCGGTCGTTGATGGATTTGAAGTTCTCCAGATCGAGCATCGCTATCGAGACGGGATCGCCCGATCGCTCGGCGCGAAAAAGATGGCGGCGGAGACTCTCGGACAGGAAGCGCCGGTTGTACAGGCCCGTCAAGGGATCGGTGATGGCCGAGACGCGCAGCCGGTCGACGTCCCGTGCGGCCAGCAAGAGCGGTTCGGGGAAGAGTCCCTTGAGCGTATGAAAGTGATGAAGCAGCACGGTCTGAAGCGATAGCGGCGCGCCGAGCCGTTCGCGCATTTTCGCGAAGAGCTCCGGGACCGGGGCCCAGGTCCGCTCTACTCGACGCGGGTCGAAGGACCTGCCGATCCAGTCAGAGAGAAGGCGGCAGAGCAGATCCGGCCGGCGCCCGGGACCGGACTGCCGGAGCGTATCCTCGAAAAGCTCGAGATCGAAGTTGCGGGCCCGACCCATACGCCGCAGGCGCGAGAACAAGGCTTCCTCGCTCCGGCGCTCGGGCCGGCTCGAGATGACACGCCGAGACTTGCCAGAAGTTCCCAAAGCGCCCCCTGGAGCTCGCCTCAAAAAATGGTAGCACCCTGGCGGAGGGAAGGATTGTGGGGCCTCCATCCATCGCTGCCGCTAAATGCTTCACAGCAAAGCCTCTGCCAGACTCCGCCTCTTAAGCGTGAGAGGAGGTTTACGGGACCCGGACTGCGCCGCACGGCAGCTTCCCCCTCACCCCGCCCCTCTCCCCGGGGGGACAGGGAGTCCTTGCGCCGGCGCGGCGCCCCCCTCACCCCGCCCCTCTCCCGGAGGGAGAGGGAGTACTTGCGCCGGCGCGGCGCTTCGCGCACGCCGGGACTTGGATTTGAGTTGCGCACGCCGGAACGATTCATGAGCCGTAACCTTCCGGCCCCCCCGCTCGTCTGACAGGGAAAAGGAGGTGGGGAAGAGCTAGATCATTTTCATGCGGCGGAGATCCTCCTCCCTCCGTTACCGTTACCGCCAACGGCCTTAGTGCCGTGTCGTTCCTCCGCCGCAGACGAGCAACAGGCTCTTCCCCGCCTCCGTTCCGTCGCTTCCGCTCGTTCGGTCCGTGGCTTCGCCACCGGGGCGCGGCTCGCCCAAAGGGGCTCGACCGCGCCCCTCGGCCCTCATTCGCTCTCGCTCCCGCGGCGCGCGCCTCCTCCCCTCTGGGAGACTTCGCGCGCCGCGAGCTGATGGAAGACTTTGACGGGACTCCGGCGGTCTGCCTTGTTGAATCGGTTGGGGATGAGGGGCTAAGGTGATGCGCGATGCGGCGCGTCTTGGCGATTCTCGCGATTCTCATGCTGGTGGGGGGCTGCGCTTCTTCGCCGCCTCCGCCGCCCACGGTTCCTCCTGATCCTGATCTGGCGGCTCTGACGCAGTGGCTCAAGCTCGATCCAGAGCAGCAGATGAAGACTCGCGAGCTCCTCGACCAGCTGGCACACCGCAACGCCCTGATCCGTGAGAAATGGGAGCGTCAGCATCGAGTTCGACAGGAAGAGTGGCTCGCGAGCCGATCCATTTTTCTCCATGACCTCGCCGCGATCCTCACCGAGGAGCAACAGCGCTTGTGGGCTCAGGCGAACCTGAAGATGCAGGTCAATGGCCGCGCGCGTCCTCCCAAATGATTGCAGCGCCGCGCGGCGGTGTACCCGCAGGGCACCGGTCCCGAGAAACCGAAGACGACGGTTTAACGACCTCGGGCAATCGCGCGGCGGGCGATGCGATCCGTCAGCGCCGGAGCCAATAGCCGAACGAAACGTCCGACCCGGCCGCGCAGGGAGCCGATCCAGAGGCGCTTTCGCTTCTCCATCGCGCGCACGACGTGGCGCGCGCAGACTTCCGCCGTCATGACCTTCGACTCTTCCATCGGACTCTTTCCGAGCTGCCGTCCGTCCGGGCCGATCGCACTGCGGTGGATCTCGGTGACGACGAAGTCCGGCGCGGCGATCGTGACCGAGACGCCGGTTCCCTCGAGCTCGATCCTCAGGGAGTCGAAGAATCCGAAGAGCGCGTGCTTGGTGGCCGCGTATCCGGTCCGTTCCGGAACGCCGGTCAATCCTGCCAGAGAGGAGACGGCTACGATACGGCCTCGGCTCTTCTTGAGATGCGGCAGGGCGTAGAAAGTCGGGTAAACACAACCGAGATAGTTGACCCGCATCAGCTCCTCGCAGGCGGAAGGGTCGCTCATCTCGTCCAGCCTCGCCCACATCGTGCGGCCGGCGTTGGCCACGAGAGCGTCGATCCCGCCGAACCGCTCGACCGCCCGTTCGATCAGGTTTCGACACGCGCTGTCCGACGAGACGTCCGTTGGAACGACCAAGGCCTCCGCTCCGAGCGCCTCGCATTCCCGGGCGACCTCAGCAAGGCGATCCTCTCCCCGCGCGGCGAGCACGAGCCGGGCCCTCCTGCGAGCAAGCTCGAGGCAGAGCGCCCTTCCGATTCCGGAAGAAGCACCCGTCACGACCACCACATTGCCCGTGAGCTCGTTCACTTGACTCTGAAGTCTAAGTCTCTGAGATAAGGACTTGGTCGGCTAGCCGACCCGGCACAGTCCGGGTCGCGGCGCGCGTAGTCTCCCAGAGGGGAGGAGGCGCGCGCCGCGGGAGCGAGAGCGAGGATGGGATCAGGCGCGCGGTCGAGGCCGTTTGGCCGAGCCGCGCGCCGGTGGCGAAGCCAGATCCCGACCGAGTGCTAGCGACGTGCAGCGACGGTTATATGATTTGCTCGAAACTCAGGACGGATCTACATGTCCTCGGCGCCCCTGCCTGCGAACGAATCGGCGAGACTCGAAGCCCTCGCTGGCTACGAGATCCTCGACACGCCACCGGAGCCGGAGTTCGACGACCTGACGCTGCTGGCTTCGCACATCTGCGGAGTTCCCCATGCCTCGATTTCGCTCGTGGACCGGGAGCGTCAATGGTTCAAGTCGCGGGTCGCCGTCCCCGCGAACGAGACTCCGCGGGATGTGGCCTTCTGCGCCCATACGATCCTCCAGGACGACGTGATGATCGTGCCCGACGCTCGAGCGGACGAGCGGTTCGCCGACAACCCTCTGGTGACTTCCGGACCCGGAATCCGTTTCTATGCGGGGGCACCGCTCGTCAACTCGGAGGGGTACGCTCTTGGCACACTCTGCGTCATGGACCTGGTGCCACGCCAGCTGGCGCCGGAACAGGTCGAGGGCCTGCGAGTGCTGTCGCGTCAGGTGGTGGCTCAGCTCGAGCTGCGGCGCCGATTGAGATCGGAGCGCGAGCAGGTGGGACAGGCTCTCCTCGATAAAGAGACGACGATCGAGATGATCGTGGGTCAGATGCCGGCAGTGCTCTGGTCCACGGACCGGGACCTGCGCCTGACGTCTTCCATGGGTCGGGCGTTGACGGCCATCGGGGAGCGCCCCGGTCAATCCGTCGGGATGACCCTGTCGCAGTACTTCGACACGGACGACCCGGAGTTCCTGCCGCTCGCCGCCCACCGCAAGGCGCTGATGGGCGAGTCGGTCGATTTCGAGGTCGAATGGAGCGGACGCACGTTCGCCTCCTACGTCGAGCCGTTGCGCAATCCCGACCGAAGCATCAAGGGAGTGATCGGCGTGGCCCTCGACATCACCCGGCGCAAGCGCGCCGAGAGCGAGCTGAAGAAGTCTCTCACCCTGCTCCAGGCCACGCTCGATTCGGCAGCGGACGGGATCCTCGTCGTGAGCGAGAGCGGAAGGATCCTGAATTTCAACCGGAGTTTCGTCGAGCTCTGGAACGTCCCGGAAGAGATTGCGGCCAACAAAGACGGCAAGACGCTTCTCTCGTTCCTTCTCGACCAGGTGCGAGACCCCGGATCCTTCGCCAAGAAGCTCATGGGCCTGCACTCGAAGCGCGAGACCGCCTCTCTGGATGGGGTGGAGCTGAAGGACGGAAGAACTCTGCGCCGCTCCTCGAAGCCGCAGAAGGTGGATGGCCGCTCGGTTGGAACGGTCTGGAGCTTCCGGGAATCCAGCGGTGGCGCAAGAACCCCACCGGCATAGTTTTCAGTTCTCCGTTTTCAGTCTTCAGCTCACCCGCGCTCAAAACTGACAACTGATTACTGACACCTCGTTGGAGACCAAAAAGGAGATCGAGTGATGAAACGCTCTTGGCTCGCCGGCCTCGGTGCTCTCGTCTCGGTCGTCGCCGCCCACGCTCAGACTCCCATGACCGTGATTCGCGCGGGGACCCTGATCGACGGCACGTCCGCGACGCCGCGGAAAGATCAGGTCATCGTTATTCGGGGCAACCGGATCGAGAGCGTCGGCGACGCGGCCTCGGCAAGGGTCCCGGCCGAGGCGAAAGTGCTCGATCTTTCCAACGCGACCGTTCTGCCAGGTTTGATCGACGCGCACACCCACATCTTTCTGCAGGGCGAGATTCCGGCCGAGGGCGGTTACGACGCTCAGCTGTTGAAACACGGTCTCGCGTTTCGAGCGGCCCGAGCCGCGGTCTCGGCGCGCCGGGCTCTCGAGCAGGGCTTCACGACCATACGCGACGTCGAGACCGAGGGAGCCGGCTACGGCGACGTCGGCATCCGGCAGGCGATCGAGGGCGGTTACATTCCGGGGCCCCGGATGTTCGTGGTCACGCGCGCCATCTCGACGACAGGCGGCTACCCGCTCGAAGACTACGCGCCGGAAGTCGTGGTGCCCAAGGGAGCTCAGCTCGTCGACGGGCCGGTCGAAGCGCGCAAGGCGGCCCGCGAGCAATTGGACCATGGCGCCGATTGGATCAAGGTCTACATGACGCACCGCTCATGGCTCGACAAACAGGGCAACCTGTTTTCGCAGCCCACGCTCACCGTCGAGGAGCTCAAGGCGATCGTCGACGAAGCACACGGCTGGGGAAAGAAAGTGGCCTGCCATGCTTACAGCGGCGTCGGGCTGCACCGAGCGCTCGACGGCGGATGCGATTCGATCGAGCACGGTCTGGACCTGGACGACGCGGCCATCGCGCAGATGGTCCGGCAGGGGACATGGCTCTGCCCGACGATGAGCGTCTACTACAAGGAATGGGCGCCGGCAGGGACTCCGTCCGGCGAGCGCGACCGCAAGCGGGTGGCGGTGCACGGGCCGTCGCTTCAGAAGGCGATGAAGGCGGGAGTCAAGATCGCGTTCGGGACGGACGTTGGAGGCTTCCCCTGGACCGAGCCGATCGCGCAGGAGTTCCCGCGGATGGTCGAGTTCGGATTCAGTCCGATGGGGGCCATTCAGGCCGCGACGTCCCGCGCCGCCGAGATGTTGGGCATGAGCGGAGAGCTCGGCGTCGTCGCCCCTCGGGCATATGCGGACATCGTCGCGGTGACGGGAGACCCGCTGAAAGACGTCAAGATCCTCGAGCGTGTCACTTTCGTCATGAAAGACGGGAAGGTTTATCGCGACGAGCGGAATCGGTAAGTCGCTTCGGTCGCGATGCACCAATCCTCAAGCCGCCGCTTGGCTGAGAGCTGATAGCTGAAAGCTGAGAGCTAGAGAATCAATTCGTAATGCCGAGCTGGCTGAACACGAACGCGTAGTCGAAGGCGGTCTCGCGCAGGCGGTCGTAGCGCCCGGACGAGCCTCCGTGGCCGCCTGCCAGGTTGACCTTGAACAGGAGCGGATTGTGGTCGGTCCGCGTCGCCCGCATCCTGGCGACGTACTTGGCCGGCTCCCAGTACATGACCTGGCTGTCGTTCCACGAGGTCTTCACGAGCATGGCCGGATACGACCGCGCCGCGATGTTGTCGTACGGGCTGTAGCTCCGGATGTAGGCATACTCGGAAGGAACCTTGGGGTTGCCCCATTCCTCGAACTCGGTCACGGTCAGAGGCAGTGAATCGTCGAGCATCGTGTTGATCACGTCGACGAACGGCACCCGCAGGATCACGGCGTGGAAAAGGTCCGGCCGCATGTTGGCGACGGCGCCCATCAGGAGTCCCCCCGCCGATCCTCCCTCGATCACGAGCCGGTCGGCCGACGTATATTTCTCCGCGACGAGCGTCTCCGCGGCGGCGATGAAATCGTTGAAGGTGTTCTTCTTGGACATCATCTTCCCGCCGTCGTGCCAGGGCTTGCCCATCTCGCCGCCTCCGCGGATGTGGGCGATCGCATACACGAAGCCGCGGTCCAGGAGAGTCACCCGGTTGGAGTTGAAGGTCGGGAAGGAGGGCGCCCCGTAGGAGCCGTAGCCCGTCAGCATCGCCGGGTTTCTTCCATTTTTCTCGAGCCCTTTGCGGTAGACGACGGAAATCGGAACTTTCGTCCCGTCGGAGGCGGTGGCCCAGCGGCGCTCGGAAACGTAGTTCGCCGGATCGTACCCGCCCAGCACGGGTGTGCGCTTCAAGAGCGTTCGCTCGCGGGTTCGAACGTCGTAGTCGTACACCGTGGCCGGCACCGTCAGTGACTGATAGTTGAACCGGAAGAGCCGAGTCTGGAACTCCGGATTCGCTTCCGGGAAGGCGGAATAGACAGGCTCGGGAAACGCGACGTCGTGAGAGGCGCCAGCTGAAAGCTCCGTGATGCGGAAACGAGGAAGGCCCCCTTCGCGCTCGTAGAGCACCATATGGTCCGCAAAGAGCGCGAGGCCGGAGACCATCACGGCGCCCTGGCAGGGAACGATCTCCTTCCAGTTCTCGCGCCCCGGCCGGGCCACCGGCGCCGTCACGACGCGAAAGTTGCGGCAGCCGGCGCCGTTGGTTCGAATGTAGAAGAGGTCGCCTCGATGATCGATCTGATACTCGTGATCCTTCTCGCGGGAGGCCACCAGCGTCCAGCTCCCGGAGGGATCGGATGAGCGCAGAAATCGCCACTCATCGGCCGTATGGGAGCTCGAGGCGAGGAAGAGGTATTCGCGGCTGCGCGACCGCGTGATCCCAATTCGGAAAAGCTCGTCCTTCTCTTCATAGATGAGCGCATCCGAGGAGACGGGGGTGCCGAGGAGGTGCCGGTAGAGCCGGTAGGGGCGTTTGGCGTGATCGTCGACGATGTAGAAGAGGGTGCGATTGTCCGCGGCCCAGGCCATGGACGAGACCTTCTCGACTGTTTCGGGCAGAAGCTGCCCGGCCGCCAGGTCCTTCACGAAGAGCCGGTACTCGCGGAACCCCGTGTTGTCCGTCGTGTAGGCGTAGAGCTTTCCATCGTCGGAGACTTCCCGATCTCCGACCGACATGAATTTCTCGCCGCGCGCGAGCTCATTGACGTCGATCAAGATCTCCTCGGCCGACTCGGTGCTCTTCTTCCGACAGTAGATCGGATAGGCCTTCCCCTGTTCGGTGCGCGAGTAGTAGAGATATCCGCCCAACCTGTAGGGAACCGACAGGTCCGTCTCCTGGATGCGCCCCAGCATCTCCTTGTACAGCCGCTCCTGAAATGGTTCCGTCGGCTTCATCACCGATTCGGTGTAGGCGTTCTCCGCCTGGATGTAAGCGAGGACCTCCGGATTGGTCTTTTCCCGAAGCCAGAAGTAGGGATCCTCGCGTTTGTCTCCGTGGAGACTCCCGGTCTTCTCGATTCGCTTGGCAACCGGGGGGCGCGGGGGCGGCGCCTCGTCCGCTAAGGAGGAGGAGGCCAGCAGAGCCCCGCCCGCCAGAGTCATCCAGCCGATCGAGCGCTTCATGTCGTCCTCCTCATTCTTCACTTCGATCGGGCCGGCGGGGTCGGCTTTCCGAAGTCTCCGGCCTTGACGACCGTTATTTTGGCAGGCTCGATGTGCCGCCGCATTGCCTCCAGGATCTGCGTGTTCGTCAGCGCCGCGATTTTCTTCTCCAGCTCCGCCTCCCAGGCGGGCGTCCGGTCGAGGTACAGCTCCTCCGCGAGGTCTCGCGCGAGCTGCGGGTCCTGCGAGCGGGCAACCTGCCGGGCCTGGAGATATCCGGATTTGGCTTCTTTGATTTCAATGGCGGTGAAGCCTTCCTTCAGGGCGCGCTCGATCTCTTCGCGGATCGCCTTCTCCAGCTTCTGCACGTTCTGGGGTGCATAGATCGCGAACGTGACGAAGCTCCCGGACTTTTCCAGCGGAGAGGCCTGGATCTGCGAACCGATGCCGTAGGAGAGCCCTTCCTTCTGGCGGACGCGGGTCGCCAGGCGCGAGTTCAAGAACCCTCCTCCAAGGATCTCGTTTCCGAGCACGAGGGCCGGATAGTCGGCATCGTCATCGCGCACGGCCAGGTTCAGGCCCGCGATGAAGAAGGCGTTGGCCTTGTCGGGAGTCTCGAGGGACTGATTCATGGGAGCCACGTCGTGGTAGGGCCTCGGCACCCGCTCGAAGGGATGCGGGCTCTTCCAGTCGCCGAAGAGCTCCGACAGGAGCGGAAGGATCTGCGGCTCGTCGAAGTCACCGACGATCGCAATCTCTCCACGCGAGGCGCCGTAGTAATCGGAATAGAACTTCTTCACGTCTGAAGCCGTGGCCGCCTTGTAGTCGGCCAGGGCCTCGTCCGGCGTTTCGACGTAGCGGACGTCCCCCTTCGGGTAGGGGTTCATGTGCCGCGAATAGGCGGTCTGCCCCAGGGCGTTGGGGTCGCTCTTCTGTTCCTCGATCGCGGCAAGGTTCTCCTGGCGCAGCGTCTCGAGCTCTTTCTCGGGAAAGGAGGGAGAGCGCAGCACCTCCGCGACCAGCCGCAACACCGCCGGGAGGTTCTCGCGGACGGTTTCGATCGAAACAGTCGCCTGGGTCGCTTTTCCGGAGACTCCGACCTGCGCCCTCAACCGGTCCAGCTCGTCCTTGATCTGTTCGCGCGTCCGGTGGGTCGTGCCGCGCATCAGCATGTCGGCGGCCAGGTCCGCGGCGGCGCTCTTGCCCACGAGACTTTTCTCGTCGCCGAAGTGAAGGACGATCGAAGCGTGGACGGTCTGACCGCGCGTTTTCTTCGGAAGAAGCGCCACCTTGATTCCCGCGGGGAGGCTGCTCAACCGGGTGCGCGCCTGGATGTTGGAAGGAGAAGGATCGAAGGCCTCTCCGACGGTCGCGAGAGGGTCCCCCTTGTAGCCTTTCAGGAGAGCAGCCGTGTCAGGAGCGGCCGGGATCTCGGCGCGATCGGGCTTGCCGGTGGGCAGGAAGAGACCGACCGTGCGGTTGGCGGGCTTCAAGTACGCGGCCGCGACCCGCTGCACGTCTTCGACCGTCACCTTCCTGACCCGGTCCCGATTCAGGAAAAAGAAACGCCAGTCCCCGGCTCCGATCCACTCCGACATCTGGAGCCCGACTCGATCGGCAGAGTTCAACGTCAGGTCGATCTCTTTCAAAAGCCGGGCACGCGCGCGCTCGACCTCTTCCTTGGTCGCCGGGTTCTTCTGGATCGCGTCGATCGTGTCGAGCATCGTCTTCTGGGCGTCGTCGAGCGACGAATCCTGTCGGACCTCGGCCTGCAGGAGGAGGAATCCCGGGTCGTGCAGAAACGGGAGGAACCCCGCAACGGACGAGGCCTTCTTGCTCTCGACGAGCGCCTTGTGGAGACGCCCGGAGGGGGTGTCGGAGAGGATCGTTTGGAGCAGGTCGAGCGCCGCCGAGTCCGGGTGCGCGCCCGCCGGCACGTGGTAAATCACCGCGATCTCCTGAAGATCCCCGACGCGGCGAAGGGTGACCGAGCGTTCTCCATCCTGTACCGGCTCGATCGTGTAGAGCTTCGGGAGGCGGCGAGCGGGGCGCGGGATCGCGCCGAAGGTCCGGACGATCCACGACAGCGTCTTCTCCGGATCGAACCTTCCCGCGACGAGCAGGTACGCGTTGTCCGGCTGATAGTAGATCCGGTAGAAGGCCTGCAGCCTTTCGATCGGCACGTTCTCGATGTCGGCGCGGTCGCCGATCGTCGAGTGCCCGTAGTTGTGCCACAAAAACGCGGTCGACAGGGCTCGCTCGACCAGGATCCCCGCCGGGTCGTTCTCGCCGAGCTCGAACTCGTTGCGTACGACCGTCATCTCGCTGTCCAGATCCTTCTTCGCGATGAAAGAGTGGACCATCCGGTCGGCTTCCAGATCCAGGGCCCACTTCAGGCTTTCCTCGTTCGCGGGGAAGGTCTCGAAGTAATTCGTCCGGTCGAGCCAGGTCGTGGCGTTGGGGTCCGCGCCGTGCGCGCTCAGCTCCTGCGGGATGTTCCGGTGTCGGGTCGAGCCCTTGAACATCATGTGCTCGAGAAGGTGAGCCATCCCCGTTTCGCCGTAATTCTCTTGCCGCGATCCAACGAGATAGGTCACGTTGACCGTGGCGGTCGGCTTGGTCGGATCGGGAAAGAGAAGGACGTGCAAGCCGTTGGAAAGCTCGTACTCGGTGATCCCCTCGACGGAAGTGATCAGCCGGGGTGTCGTCGACGCGGGGCGGGATTGGGCCGGCGCGGCTTTCTTTGCCGGCTGCGGCTCTGCGGCGGCGAGAGCGGCCGCCAGCGTAAGCATGGCGATCGCAAGAATGCTCGGACGGGGTTTCATCAGCGACTCCTGGAGGACAAGTCCCGGCTCGTAAAAGCCTCGAGATATTACAACCAGGCCGCGCGCGGGGCATTCCACACGTCGCTTCCGCTTACTCGGGACCTGCGCCTTTCGGCGCACCGGCTCGCGGCTCGGCCACTGGCCTCGGCCGCGAGCCTGGTCCCTCGCGCGCTCTCGCTCCCGCGGCGCGCGCCTCCTCCCCTCTGGGAGACTACGCGCGCCGCGACCCAGACTGACACCGGGTCGGCGAACGAAGAGCGCTCTCGACTGCCTGATTCCTCGCGCCGCCTGATCGTTTGCGCTTGGTCGGCTGGCTCGTCATCGTCCGTAATCTTCCGGCCCCGTGGGGCCGTCCAATCCAGAGAGGACGATGATGTCGAGCCGCGAAGGGGAAATCGCCCGCAGGCGCCGACGCAGGCAACGTTGGGCTCTCCTGCTGCTCGCGCTCGTCAACGTCCTTCTCTGGGTCGCGCTCGCATAGGCTCCCGCGTATATCGAGTTTTGATATAACGCGGCGCGAGGCTCCTCGAAGCCTCGCCGTAGCGTTTTCCTCCTCGCGCGGCCAGCGGGCCGTCCGCAACGCTCTGTAAAACCAGATACCATCCCGGGCCCGGAGGGGGACAAAGAAAGCATGACGGCTGCCCGCAAGGGCCGGCACATGTCTGCCGGCTTCGTCGCGATCATTCTGTTCAAGTACTTCAAGGGGGCGATCTTCGCCGTCGTGGGGATCGCCGCGCTTCACATTGCGAGGCTCAAGGCGCCTCCCTCGGTGGAGGAGATCGGGCGATTTCTTCGGGTGACCTCGGAGAACCAGATCGTCAAGTACCTGGCGCGGTTGATCCACGAGATCACGCCGGGCCAGGCGATCGGGTTCGGAGTCCTCTCTCTTTTCGTCGCCGCCGTCTTCCTCGCGGAGGCCACGTTTCTTGCCTGCCGGATCTGGTGGTCGACCTACTTCACAATTGTTCTGACGGCGCTCGGTCTTCCGCTCGAGGTCTACGAGATCTTCCGCCACCCGGCCAGACTCCGGACTTACGTGATCATGGCGATCAACGCGGCGATCCTCGTCTTCTTGTGGCGTCGGCGAAACGAGTTCAAGGGCCGGATCTGAGGGCGTTCGGCTTGTCCGTCAGAGATGGCGTTGGACCTCCGAGAGCAGCTTGTCCATGTCGATCGGCTTCTTGACGAAACCGTCGGCGGGAAGCACGCTGTCGCGCTCGGGTCCGAGCAGCTGGCCGGAGATGACGACGACAGGAATCGCCGGAAGAGAAGGATCGATCCGGCGCCGCGACAGAAAATCCCAGCCGTCGAGCCCGGGCATCATCAGGTCGAGCAGGATCAGAGAAGGGCGGGGTTCCCTCTGGAGCCAGGCGAGGGCGGCCTCCCCTTCCTCGGCCACCGCGACCCTGTAGCCGCGCTCCTGGAGGGCTCCCCGGAGCGTTTCGCGCAGCGTCGCATCGTCCTCGACGAGCAGGATGGTTTTCATCGACCCGCCAGACGAGGAGCAAAACGAAGGCCAGCCCCCGATCAGCCCGGCGGGCCGGGCGGCGGGTGCGCCTGGAGCCAGGCCTCGACCTCCTCGGGGTGGTAGCCAAAGGGGCCGGGCTTGCCCTTGTAGACGATCACGCCGCGCTCATCGACGATGTAGAAGCGCTCGGGCCAGCCGGCATAGACAGCGTTGGCGCGGTTGTCGATCGGATCGACGGCGAGCGGCACGTCGTAGTGGAAACGCCGCGCGAAGTCGTTGGCGATCGCGACCCGTTGGGCGAGCGTCCTCGGCTGCGGATAACAGACGTTCTCTTTCTCGTTGGAGTCCATCTGCCACTCGTCCTCCGGATGCGCCTCCTTGATGTAGATCGTCAGGAAACGCGCCCGGCCGGTGTAGAGCTGTGCCATCTTCTCCACGCGCGCGACCGCGCGCCGGAACGGCGGTCAGGTAAAGCTGCCGAAGACGAGGACGAGGGGCTTTCCGCCGACGGAATCCTTCAGGCGAAGGCGCCGCGCCCCGTCGAGCGCCACGAGCTCGACGTCCGGGGCCGCGTCGCCCACCCGAAGGCTTCCTTCCTTTCTCTGGTCGTAGCGGATCATTCCGAGAACGTTGCGCGGGCCGATACGGAGGACGACGAAGGCCACGGCGCCGAGCACGAGCACCAGGACGACGATCCCGAGTTTCTTGATCATTTAGGAGCCTCCGATTCTCACACCGAAGCTCGTCGCGAGAAGCATCAGGGTGAGGCCGATCATGATCGCGGTTGTGGTCCAGGCGACGGTATTGAAGAAGGGTCCATTGACGGCGTTGCCCATGAGCTTGCGGCGGTTGATCAGAATCAGGATGAAGATGAGAACGAAGGGGAGCGCCACGCCATTGGCGACCTGGGAGACGAACATCGTCTGGACCAACGGAAAGCCGGGGAGAAGAACGACGGCCGCGCCCAGGACGATCATCGCGGTGTAGATGCCGTAGAACGCCTTCGCCTCGCCGTATTTCTTGTCGACTCCCGCCTCCCAGCCGAAGGCCTCGCAGACGTAATAGACCGTCGAGAGGGGCAGGATGGCTGCCGAGAAGATCGACGCATTCAAGAGTCCGAACGCGAAGAGCGTCGCCGCGTATCGGCCCGCCAAAGGCTCGAGCGATCGGGCCGCGTCCGCCGCATCCGTGATGCGGATGCCATGCTTGTGAAGCGTGACGGCGCAGGCGACGATCAGGAAGAACGCAACGATGCCGGTGATGGTGCAGCCGACGATGACATCCCACCGCGTAATCCAGTAACGGTCGCTGCGAATACCCTTCTCGACGACGGAGGACTGCAAGTAGAACTGCATCCATGGGGCGATCGTGGTGCCCACGAGGCCGATGAGCATCGCGAGATACCCCGAGTCGAACTGAATCCGGGAGGGAATGACCGTCGCCCGCAGCACTTCTCCCCAGGGAGGATGTGCCAGGAAGGCCGAGACGGGATAGACGAAATACACGAGGCAGGAGACGAGAAAGATCCGTTCCACGAGTCTGTAGCTGCCCCGCAACACGAGAAGCCAGAGGGCGACTGCGATCACCGGAACGGCGATGAACCGGGAGATCCCGAAGATCTCCATGCTCGCGGCGATCCCCGCAAACTCCGAGGCCGTATTCCCGTAGTTGGCGACGAGAAGCGTGATCATCAGGTAGAAGGTGGGACGGACGCCGAAGGTCTCCCGAATCAGATCCGACAACCCCTTTCCGGTGACCGCACCCATGCGCGCGGACATTTCCTGAGCGACGATCAAGGCGAGAGTGATCGGTAGAAGCGTCCAGAGGAGCTGCGTTCCGTAATGCGCTCCGGCCAGGGAATAGGTGGTGATCCCGCCGGCATCGTTGTCGACCGTCGCGGTGATGATCCCCGGCCCCAGGACCGCGAGGAACACAAGAGCATGCCGCCAGCGCAGGGCTCGCGGCCGGCGCAAGGACCCCGTCAGAGCCGCAGTTTCTTTTGCCATGCGATCGGGAGGACTTCGGTTAGGACATCGTCGACGGTGATCATTCCGACGAGCACTCCTGCTTCGTCGACGACCGGCACGGCCGGCAGGTTGTACCTCTCGATCGTCTCGGCGACCGTCGAGGCCGAGTCCTCCGGATGCACAGCGATCGTCCAGGGAGCCATGACGTCTTCCAACCGGTCCGAGTCGCGCGCCGAGAAGAGGCGCCGCATGTTGATCAGGCCCAGGAGACGCTTGTCCTCATCGACGACGTAGAACTGGTACAGGAACTCGACGTCGCGCGCGGCCTCGCGCAACCTTCCGAAGGCCTCGCCGACGGTGATCGTCCTGGGAAAACTGATCATCTCGGTCGTCATCAGGCCGCCCGCCGTGTCCTCCTCGTGGCGCATCAGGATGGAAACCGTCTGTCTGTCGCTCGGCTGCATTCGCGAAAGCAGGTCTTCGGCCTTCTCTTCCGGCAACTCCGACAGGACGTCGGCGGCCTCATCGGGAGGCATCGTCTCGAGCAGGTCCGCCGCCTTTTCCGGATCCCTCTTTTCTGTCAGGAGGTCTTGCTGGATTTTCGGATCGTCGACCTCCGACAGGACGCGGGCGGCGGTGCCGACCTCGAGCGCGTCGAAGATCGAGCTGCGCGAGGCCGCCGGCAGGTCTTCGAGGATCTCGGCGAGATCGGCCGGGTGGATTCTCCCGACGCTCTTCTGCGAGAACGCCAGACGCAGGCCGGCGGGATCGGCCAGCGTCGGCGCGACGTATTTCCAGCCGATCAGTTGCTCGGCGGAGAGATACCGCGCCTTCCCGTTGACCGCGCGAACGGTCGCATCCAGCCCTTTTTCCCACCCGAGCCGGCGCACCAGACCGCGCAGCCCGACGTCGATGTGCGCCAGGATCATCTCCCCCTCGCGCACGACCAAGAGCGAGAGGTCGTTGACCCGTTCGAGCTTGGCCCCCGAGACGTCGACGACCTGCTTGTCCAGGAGCTCTTCGCGCAGGAGGATCTGGGTCTCGTCCTCCCGGCGGCCCGGACGAAGCTCGGACAGGCGCGCCGAGAGCACGATCGGAGTCGCGGTCCAGGACCGCACCTGACCGCCTGCCGCGATCAGCAGAATCTCCGAGCGGCCGGGCGGCCGGATGAAGAGCTGCTGGATCAAAGGGTAGGGCTCGCCCAGGCGGATCGAGAGATCCCAGAGACGCCCGATCGGGCGCGCATCGCAGTCCACGACCGGACGCTCGAGGATCTCGGAGAGGTAAAGGAAGGTGCCTCCCCGATGCGCGCGCGCGGAGAATCCCGCAATCTCGGTCGCCATCGGAAGAAGTGTTGGCGTTCTCGCTTCGGACTTCAACAGGTTTTCACGATCATTTTCGCTGACGAGAGGATGCTTCGCCGATAATCCGCCGGTGCGCACGCCGACCTTCTTCCTTCGGATGGGTTTCCCCCAACGGGAAAAAGAAGCCTCTGCCCGCCCTGCCGCGGGGCTGGCGATCGATCTCGCTCTCGCCTGCGTCCTCTTCGCGCTGATTGCCGGAGTCGTGACGCTTGCGCAGCGTTGGAAGGCCCCCATTCGCGAAGCAGTCGCAATCGACCTTTCTCCGCGCGCGCTGCCCGGCTACACCCTGCTCTCCCTCTCGCGGGGATTCGCCGCCTACCTCCTCTCTCTTCTCTTCACGCTGATCTACGGAACGATCGCCGCCCACTCGCGTCGGGCCGAGAAGGTCATGATCCCGTTGCTCGACATCGGCCAGGGCATCCCGGTCCTCGGGTTCCTCCCGGGGCTCGTCCTCGGCATGGTGGCGCTCTTTCCGAGATCCAACATCGGCCTGGAGCTGGCCTGCATTCTCATGATCTTCACGGGCCAGGTCTGGAACATGGTCTTCTCCTTCTACGGGTCGCTCCGGTCGGTGCCCGAGGAGCTCAAGGAAGTCTCCCGGATTCACCGCTTTGGTTGGTGGAAGACCTTCAAGACGGTCGAGGTCTCCGCTTCGGTGATCGGACTCGTCTGGAACTCGATGATGTCCATGGCGGGCGGTTGGTTTTTCCTGACCGTCAACGAGGCCTTCACCCTCGGAGATCGCGACTTTCGGCTGCCGGGCGTTGGGTCGTACATGGCCGTGGCGATCGAGAAGGGGGACCGCCGGGCGATGGGCTGGGCGATCGTGGCGATGGCGCTGATGATTCTCGCCGTCGACCAGCTGCTCTGGAAGCCGCTCGTCGCCTGGTCGCAGCGCTTCCGGCTCGAAGAGATCGGCACGGGCGAGCCGCCTCGCTCCTGGGTGCTCGATCTGCTCCGGCGCTCCTGGATCGCGAGGCGATTGCGACAGATGAAGAGAGAGGCGCCGCCCTCCTCTGCCGGCCAAGGTCCCGCGCAACCTTCGGCGTCGACGGCGCGGTCGGACGGAGCGTGGCTTCGCGCCGTGCTGCTTTCGATCGTTGCTCTCGCTGCGGGAGCGGCCGCACTGGTGGGTGCCTGGCGTCTCGTCGCTCTCCTGCTGCGGGTCACGGCCAGCGAGTGGGGGCTTCTGGGGGCGTCTCTCGGGGCGACTTTTCTCCGAACGGCCGGCGCTCTGGCGATCGGCGCTCTCTGGTGTGTGCCGGCGGGGATCCTGATCGGCCGGTCCGCGGTCTGGTCGCGCCGCCTGCAGCCGGTCGTGCAGCTGGTCGCATCCTTCCCGGCGCCGATGGTCTTTCCCCTGGTCACGGCGGCCTTGCTCGCCATGAGGGTCCCCTTTTCCGTAATTGCCGCGGTCCTGATGCTGCTCGGCGCCCAGTGGTACATCCTCTTCAACGTGCTCGCAGGGTCTTCGGCCATTCCCCACGATCTGGAGGAAGCCTCGGACACTTATTCGATCCACGGCCGCGAGCGCTGGCGAAAGCTCTTCCTCCCGTCGGTGTTTCCGTACCTGGTGACCGGCCTCATCACGGCGGCCGGCGGCGCGTGGAACGCTTCCATCGTGGCCGAAACGTTGACCTATCGCGGCCGGACACTCGAGACGTTCGGCCTCGGCTCCTTGATCACGCGCTCGACGCAGCGCGGCAATTTTCCGCTGCTCGCGGCCGGTGTCCTGACCATGTCGGCGGCGCTCGTTCTCATCAACCGCACTGTCTGGCGCCCGCTCTTCCGGCTTGCCGAGTCGCGGTACGCTCTGAACCGATGAGCACGGCCGCCGCGCCCGACACGAAAGTGGACGCTCCGATCGCTTCCGCGTCCGGTGTGACCAAGGTTTATCGCGACGAGGAGGGACGCGAGCGCGTGGTCTTGAAGGATGTCGATTTCTCGGTGCGCCGGGGAGAAACCGTCGCCATCCTCGGCCCTTCCGGCTGCGGCAAGTCGACCCTGCTGCGTATTTTGATCGGGCTCGTCCCGCCGACCTCGGGAACCATCCGGCAGCACGGCCACCTTCTCTCGGGAATCCATCCCGGAGCCGCCGTCGTCTTCCAGAACTTCGCCCTCTTCCCCTGGTTGACAGTCGAAGAGAACGTTCGGGTGGGATTGAACGGCCGGCCGCTTCCCGCGGCGGAGGCGGAGGAGCGCGTTGCCGGCGCGATCGATCGCGTCGGGCTGACAGGAGTCGAGCGGGCATTTCCCAAGGAGCTCTCGGGCGGAATGAAGCAACGCGTCGGAATCGCACGGGCTCTGGTGGGAGGGCCGGAGCTCCTCTGCATGGACGAGCCCTTCTCGGCGCTCGACGTCTTGACCGCCGAGTCGCTGCGCGCGGAGGTCTACCGCTTGTGGTCCGACGGCGCGACCGGGCTCGCCTCGATTCTGTTGATCACGCATTTGATCGAGGAGTCGGTGTATCTGGGAGACCGGATCGTGATCATGGGAGCCAATCCGGGAGGCATCCGCAAGGAAGTCCTCAACACCCTGCCGCACCCGCGCGAGTACCGCCATCCCGAGTTCCTGCGCATGGTCGAGCAGATCCACGACATCGTGACCGGCGTGCATCTGCCGGAGGAAGCTCCGCCGGCCGCCGGACGCGTGGCCTGCGGGCCCGTGCGGCCGGTGCCCAACGTCCAGGTCGGGCAGGTCCTGGGACTGATCGAGATCCTCGCCGACCGCGGCGGCGAGGAGGATCTCTTCGCCATCGATGCGCTGACGGACTACGAGTTCGGGCGCACAATCGCCGTGGTCAAAGCCGCCGAGATGCTCGGCCTGGTGGACACGCCGGGCGATCTGGTCCGCTTGACCGACCTCGCGCGCGAGATCGTCAACGCGCCGCCGAAAGACAAACGAGTCCTCTTCCGGCGGCGGCTGCTGACTCTGGGCGTGTTCGGGGAACTGGTGAAGTTTCTGGCGCAGGAGCCGGACAAGCCGCGCTCGGGCGAAGACGTGCGGCATTTCCTGGCCGAGAGACTTCCGGGACAGGACATCGGCGATCTTTTCCAGACCATGATCTATTGGGGCCGCTATGGCCAGCTCTTCGAGTACGACCAGGCTTCCGACGAGCTCGCCCTCTACGCCGGCCGGGAGACTGCCGAGGCGTCAAAGCCCACCTCATGAGCGTGCGGCGCGTTGCGGCGACGGCGCTGGCTGCCCTCGGTCTGTCGCTCTGCGGAGCAGGCGTCTCGCTGGCCCAGGAGGCTCACGAGCCGGAAAGCCCGGCACAGGAATCCCGCGCCAACGTTCACTTTCAACTGACCACCGTGACGCAGGCCCATCCCAAATTCGACGCTGCGTACTCAGGTCAAAAC
>JBKPDV010000030.1:0-36796 GCA_046728075.1 Acidobacteriota bacterium | reverse complement strand
CCGTTGCAGAGTCGCTTCCACCTCGGGCGGAAGACCCGGGAGCGCGCGGTGCAGAGCGTACTGGCCGATGACGCGTTTCTCGAACACCTGCGTGATTGCCAGGATTTCCATGATGTTGCCGGGCAGCCCGGCGGCCTCGATGTATTGATCCTGGTAAGAGTGATCGAGCGCAAGCGGTTTGCCGCCGAGCTTCTCGATGCAATCGGTCCAATACCAGGCATGCAGAGACTCGTCGGAGAAATGTTTCGTCAGGTCGCGCTGGATCGGCCCGGCGCGCACCGTTTGCGCGAGCCGGCCGAAGAAGAGGGCGCCGCTGATCTCCGAGCGGCGGTAGAAGCTCAGAATCCAGAGCTCGTTCTCGTGGATCACGGGTTCCTCCCCTCGACGCGGATCTCCCGCCCGCTCGGATCAAGCGGCACGGGGATCTCCCTGCCGTCCGAAGCGCGTCCGCAAGAGCGTCCGACAGGTCTCTCGCGCCAGCGCCGCCGCATCGCCTGCCGGATCTCCTCCCAGGAGAGAAAGAAGGTTCTCGTTGCGCACGTCCTTGTCGATGAACAGTTGCGCGGCGAAGGGCGCGACGCTCCCGATCGCCTGGTTCACCGCGCCGCCGGCAAATCCCGAAAGAGCGTCTCGCAGCAGGTCGAAGGACCCCCGGTCCACATAGAGGGGCTTGATCGCACTCTTGCGCCGGAACTGCGGATCCTCCCGGAACGTCTCGAACGCGAGGTCGACCAGCTCGCCCAGGCGCAGCGACTGGTCGCGCCGGTGAGCGACGTGATACACGCGCCGCGGCTCTCCTCGGTCGAGCGCCGCTGAGATCGAGTCGACGACGAAGTCGCCCGTCACGAGGTACACGGGCGTCGCGGGAGATCCCGGCAGCGTGGAGATGAAGCCGTAGTAAAGCAGCTGCAGCGTGTTGTGGACGGCGTTGTGCTGCGTGACCTCGCCGGCGTGATTGTCCGCGAGGACGGTCGCGACCCGCAGCGTGAGCCAGGGCAGCCGGTCGAAGCCGCGGACCAACTCCGCCTCCGCCTTCCACTTGGAACGCTCGTACTCGTTGGCGAACCCTGCCTCCGGCAGCGGAGCTTCCGGGATTACGCCGGCCGCAAGGCCCGAGGCGTAGACGGTAGAGAGGAGAAGCAGCCGCTCGAGATTCTCGCAGCGCTCGGCGAACCGGAAGAGCTTGACGGCGCCGTCCACGTTGACCGCCTGGGCGGTGGCGGAATCGACGTTGAATCGGGTGACGGCCGCTCCATGCACGATCGCGGAAATCGAGGAAGGATCGACGCCATCGAACGGCGAATCGTGCGAAAGATCGCCGAAACGCAATTCCACTTCCGGATTGGGCAAGCCGAGCGTGGCGGAGAGAGCCGCCGTCTTGCGCGCGCGCTCCTCCTCGGTCGAGGCCCGAACCCAGAGACATAGCGACGTTCCGCGGGTCATCAGGCGCGCGGCCAGGCGAAATCCCAGGTAGCCATCCGCGCCGGTCACGAGGACGCGCGTCTTCACGCCGCCTCCCAGAGCGCGGTTGGCCACCTCTCGGGGTCCGGACCGAACCGGGCGAGCAAGGCATAGAGCCAGCGTTCGAGGCCGAATGCCACGCAGCCGGAGAACGCCGGCGATTCGCCGCGCGTGATCCCGAAGGTTTCGCCGAAGAAGCTCCGATGCGAGTTGATCGACCCGATCGCGAGCTCGCCGGAGAAAACCATCTCCGTCTTGACGGGATCGACCATCTGGGCGATGAACTTGGGGTTCGCCGCGCCGCCAAAAAAGGGGTCGGCCGCCTCCTGCCAAGCCACCGGCAGCTCGGCAGCGGTGAAGTACCGCGTGAGCAGCTCGCGGAAGGACGAAAGGAAGCTCGCCACCTCCTCGAGAGTTCCGATACAGACCACTTCGCGCATCGTGAAGTTCCATTGCCGGAAGAGAGGCCGGTAGAACTTCTCCCGGCGGAAGCAGGACGCGACCGTCGTCAGGTAGCGCCCCCGGTCGAGCCGCGCGCCGGCGAGCTCGACGTAGAAGTGGTAGCAGGCGGCGGGTGTCAGGACGTCGCGGACCGGGGCGGTCGCCGGCAGCCGAACGGCGCCGTCGTCTCCAAGCGCGGGGCCCGACACCAGACGCGCGAGGTTCTCCGGGGTGTCGTCGAGCACGACCGGGAAGGTGACGAGGTGAGGGAACGACCGGAAATAGTCGAGCCGGTCGAGCTGCGAGGCGGGGAGAACCGCGGGAAAGCGCCATTCCTCGGCATTCCACCGCGCCGCCCACCTGGCGAAAAGCCCGTCGACCCGGCGCGACGCGGCCAGAAGCGGGCCCGACAGCACCGCATGGCCGTCGTCTCTCGTGCGGAGCCCCGCGACAGCGTCCGAGCCGGGGTTCATGAGCCGGCCCCGGCGAAAAAGTTCCGATAGATCGCGTCGATGTCCTTGAACACCCCCGGCTTTAACCGCGAGACGTCGATCGACCTCCCGGACAGCTGTTCGATCTCCAGGATCAGGTCCATCACCTGAACGGAAGTGATCAACCGCCGTTCGAGGATGGGTGTGTTGCCGGAGATCTCCTCCGCCAGGACGCTTCGCGAGCGCTCCGCCACCCAGCGCGCGAGATGCGCGCGGACCTCGGCCTCGCTCTTCACAGAGGCGGCTCCTGCTCCAGAACGCCGGCCGACACCAGAAAACGCAGGGCCGGTCCGCTCACCTCGCGGCGGCGCGCGCGAGCCGCATCGGAGGCGAACGCCTCCCGCGCGACGTCGTGAGGTCCAGGCATCCCCGCGTCGCGATAAACGTCCGGGTTGAAGTACTCCTTCCAGGTCGCGAGCACGTATTCCGGCAGGGACCGCCGCACTTCGCCGAGCACCTCCGCCGGCCAGCCCGGAGCGTGGCGCTCGAAGAGCTCCGCGACGATGCGCCGGCCAAACGCGAGATGACGCGCTTCGTCCCGGTGGTGCATTCTGTTGATCTCGCGAACGACGGAGTGCAAGCGCTCGTCGAGCGCCATGCGCCGGTTGTAGACGTCCACGAGCTCCTCGAAGAGAAGGACCCTCGCGAAGAAGAGAAAATCCTCCTCCCCTTCCGCGTAGTCTCTGGGCAAGGCCATCTTCCGATCCGGATAGATCTTCCCGGCGTAGCGAAGGCAGTAGGTGCCGAAGTACACCATGTGCTTGTTCTCTTCGTCCAGGAAGTGGTGAAGGTAAGGCGTGTACAGATCATCGCGGTATAAGCGGGCAGCCAGTCCTTCGAGGAGCGCCCGCTCCCCATGGATGTTAAGACTGAAGAAATTGACAGCCTCGAAGAAGCTCAACCGCCGGGTCTCCTCCGATGAAAGCTTTTCCCCGGCCGGGGTCCCTGCTGTCGAGAGGAGCTCCGGCGAGAAGTGCCACGCATCCTCCGGCAGCCGATCGGGCCACGCGAACTCGTAGGGCGACCCGAAGTCTCCCTGCGAAGCGACGCACAGCTTCTCGACGAGGCGGGCGGTGTCCTCCTTCACGTCTTCTCCAGAATCGCACACTGCCAGTTCAGGCCGTAGCCCGCCATGGCCATCAGGACCTTCTGCCCTTTCTGGATCGCTCCCCGCTCGGTCAGGCACTTCAAGTTGATCAGGTTGTCGCCGCTGATCACGTGGCCGATCTCGGGTAGCGTGGGCGCGACGATGCGCGCCGGATCGAGCGGGAGAAGTCGGGCCAGGATCTCGAGCGCCTTGCGGTTCATGTTCTGCGCGACGAACCAGTCCACGGCGCCGATCGCGAGCCCGGCCTTGGCGAGAGTTTCGTGGATGAGCCGGTGCGTGTGGGCGAAGTACGTTCCGGCCACCTCTTCATCGGCGGCGCGAGCCAGCGCCCCGCTCGTTCTCGCGTGGGAGGCGAGGAGCCGGTAGTCCCCGCCGGAACGGGAGAGGATGCAGGCCGCCGCGCCATCGGAGATCAGGTTGTAGGACTGCGAATACAGCGCGCCCTCGGGAAAACGGTCCGCTGTCAGGCAGAGAGCTCGCTCCGTCTCCGGCTCTGCCGCCATGAGGGCGCGGCCGATTCGCAGGGCTCCCAGCAGGCCGGTGCACGCCTGCTGATTCAGACCGATGACGGAGGCCGACTCGAAACCGATGTCCGCCTGCAGATGGCTCGCCGGAAAGTCCATGATCGTCTTGACGTCGCGCGTCCTCTGAAAATCCTCCTCGGTGCCGAGGTTGCCGTTGCAGGGAAGGCAGGTCGCGTAGAGAACGACGTCGATCTCGTGCGCGCCCTCGGGGATCGCGCGCGCGGCGCGCAGGGCCAGGTCGTAGGCCGTCGAGCCCGGAGCACTGCGATGATGGAAGCGGAACCCGGCCTCGGAGAGTGCGGCGGCTTCGCAGCTCAGAAGACCTGCCGCGGCCGCTTCCTCGAGCGTCTCCCGGATCTCTCCCAGAGCGAAGCCGATCCCCGCCAGGAAGACGTCCGTCATCTCGAGCTCCGGCGAAGCATGGGGAAGAATCGTCCCGATCGAGCCATGTATTTCGCGTATTCCTCGCCGAACGCCGATGCGCGCAGCCTGCGTTCCTCGCCGGCCGCCGTCCAATGCAGCACGGCGAGCTCGTAGAGCGAAAGCGCCACGACGGCCGGATGCGGAAAAAAAAGATCGGCCGCGGCGAAGGCCACGAGGAAGGACGTGTAGAACGGATGGCGGATGTAACGGTAGGCGCCGGAGGTCACGACGCCCGCAGGGGCATCGTTGGACTGGTGCCAGAGCGAGATCCGGGTGTGGTGAGTCCCCAGAGTGAGGAAGATCAGAGCGATCGAGCCGATCGCGAACGGGATCGGCGCGATCTGCTGTCCGGGATAGACCGCCGCAAACGCATACGACAGAGGGAGGACTCCGAAAAAACCGGCGACCAGCAGCGCCGGGCAGAGGAAAAACGGGAAGGCAGTCGCCCACCACTTGAGGTTCAACCTCCCGTCGCGGCGGAAGAAAAGAATCGGCAACGCGCCGATGCACGCAAAGTCGAGAAGGAGAACCAGGAGCGTGGCCGGATTCACGAGGTCGACCCTACCGCGCCGGCCAACCAGGCGGAAAGCTCTCCGCGCCGGACCTTGCGCGTGGTCGAGTACGGCAGAGGGCCGGGGTGGAGCACCACCCGAGTCGGGCGCTTGTGCGGCGCGAGATCCGCCGCCCTTCGCTCGACCTCTTGCGCGATTTCGGCATGGCCGGCCGCGCGATCGGTGGGAACGATGACGGCGCAGACTTCTTCGGACCCCGCCCGCAGCCCGTCGCGCGCGATGGCGCCGAGAACGCACAGGTCCGCGAAGACGGAACTTTCTGCGAGCGCCGTTTCGACTTCCTCCGGCTGCACTTTCAAACCGCTGCCGAGAACGATCACGTTCTTGAGCCGGCCGGTGATCGAAAGGAAACCGTCGGAGTCGATCTGGCCGAGATCGCCCGTTTTCAACCAACCGTCTTCGTCGATCATCGCGCGGGTGGCCTCCTCGTCGCCGAGATAGCCCTTCATGACGTGAGGTCCGCGCGTCCAGATCTCACCGGCGCCGTTGGAACCGCCGGCGATACGCACCTCCACACCCGGAAGGGGACGGCCGACGGTTCCCCGGCGGCGGCCCAGGATCGAATTGACGGCGACGACCGGGCTGCACTCCGTCAGGCCATAGCCCTGGAAGACCTCGATGCCGGCCGCCTCGAAGAAATCCTCGAGGCTCGGATCCAAAGTCGAGCCTCCGACGACCAGTCGGCGAATGAGCCAGGAGGGAGCCAGCGCCCCCCGCTCCGCCTCCGCTTTCAGCAGCTTCAGAAAGAGAGGCACCGTCACGAGCTGGGTCACTCTGCGCTCGGCGGCGATCCGGGCGAGCTCCTCGGGGAGCAGAGTCTGTCCGTAGCAGACCTGTCCGCCGCGGAACAGAACACAGAGCAATCCTCCGGTCAGCTCGAGCAGATGAGAGAGCGGAAGCATCGAGAGGAAGACGTCGTCCGGAGCGACCGGGACGAGCTCCGAAAGGGTCCCGACTTCGAAGACGAGGCTGGAGAAGCGAATCATCGCGCCGCGAGGCCGGCCCGTGGTGCCCGAGGTGTAGACGATGAGAGCGACCTCTTCCGGCCGGCGCTCCGCCGCTTCCTGGGGAGGTGCCTCGGGAAGCTCGTCCACGCTGAGGGCGCGGCCGCCGCGAGGCAAAGCGCCGGAGACATAGACCTGCTCGACCGAAGGCGTCGCGGCCGCTGCCTCTTGCGCCACGGGCGCGAGCATCGGCGAGGTGAACAGCACACGAATCTGCGCATCCGACATCAGGCGCGCGAGCTCGGAGGCGGGAAGCTTGGGATCGAGAGGAACGATCACCGCTCCCGCGCGGATCGCGGCGAGAAACGCGATCGCCCACTCCGGCCGGCCTTCGGAAAAGATCGCGAGGCGGTATCCGGCCGGCCGGCCGCACGAGATCAGGTGATCCGACAGCGCCCGCGCGCGCGCGTTCAGCTCTCCGTAGGACACTTCCCGATAACGGCCCTGCTCTCGCACCGACAATGCGACGCGATCGGCGAACAGATTCGCGCGAGCGAGCATCAGCCCGAGAATCCCGTCGTTCACTGTTTGGCTCAGGTCTTCCAACGGATTCTCGCGTATTTTTCTTCCGGATTCACGGGCATGGAAATCTTTTGGAGGATTCCTCCGGCCGCGATTGAAAAGTCTTCAGGAATGCGCTCTCAAGCTTCAGAGCGGCGGAAGGATGCTCTCTCGGACCGGAAAGCCGCGTCCTGAAAAATTTACCTGGCTGCCATCGCGCGCACCGCGGATTCGAACATCTTTCTCCCGGCGTCATTGCCGAGAAGGGTCTCGGAGCAGCGATCCGGGTGAGGCATCAGGCCGACGACGTTGCCCTCGCGATTGGAAACGCCCGCGATCCCGCGATCCGCCCCGTTCGGATTGGCGGCGTCGGTGACGTCTCCGGAAGGATCGCAATAACGGAAGACCACGCGATTCTCGCCTTCGAGCGCGTCGAGCTCCGCGGCGGGTGCGGTGTAGTTGCCCTCCATGTGTCCGATCGGCATCTTCACGACGCTCCCTCTCTCGTAGAGTTGCGTGAAGGGAGTCTCGCAGCTCTCGACGCGAAGATGGACATCGCGGCAGACGTAACGCAACCCGCGGTTGACGCGGACCGCTCCCGGGAGCAGGCCCGCTTCGAGCAGGACCTGAAAACCGTTGCAGATCCCGAGGACGGGGCCGCCTCGCCGCGCGAAGTCGGCGACGCTTTCCATCACCGGGGAGAAACGCGCGAGAGCGCCGGCGCGCAAGTAGTCGCCGTAGGCAAATCCGCCGGGAAGAATCAGGACATCGGCTCCTTTCAGGTTCCTCTCGTGGTGCCAGACGTACTCCGCCTCGCAGGCGAGCAGATCCTTGGCAATGTGGTAGCAGTCCTGGTCGCAGTTGGAGCCCGGGAAGACGACGACGCCGAATTTCATGAGGGACGGGAAGCGGGAAGCGGGAAGCAAGAAGCGGGAATCACAGGACCCTCACGTCGAAGCCTTCGATGACGGTGTTGGCGAGCAGCTCCTCGGCCATCTTGCGCGCCTCTGCTTCGGCCGCTCTCGGATCGCCTCCGGCCACCTCGAGGAAAAAGATCTTCCCCGCCCGGACATCGGTCACCGAGGCGTGGCCAAGACGCGAGAGGGCTCCCGCGATGGCTTTCCCCTGGGGATCGAGCACCCCTTCCTTCGGATAGACGCGGACCTCGACCTTCATGCCTCGAAGACCTCGCAGCCGCGGATCTGGTCCGCCACGTCGAAGGGAATCTCCCAACCCGAGCGCTCGAGCGCCTCGGCGAGGGCGGCCAGGGCGAGCGCCGGCGTGTTGTTGGTGCGGGAGAGGTGAGTCGCGACGACGCGCTTCCACTTTGGTCCGGCCGCACAGCGCACGGCATCGGCCGACTGCCGGTTGGAGAGGTGACCGAATCCTCCCGAGATGCGCTTCTTGAGCCCCCACGTGTAGGGCCCGTCGCGCAGCATGTCCTCGTCGTGGTTGAACTCGAGCAAAACCGTCGTGGCCTCGCGCAGGAAGTCGACAAAACCCGTCTCCGCCCGGCCCAGGTCGGAGGCGATAACCATCCGCGCGTCGTCCGCTTCGAAGGAATAGGCGACGGACTCGTTGGCGTCGTGCGGGATTGCCAGAGCTCGGAATCCGATCGACCCGACGCGGCCCTCGCGCCCCGAATCCACGCGGACGAAGGGAGAAAAGAGCGTTCCGTCCAGACCGATCGCGTCGGCTGTGCCCGCTGTCGCGAAGATCGGACAGCTCCAGCGAGCTCCGAAGGTGAGCGCCCCGCTGGCGTGGTCCCCGTGCTCGTGCGTCAGGAACAGGGCTTGAATCGTTTCGGGTGCCACCTGTCTTGCCTCGAGCCGGCGCTCCAGCTCCCGCGCCGAGAGTCCTGCGTCGACGAGCACGCGCGTCGCTCCCGACTCCACCAGACACGAGTTCCCTCCGGAACCCGACGCGAGGATGGTGACGCGCACGAATCTAGATTAGCAGCTTTCAGCTTTCAGCTATCAGCTATCTCCGATTGGCCACCCGTTTCTGGGTCAGTCGCTGTTTGTCCGGGCGGTGATGGCGAAACGTCGCCAGACAATCGTCTGGGCTGAGAGCTGAAGTCTGTGAGCTGACAGCTATTCCTTGCCCGTCGACCCGAACCCTCCGCTGCCGCGCTCGCTTTCGGGCAACTTCATCACCTTCTCGAATCGCGCACGCGCCACCGGCGCGAAGACGAGCTGCGCGATGCGGTCTCCGCGAACGAGCGTGACCGGCTCCGAACCGAGGTTCGCCAGGATCACGCGGATCTCGCCGCGGTAGTCGCTGTCGATGGTTCCCGGAGCATTCAGAGCCGCGAGGCCATGCCGCGCGGCGAGCCCGCTGCGCATCCGCACCTGGCCTTCGTACCCCTCCGGAATCGCGACCGCGACGCCGGTCGGCACGAGAGCCCGCTCTCCCGGCGCGACCACGAGGTCTCGCTCGACGGCGGCGCGCAGATCGCAGCCGGCGGCCCCCGCGCTCGCGTAACCGGGCAGGCCGAGCCCTTCGCCGTGAGGCAGAACCGTCAAAAGTACGCGAACTTCCGCCATGGGACTACCATATCTTGCCCAGACGCTATGAGCCTTTCCTCCGGCACCCGGCTCGGTCCTTACGAGATCCGAGGCACTCTCGGCAGGGGCGGGATGTGTGAGGTCTACCGGGCAGGAGACGCGAGGCTCGGTCGCGAGGTGGCGGTCAAGATCCTGTCCGCAGACACCGCGAGCGATCCCGACAGCATCCGGCGCTTCGAGAAGGAAGCGCGCGCCGTGGCTTCGCTTTCACACCCCCACATCGTTCCCCTCTTCGATGTCGGAGAAGCGGAAGGGTTGCGGTACGTGGTCACCGAGCTGGTCGACGGGGAGACGCTGCGTTGCCTTCTTCTGTCCGGGCCCCTGCCGATGCACGAGACCGCTCGAATCGGGTCGGAGGTTGCCGAGGGCCTCGCCGCGGCTCACGAGAAGGGGCTCGTCCACCGCGACATCAAGCCGGAAAACATCATCCTCGGCCGAAACGGCGCCGCCAGGATCCTCGACTTCGGCCTCGTTCAGCGCATCGAGCGCCGCCCTTTCGCCGAAGCGCCGGAGGATGCTCTGACTGCAGATCCGGCGTCCACGGAGATCGGGACCATCGCCGGGACGGTGGGCTACATGAGCCCCGAGCAGGTCCGCGGGGAACGGCCGGACGGCCGCTCGGACATCTTCTCTCTGGGCACGGTGCTCTATGAGATGGCCACAGGGCGGCGCGCATTCCGCGGGGACTCCAGGATCGAGACTCTCAACGCGATCCTGAAGGAGGAGCCTGACGCCGGGGCCACCGTGCACGCCGGTCTCCCGGCAGAGATGGATCGGATCCTGCGCCGTTGCCTGGAGAAGAGGCCCGAAAACCGCTACCACTCCGCCGCCGACCTGGCTCACGACCTGCGGGCCGTCGCCGCCGAGGGCGCCGCCGTCCCTCGTTCCTTCCGCCCTCCGTCGCGCGGGCGTTTGTCACTCCCCAAAGCGGCGGTTGTCGCCGCTCTCGTTCTCGCCCTGCTCGGGATCGCCGCTCTCCTCCTGCCGCGGCTGCGGCCCGGTGGCGCAGCGCGGGCCCCGAGGACGCTCGCCGTGCTCCCTTTCCGCGGCATCAGCCAGGACGCCTCGCTCGAACACTTCGGCCTCGGCCTGGCCGACTCCTTGATCGGCCGGCTTGCCTCGCTTCGCGAACTGACAGTCCGGCCGACGAGCGCGATCGCCCGCTACGAGACGCAGGCTGTGGAGACACAGGAGGTCGGCAGAAAGCTCGGCGTCGACGCGGTCCTCGAAGGGACCTTTCAGCGACTGGAAGGGACGACCCGTGTCTCCGTGCAGATGACCGACCTCTCGCGCGGCGCGATCCTCTGGAGCGAGCACATCGATCTCCCGGAAGGCAAGCTCTTCGAGCTCCAGGATGCGATCTCCCGCCGGATCGTGGAGCGGCTGCGCCTGGAGCTCGATCCCGGCGAGAAGCGCGCCCTGCGCCAGTCGCAGGCAATCCCCGACGGCACCCTGGAGAAGTATCTCAGCGTTCGGGCGCGTCTTTCCGCGATTGCGCTCGCGGACATCCCGACCAAGCAGGAGATCGTCCGCACTCTGGACGAGATCCTCCGTGAAGCGCCCGACTTCGCCCGCGCGATCGCGACTCGCGCCTACGCGCGCGCGTGGCTGAATTTCTTCGTCCCGGCGCCGTCGGGCTACGAAGGCGTGGTTGCGGACGCCCGGCGCGCGATCGAGCTGGACCCGGAGCTGGCTGAGCCCCATGTCGCGCTGGCCTCCGTTTACTGGTCCCCCTCAGGCAACTGGAATGTCGTCCCCGCCGTCCGGGAACTGAAGCAGGCAATCGCCCTGGCGCCGAACCTCGAGATTGCGCGTCTGGACCTGACGCGGATCTACCAGCACTACGGCTGGATCCCGGAGGGTCAGGCACAGCTCGTCGAGGCGAAAAGGGTATACCCCTCCAGTGCCGACGTCCTTCAGCAGCAGGCCGTCCTGAAATCGCGGGTCGGGGACCATCGGGCAGCTCTCTCCCTTTTCCGGCAGCTGCCGCCCGAACACCGGAACACATTCGTGACCCAATGGCAGATCAACTGGGACCGCCTGATGATCGAAGACCCGTCCCGCGTGCTGCCCGACGTGGAGGCCCTCCAGGCGAAGGCGCCGGCGAACGATGCGATCGTTCCCGCTCTGCTCGCCCTGGCGCGCGTGCTCGCCGGGCAAAAGGAGATCGGGGCTCTCGAGCGGCAGATCCTCGCCGCGGATTCGCAGCGCGGACACGTCCACCATGCTCTGCATTTCCTGGCTGAGGCCCGCGCCCAACAGGGAGACGCCGCGGGCGCCGTTGCCTTGCTCGCCCGGGCAGCCAAAACCGGCCTTTCCTGCCTCATCTGCTTCGACGGGGACCCGATGCTCTCCCCAATCCGCAGTTCCCCCGAGTACGCCGCCCTCCGGTCGGAGCTCGCGCAAAGGGAGAGGACCTACCGCGCGGCCCTCAAGGACGTCCCGTGAATCAGAGGGCGGAGGCCAGGTCGGGAGCGGAAAACGGAAGCTTCCCGACATTCCCGACGACGGAAAGGGAGAGCGTCCGGCCGTCGAGCAGGCGTTCGGCTTCCTCGTCCACCTCGACCGCCTTCACGGATTCCACCCGGGCGACGAGCTCCTCGGCGGCAATCGACCGGCCGAAGTAGAACTCGTGGCGCGCCTGCTGGGAGGCGCGAGAGATGGTCGATTCCAGCGCGAGCACCATGTTGCCCGTCAGATTCTGCTTGGCCCAGGCGAGCTCGCGCGGTCGAACTCCCTCGTGCTTCAGACGTTTGAGCTCGCGCAGCGTCACCTCGAGAAGGCGCGTCAGGTTCTTCGGAGCGCAGGCCGCCGAAATCGATTCGTATCCGCCAAGGCGGTAGGCGTTGAGCGAGGAAGCGATCGTGTAGGCCAGGCCGCGCTTCTCACGCACCTCCTGGAAGAGGCGCGACGACATGCCGCCCCCAAGGATGATGTCGAGCAGATTGGCCGCGAAGCGCCGGCCCGAGGCCTGGGAAGGGCCTTCCGTACCGAAGCAGACGTGCACCTGCTCGAGACCGTGGCGGGAAGTCAGCGTGACGTGCTGGTGGCCGCGCGGCCGCCCGGCGAGTCGCTTCCGCGAGGCATTTCCACGTCGGGCCGTTCGCCGGCGAAAGAGCCGCTCGACGCCTTCGGCGACCTCCCGCTCCCGCACGTGCCCCGCGACAGAGACGATCAGATTGGCAGGCGTGTAGCGATCGCGATAGTACCGGTAGAGATCAGCAGGAGTAAGCGCGCGAACGCTCGCAGCGGTCCCGAGGATCGGCGCCCCGAGCGGGTGGCTCTTCCAGAAAGAGCGCACGAAGACTTCGTGAACCAGATCGTCCGGGTTGTCATTGGCCTCGCCGATCTCCTCCAGGATCACTCCGCGCTCGACCTCCACATCCGTCGCGTCGAAGGCCGGAGAGAGAACCATGTCCCCCAGGAGATCCAGGGCCTCCGCGAACCGGGAGTCGAGGGTATGGGCGTAGAAGCCCGTGTACTCCCGGGTTGTGAACGCGTCCACATCGCCGCCGAGAAGGTCGATCTCCCGCGCGATTTGCACGGTCGACCGGCGCCGGGTTCGCTTGAAGAGCACGTGCTCGAGGAAATGAGAGATTCCCTGCAGCTCGGGCGGCTCGTTTTCGGAGCCCGTGCGAACGAAGAATCCCAGGGTGAAAGAGCGCACGTCCTGCATGCGGTCGATCAGGACGGTAGCGCCGTTGTCGAGGATGAATTTGCGGGTCATCGGGTCTCCCGGTGGGAACCCTCATTCTAACCTGTCACCCTTCCGCCCTCTGAGGTCCTGTCGGCTAAAGTCTTACGGAACAATTATTTACGCGGCGTTGGAAAGAGGGGGACTACTGGAAGACCCTGCCCCGGCAGATTCCCGGTGGTGTCCCGGTCGGCGTCACCCACGATGAAGCACCACTGGTCGTAGAACTTCTGGCCGCGCCACTCCCGCAGACCCTCCTTGTGCACCGAGGACCGTACCCCCACGATCGGGCCGACGACCTGCTGGCCGGTGGGAGAGCCGAAGGCTGTCTTCGAGGGAGTCGGCGTCGGGGTAGGCCCCGCAAATTGGGGAGCACCCGGGGGCTGCCCGACGCCGATCGGACCGCAGGGCATTCCCTGGATCAGGGGTTGGAAGTCGCAGTTGCACATGGGGTCTTTCCAGAGGTGGCGGATCGTCCGCGGCCGGTTCTCGTACAGCTCCTTCAACTGGTTCGGATAGCGACCGTAGCGCCTCTGAAATAGGCCGACCGCGCGCGCGTACTGTCGGCCGCGAAAGATCAGCTCGGCTTCACGATCCCGCTTCATGACGACGCCGATCGAAGGCGCGACCGCCGCGATCAAGATCGTCAGGATCGCGATGCCGATGACGACCGCGACGAGCGTGAAGCCCTGTTGGGTACTTGTCAGCCTTGATCGGTTCATCGGTTCATCGGTTCATCGGTTCATCGGGGGAGCACTACAGGGAAGCTTTCAGCTTTCAGCTATCAGCTCTCAGGTTTCAGCTAGACGGGCTTTCTGCAAAAATCTCTGTCTGAGTGCTGAAAGCTGAGAGCTGACAGCTACCAGTCCTTGTAGAGCGTTCCATCCAGGGCCTTGTCGGTCGAGCCGCTGTGGATGTCCACGATCCCCGGAGTGGCGGGCTGGTCGGCGGGCTGGTCCGTCGAAGCCTCTTCGTAGGCCAGGACCCACGTGTCGGCCGACTTGGTCATCGGATCGACGGGGATCTTTCGCAGGTAGCCGTCGGTCACCAGCGTCGCGAGGTCAGCCGGGTAGTTGCCCTTGTCTCCGTGATACTGGTCGATGACGCTGCGCATCGCGAAGAGATCTTCCTTGAGCGTCGCCTCCCGCGCGCGCTGCGGCGAATTTTTCAGCGCCGGCACCGCGATCGCCGCCAGGATCCCGATGATGGTCATGACGACCAGGAGCTCGAGGAGGGTAAAGCCGCGCTCCGCGCGGAGTCGGTAGTCAGTAGTCGGTAGTCGGTAGTCCCGAGGCCCGGTCTCACACACTACCGACTGTCGACTATCGACTACCGACTTCTTCATCTCACCAGTCCTTATAGAACGTCCCGTCGATTGCCCGGTTCGGGGAGAGAGAGAACACGTCGTAGACGTTCTGACCGCCCCAGGAGATCGTGTCGGGATCATCCTGAAAGCTGCGTTTGCCCCATTCCGCCTTCTTCGTCATCGGATCGACGGGGATCCTGCGCAGAAATTTCTGCTTCTTGTTGATCTGTCCCACCAGCGAAACACCATCCACGAGCGTTTCCAGATCGGGCGGAAATCCTTCCGAGCCGAGCTTGGGCTGGATCAGGCCCGCGTCGGAGAACTGTTTGTACTTGTCGATCGCGTCGCGCATCGTGCGGAGCTCGAATCGCAGCTCGAGCTCGTCCTGCCTCTTGACCGTGTACCGGACGACCGGGACCACCATGGCCGCCAGGATCGCGATGATCGAGGCCACGACCGCGAGCTCCACCATGGTGAAGCCGCGCTGGCGTGAGACGTGAGACGTGAGACGTGAGACGGACGATTGCCCGCCCTGCCGCCAACCTCGAACTCCTAAACTCTTCTTCACGTCTTACGTCTCACGTCTCACGGTCATTTCACTTCCACCGCGGCGCTCGACGTGGTGGCCCCGTCGGACGGTGTCTTCTCGAAGGTGAGAGAGGACTTGCCCGGAGCGATTCCCTGAAGAGTGATCTCGGCGAAGGCTCGCGTCCCCGAAAGCGCGATGGCCGACGGGATCTCGATGACGACCCTCCCCTTCTCGATGTGCGCGTCCGCCACGCCGGTGTCGGAAAGGATCGGCCGGACGGCCACCGCCGCGACCACGGCCGGGTCGAACCGGATCCAGATCGACGTGTTGGCCATCGTCTCTTCCCCGGTGGCGCGCACGAGAAGGGAACGCTGCTGACCCGGCGCCAGGGAGATGCTGCCGGGATCGAAGTCGAAGCTGACGGAGCTGATGCCGGACGCGGGAACCGCCACCGCCTCGCCGAATGGCCGTGGCTGCGGAGTCACCGGAGGCTGCGTCGGAACCTGGTTGCGCGGCGAGAAGATGTCCGAAGAGGGACTGATCGGAGTCGGAACGAGGTTCACCGGGCCCGGCGTCGTCGCGCGAGGAGGCGGCGGCGCCGGCGTGGGCCGCTGGAAGTCGAACGGTCCGGGGATTCCCGGAGTCTCGATGCGCGGCGTCCCCGCGAAGGAGATGTTCGAGTCGGTCCCGACGTACAGAGGCGCCAGGTCTTCCTCGGTGATGTCCGGAATGCGAATGATGTGAGGCGTCAGGGTCAGCACGAGGTCCGTCGTGTTGTTATCCGTCTTCTTGCGCGAGAAGAGGCGCCCGATCACCGGGATGTCTCCCAGGAACGGAATCGTGTCCGTGTTGTTGCTCTTGACGTTCTGGAAGAGCCCGGCCAGGAAGTTCGTCTCCCCGTCTTTCAAGCGGATGTTGGACGAGATGGTCCGAGTTCCGATGATCGGCTGGCTCTGCCCCTGCGTCACGGTGTTCGATCCATTCAGGTTGGAGACCTCCACAGCCAGCTTCATGGTGATTTCTTTGTTGTGGTGGACTCGTGGCTCGACCTCGATCTTGATGCCGACGTCCTGGTACTGGAAGGACGTGATCGGAACGATGTTTCCGCCGACCGTCGTGCCCGTGTTGAAGGTCGTTGTCGGGATCGGGACGCGGTCTCCGATGATGAGCTGGGCCTTCTGGCCTTCCGAGATCCGCAGCTGTGGCTTGGCCAGCAGCTCCGCATTGGTGTTGTTCTTGATGAAGTTGTAGGTCACCGACGGGATCGTGAAGCCGAAAGAGCGGATCGACAGATCTTTCAACTGGTCCCACGTGAACGCCCCGCCCGCGGCGATCGGTGCGCCGAGATCGGTGGTGCCGCCGGGCGCGGGCGCCGCCGCCCCGACCGTGTAGGAAGAGAGCAGCAGGCCGAGGTCTTGCGTGTTCGTCGTGTTGATCTGCAGCAGCTCCACGTCGACGACCACTTCCGCCAGCTGCTTGTCGTTCTGCTCGATGATCTTCTCGGCGATCGCAACCTTGTCGGCCGTGTCTCGGAGCGTGATGGAGTTTTCCGCCTTGTTGGGATAGATGCGCGTCGTCTGCAGCAGGTTGCGCAGCGCGTTGGAGACGTCCGTGATATCTCCATTGGACAGGTAAAAGGTCCGCAGGACCAGGTCCTCGTAGGTCTTCCGGTTGGCGGGCGTGTCGGCCGCGATCAGGATCGTCTTCTCGTCGATGATCTTGTAGAAATGGTTCTCCTGACGCATGAGCGTCTCCAGCGCGTTCTGGAAATTCATGTTCGTCAATACAATACTTACATTGTCATCTTTCAGTTGCGGATCGAAGATGACATTGATCGCGGCCGCCGATGCCAGCGCCAGGTAGATCTGTTTGATCGGCCGTGGCTGGGGAAAGTTCAGGTTGATCGGTTTGTCACTGGCCGGCTCGAGCATCGGGGCGCGGGGGCGGGAGCCGCGCGCCTTCTTCTTCATGTCCTCGAGCTTCGTGGTGCCCGCGCGCGCGGCGGCGAACTTCTGCGCTTCTTCCAGCGCCTTTTTCAGCTCCGTCTCGGCGTACTGATTCGTCGAATCCAGCGCCACCGCCTGCTCCAACTCGACGACCGCGAGCTCCGGCCGCCCGGACGCTCGGTAGAGCTTTCCCTTTTCGAAGTGGACCTGCGACGCCTTGATCCTGGCCCGCTTCAAGGCGACCTTGTATCTGCTGTTGCCCGGATCCAGATCCAGGGCATGCGCGTACTTGAGAACCGCGGCGTCCCAATGCTGGGCCGTCTCTTCCTCCACCGCCTGGCGGTAGGCCCCCGAGCCGGCGCAGAAGGTCGCGCCAACCGTCAAGGCAACCAATCCAAGAGTCCTCAATGATTTCATCGCAGGTCTACCTCTTCGTTCCCAGTTCAAGGTTCAACGTTCAAGGTTCAAGGTTGAAGGTTCAAATCGGAAACTTTGAACTTTGAACTTTGACCTTTGAACTCCTTCATGGCGTCAGCCCCACTCTTCGCGTGTCCTTCGGATCCCGTTCCTTGAAACCGACGTCGATGGATTCGTAGTTGATTCTTCGCAGAATGAATTGGCCGAAGACCACTTCTCCCTCGTGGGCGTTGATGACCTGGCCTGCCTGTGTGAGCACCGCGATCGGGGCGTCTTTCGGTCCGAACGTCCCGATGAACTTGAAGGTGATCTCCGGAGGCGGAGGAGTCGGTGTCGGCGGCGGAGGCGGACAGGGCCCCTGGAAAACGGGATTGCCGCACACGGGCGCCGGCGGAGGCGGAGGCGTGGGTGTGGGGGGAGGCGGAGGCGTCGGAACCCGGAAATCGAAGATGTTCCGTCCGCTCGGTGCCTGCCGGGACCCGGCCGCGTCCAGATCGCGCGTCTCGAAAATCGGCACCTCGTCCGGGCTGACCTTCTTCTCTTCGCGCCCTCCGCGCGGCCGGGAAGAAGGCGCGCGTTCCTCGTCACCGGGCACCGGCGTCGCCCTGCCCGAGCGAGTCGCTACCGGCGTCGGCGAAATATCGGGCCGTTTCTGCATGCGAACCAGGGCCAGCACGAGAACGACCGTCAGGCCTCCCCAGAGCAACAGCTGGCGCCGGTTGCCGAGCGCGATCTTCATCGACGCGACCCTTTCCCCGCCGTCGACGCCGTTGCCGCGGTCGCCGCGCGCGGTCGCACGTCGGTCTCTCCTGCGAAGTACGTGGAGAGCTGGATGTGTACCTGAACCCCTCCGGGGAAGTCGGAGTCCCGGGAGAGATTGACGTCCCGGATGACGATCCACCTGCGGTCCGACTCGAAAGCCGCGAGGAGCTGCTTGAACTTCGCGTAATCGTTTCGGAAGGAGAACGTGATGCGCATTTCCGTCAGCGGCAGGTCGCTCACGGTCTGGATCGAGTAAGAGATCTGAGCGGGGTTCACCCCGACGCGGCGAAGCACGGTGTGGATCTCCTCCACGACGGGCGCGAGCGATTCGCGCCGCGAACCCACCCGCCGGGCGTAGAACTCCGTGATCGCCGAGGAGACCTGGGAAAGGCGCTCCCGCTGGCCGGAGAGACGCGCGGCCTCCGCCTGGACCGACTCGACCTCTTTGTCGAGCTGCGCACGGCGGGCCTCCAGGGACCGCTCCCGATCCTGTGTCGTGGATCGGTACCAGAGAAAAAACGCGAGATTGCCCGCGGCGAGCAGCGTGGCCAAGGCCAGCAGCCCCGCGCGGCGGCGCCAGACGCTCTGCCGGCTGCTCATCGCGCGATCCCCGCGGGCGCGCCTTCCCGCACAGCGTATCGGGTATCGATCTCGAAGGTGTGGCCTTCGGGCACGCCCTGTTCGGGCGTTGCTTCGGACTTCAGATCGACGAGCGAGAAGGCGGGGTCGCGCGACAATGCGGCGATTGTCCGAACGACACTGTCCGAGTCCTTCCCCACGAGGGTCAAGCCCAGAGTCACGCCGTTGGGTTCGAAGTGGGGTGTCAGGCGCGTCACGCGCACTTCGGGCGGCAAGACACGCTCGAGGCGCGCCAGCAGAGTCGTCCAGGAAAAGCGATGCTCTTCGGCCAGCCGAAGCAAGCCCCGGCTCTCTTGCGCCAGGCTCGAAACGCGGTAATTGTTCAACGCGTCGCGGGCCTGCTGCGATTCCCGCTGGGCGGCCGCGCGGCGAGTTTCCAGATTGGCGATCTGGTCGTTCGTCCCGCCGACCTCCCGCTGGAAGGCCGTGTAGAGTCGAACGTTGGCGATCAACAGGATCGCCGCGGCGGCCAACAAAACGCCGGCCACCAGGAGAACCGGCCGCTCATCGCGAAAGGGGCGGCGGGCGAAATTCAGCGTTTCGTTCATCGGGAATCAGCCGCGCCCATAGACAGCGGCGAAGGCGGCGAGCAGCTCGGGTCGGGCAGTGATTCGCTCGTCGAATGCGGCATCCGCTCCGAGCAACGCTCCGGAAAGCGCCTGCGGCGCCACGGGAAACGCCCCTGACAGAGACGCCTCCTTCGGGGTTTCATCGTGAAGAAACAGGGCCGAGAGGCCCGCCCCCTCGAGCTTCTCGGCGTAGTAGGAGAGCGAAAGCCGGATCTCCTGCTCGTGATCGGCCTCCTCCTCCTCGGCCGGCCGCTGCCGGAAGAAGATCGGTGTGCCATCGCGGGCAACGACGAAGACAAAGGAATCGTTCGCTCGACGGACGAGGCCATAGTCGCCCGAGGAGCGCGCCTGAAGGGTCCCGGACAGCCCTTCGAAAAGGACAAGGCTCGCGGGAAAGAGGCCGCCGACACGGACCCCCACGCTTTCGAACGCACTCTCGATGGAGGCCAAAGTCTCGGTGGGGGCTGCGGCGACGAGAAGACGCCGTGCGGAACCGGCGGAAGTCATTTCGCGGTAGGTGACCGTCAGGTCGGCCGTAATGCCCGGCAGGAGCTTCTTTAATTTCCAGGTGACCATCTCCCGCGCGGCGGCCTCCGAGTTCGGGAGCGCGTCGAAGTCGATTGCCATCATGCGCGTCCAGGCGTCCGGAAAAACGACCGACGCCCGGGAGAGCCTTCCTTCCGAAAGCCGCCGTCCGCTCTCCACGGCTTCCGCGATTGCCTCCCGCGAGAAGAGAGGAGTCCCCGACGGCCCCGCGCCCAGTGTTCCTGGCGGATAGGCAAAATGCCGCGACTGCGCGAACCCGACGGGAGGATCACGCCGCACGCTCGCATACGTCACGCCTTCCGAGAGCAGGCAAAAGACGTGCGGAGGGACGACGTTTCTCAGAAACGGGATCTTCATGGCAGCCATCTCCCCGTCTCCCCGTCGCCCCGTCCCCCCGTCTGAGCCTCGGACGGGGAGACTGGGGGACTGGGGGACGGGGGGAATTGAAGGCGGAGAGCGCGCTTATTCGACAAAGGTCACCTTGTTGATCTCCTTCAGAGTCGTCCACCCTTCGAAGACCTTGGCCAGAGCCACCTCTCGCAGGAAGGTCATTCCCTCCTCCTTGGCGGCTCTCTTGATCTCCGCGGCCGGGCGGCGCTCGAGGATGAGACCCCGAATCCGGTCCGACAGGTCCAGGAGCTCGGCAATCGCCATCCGGCCGTGGAAACCAGTTCCGTCGCACTCGAGGCACCCGCGTCCCTCGTAGAATTTCTGGCCGGCCATGGCGGCGGGATCGAGTCCCGCTTCGCGGAAGGCCTCCGGAGACACGGCGGCCTCCACGCGACAATGCGCGCAGATCTTTCGCACCAGGCGCTGCGCGAGCACACAGTTCAACGCCGAGACGAAGTTGTAGAGCTCGACTTTCATGTTCAGGAAGCGCCCCAGCACATCGACCACGTTGTTCGCGTGGACGGTCGTGAAGACGAGGTGGCCCGTCAGCGCCGACTGAACGGCGATCTGCGCCGTCTCCTCGTCCCGGATCTCACCGACCATGATCTTGTCGGGGTCGTGACGGAGGATGGACCGGAGACCACGGGCGAATGTCAGCCCCTTCTTTTCGTTGACCGGAATCTGCGTGATGCCGCGAAGCTGATATTCGACGGGATCTTCGATCGTGACGATCTTGTCCTCGACCGATTGGATCTCCGAAAGGCAGGCATAGAGCGTCGTTGTCTTTCCCGATCCCGTGGGGCCGGTCACGAGAACCATGCCGTAGGGCTCCCGAATGAACTTGCGCACCTTCTTCTTTGTCTCGGGGTCGAAGCCCAGCACGTCGAGGTTCAGGCTCTTGAACTCGGCGTTGGCGGATTCCTTGTCGAGGATGCGGATGACCGAGTCCTCGCCGTGGACCGTCGGCATGATCGAGACGCGGAAGTCGATGGTCCGGCCGCGCACCCGCAGCTTGAAACGGCCGTCCTGCGGGATGCGTTTCTCGGCAATGTCGAGCTCCGACATGACCTTGATGCGGGAGATGATCGTTCCGTGATGCCGTTTGTCGATCGGATCCATCGCCTGATAGAGGACCCCGTCGATGCGGTACTTGATCACGACGACGTTCTCCTGGGTCTCGATGTGGACGTCGGAGGCGCGCCGCTGGATCGCGTTGAAGACGATGGAATCGACGAGCTTGATGATGGGAGACGAGTCCTGGGAGATCCGGTCGATCGTGAGGGTCTCTTCCCCTTCCTCGTCTTCGGAAACGAGCTGCATCCGAAACTCTTCCGTCGCCTCGTCCAGGACCCTCTGCGAGGATTCGCTCTTCTGCAGGATGTCGCTGATGGCCGAGCGGCTGCCGACCTTGAGCCGGAGCGCAACGCCGACCAAGAGCTCGAGCTCATCGAGCTTGACGACGTCGGTCGGGTCGGCGCAGATGATCGTCAGGGCCTTTTCTGTCCGCTTTTCCGGCACGAACGCGAAACGGAGCATCCATTCGACGGGGATCGACCGGAAAAGGTCCGGGTCCACACGAAAAGACGCCAGATCGACGTAGGTCAATCCGAGGCGTTGCGCCAGGGCCACGGCCTGGGTCTCCCCCTCGACTGTCGCCGCCAGTGCGCTGCCGTTAACCATTTGTTTGGCCATATTTCAGCTCTCAGCTCACAGCTCTCAGCTTTCAGCCGATCGCCGAGGGCCCTTTCGAATGTTGTTTCTCGCCATGAGTCTCCTCACTCCGGAACGGTGACAGCTGATAGCTGAAAGCTGATAGCTCACCCCTTGATCTGCGACATGATCCGGAAGATCGGCAGGTAGACGGAGAGCAGGATCGTCACGATGACTCCTCCCATGCCGACCAGAATTGCAGGTTCCACGAAGGAGATCACCCGCGCCAGTCGGACGTCGATTTCCTCGTCATAGAAGTCCGAGACCGAAGAGAGCATCTCTTCGAGCGCTCCGGACATCTCTCCCACCTTGATCATCTCGATGGTCAGGTTGGTGAAGATGTCGGTGGACTCGAGCGCCCGCCACAGCTCCCCGCCCTCGCGCACGCGCGGCACCACTTTGCGCACGCGCTTGGAGACATGCAGGTTTCCGATGGCGTCGGCGGCGTTTTCCATCGCGGGCACGAGCGGGGTGCCGCCCCCCAGCAGCGTGGCGAGGCTGCGGGTGAACTGCGAGATCGCGAAGCGCAGGAAGATGCCTCCAATCAAGGGGATCTTCAGCAGAAAACGAGCTCCCCATTCCCTCCCGCTCGAAGAGCGCAGCCACCGGGTCAGGAGAAAGACGAGCACCGTGCCCCCCACGAGGATCAGGGCGGCGTTGTCGCGGAGGAAGCCGGCGGTGCGGATCACGATCAAGGTCAGCAGAGGGAGATCCGCGTTGAAGTCCTCGTAGAGTGTGGAGAAGCGCGGAATCACGAAGGTCATCAGGATCATGATCAGAATGGCCGAAATGAGAATCAGGATCGCCGGATAGATCAGCGTCGAGATCACCTTGCGCGAAAGGCCGAGGACGGTCTTCTGATACTTCAAGTAGCGGCGCAGGACCGCCTCGATCTCGCCCGACTTTTCTCCCGCCTTCAGCGAGGTCCAGTAGAGGCGCGGAAAGATGTCTCCCTGTGCGGCAAAAGCGTCCGACAGCGACGAGCCCGCGTTCACCTTTTCGCGGACGTCGGCCAGCACTCGCCGCAAGACGGGGCTCTCCTGCCGCTCCATAAGAATCTCGAAGGAGTGGACGACCGGAAGGCCGGCCTTCAGAAGCGCGATCATCTCCTGGTTGAAAACGAGGAAGTCGCCGATTCGAACCCGTCCTCGGCGCTGGCGGTCTGTCTTCCAGCCCATCCCCTGCCGCCGGACCTCGAAGACATGGCCGCCACGCCGCTCGACCTCCGTGCGGGCAGCACTCGCGTCTGCGGCCAGAATCGCCTCCTGCGCGACGGTCCCGTCCGGCCAACCCGTCTTTACCGAGAATTGGGCCATCTCGCTATCTCTTCTCGACCGTCTTGCCGCCGGGCTGGCCCGGGCGTGCGGCCTCCTGGGCAAGCAGGATCAGGATCAGGGCGTTTTTCGAGCCTTCTTCCCGGGAAGCCCCGACGACGAGCGTCTGGTTCAGGAGGATCGGGATCGAGGCCCGGTACAGCGGCATCGGATACAGGCGTCCCTGATCCGTCTTCTTCCAGCGCGAGAGCTGAAACGGAGAGAGAAGCAGTTCGTCTCCATTGCCCGCGGCGCCGATCGTGAAGGTCAGGACGTACTCCTCTCCAAGCCGGTAGGACACGACCGTTCCCTCGGAACCCTTCAAGAGGGCCGAATCGATCAGCGCGTAGTCATTGAACTGAAACATCGTCTTCAGCTTCGCGCCGATGCCTCCGATTTCCTGGGCCATGGAGCCGGCCGGCACATCCGCGCGGGCGCGAACGAGCTTGACGGCGAACGTAAAGCCCCTCGGAGGGACATCGAACGCCGCCACGACCTTGGCGATGGTCTTCAAATTCTCTTCGCGGTCCGTAATGGTCATGGCGTTCAACTTCTGCGTCAGCGTCACCGACGCCGAGTCGGAGAGATGGGGCCGGATCAAGAGCGCGGCCTCTTCGACCCTCTTGTATCTCAGGACGAAGACGCGCACCGACGCCTCTTCCGACGCCGTTTTCCCGGGCGAGGCGGCACCCGCCGGCGCGAACGCCAGAAGCGCAAAGACCACGAAGGCCACGAAGCGGATCGCTTTTCTCACGCGAATGAAACCACCAGCCCCTGTCGGGGCCAAACCGTTGTAGCGCCCGACTTAAATGTCGAGCGATCGATCGACGATCCAGACCACCCGAGGTTCCCCGACGCCCTTGCTCAAGTCATAAATCGTGGCGTCTGCCGGAAACTTCGAAGCCGGGACCTCCAGGGATGCCGGCCGAGCGGCCGGAACCACCGGACCTGATGCTTGTGCTTGCGCTTGTGCTTGTGTTTCCGCTTGTGCTTGTGCTTGTGCTTGCCCTAGCCCTTGCGCTGGAACACGCGGAGCGGAGAGATTCGAGACCGCGCGCGGTCCCCGCCGGGGGGTTGACGCGGGAACGAGCAGCGCCAGAGCCACAACGGCTGCGGCTGCCGCCGCGGCAACTCCGCGCCGGCGCGCCCGGGGGCTCGGGGGTGTCCCCCGCCTGAGACGAGTGTTGCCCGACAGCTTGCGCTCGGCCTGCCTCCAGGCGATTCCGGCTCGCACTCCCGCGAGGATCTGCGCTACCTCCTCGTCGGTGGTTGGACTGATCGGAGCGCTCCCGTTGAACAACATGCCAGGATCCGTGTGGACCGCGACTTCACGGCAATCGCCGCAGGTGGCCACGTGGTCACGGAGGCTCTGTCGAATCTCAGAGTCGAGAGTCTCCGCGGCGTAACCGGGAAGAGCGTCAAGCGCTTCGCGGCAGGAGAGGCTCATGCCTTCTCCTTCCCAGGCACGGTGAAGAAGCCAGGGTAGATCTTCTCGATCTCGCGGCGAAGGATCCGCCGGGCGTTGAACAAGTGGTTGCGAACGGTGGATTCGCCGCAGTGAAGGATCTCGGCGATCTCGCTCGTGTCGCGGTCTTCCATCTCTCTCAGGACGAAAGCCGCTTTTTGTTTCCCGGAAAGCCGGGCCGAAACGCGATCGAAGAGGCGCGTGACCTGTCCGTCTTCCGTGGCCCGGGTCGTCTCCGCGCCCGTGGCCGCCTCGCGCCGGCGAACAATCTGCAAGCTTCCCACGTGGGCCTTCTCGCGGCTGCGGCTGCTCCGGAAGAAATCGATCGCGAGATTGGTCGAGATGCGGTAGAGCCAGGTGTTGAAGGAATAGGTCTCGTCGTACCGGTCGAGCTGCTCCCAGACTCGCAGGAAGACCATCTGGGCCACGTCGCGCGCGTCCTCCCGATCCCCCAGGATCCGACGCGCAACCGCCACCACGGCGGGCGTCTTGCGTACGACCAGGGTCTCGAAAGCCAGGGCATCGCCCGCCCTCGCGGCCAGCGCCAGTTCCTGGTCCGAAAGCTCTCGGGTCTCCTCCCGCCGTCGGTCCGCGCTGTAAACGAGCTCCATCAGCTGCTTATACGGATGCGGGTCGCCGGGCGTTGGGGGCTTTTCGTCGGACATAAACCTTTGCATGGTAAAGCCTTGACCTCTTGAGAGCAAGGCGCCGGCGTCCGAGCGGCAATCGGTTCATCGGGTGATCGGTTCATCTTGTGACTTGCCCTGGAAAATCTCGCGGCGGGCACTTGACCCGATGGACCGATGGACCGATGGACCGATTCCCAACGAAGCCATAATCGCCGGGTGTTCCTCTACCGCCTCCTCTCGACCCTGGCGCTTCTGATTTACGCCCCCTACGCCCTGGTCCGGTCCCGGCTCGGGCGCCGGCGTCTGGGCGACCTCCCGGGACGGTTAGGGAGGCGTCCCTACCCCGACCTTTCCGGCGGTATCTGGGTGCACGCCGTGTCTGTCGGCGAAGTCGGCGTCGCCCGCAGCCTGATCGCCGCTCTCCGAGAGCGCGCGGGACGCGACCACATTGGGCTTTCTGTCACGACGGCTGCCGGCCGCGAGCTGGCAGAGCGCCTCCTCGCCGATACGGCACCGGTCTTCGCCTTCCCGTTCGACCTCGCCGGTCCGGTCGAGTCCGCTCTCTCCGGGGTGCATCCTGGGCTCGTGGTGCTTACCGAGACCGAGATCTGGCCTCTCTTCCTCGAGCGGGCCGCGGCGCGAGGGATTCCGGTCGCGCTCGTCAACGGCCGGATCTCACCGCGGTCCTTCGCGCGGTATCGGCTCGCCGGCCGGGCAATGGCCGACGCGCTCTCGCGCATTTCTTTGTTCGCGATGCAGAGCGTCGAAGACGCGCGCAGAATCGAAGACCTCGGCGCTCCCGCCGACCGGATCCGGCTCACCGGAAATATCAAATTTGATATAGCGCCGGTTCCTCCTTTTTCCGACGCCGCCCGCCTGAAGTCCGCCGCAGCCGGCCGGCCGGTTCTCGTGGGCGCCTCGACCGGAGAGGGAGAAGAAGCCACTCTCCTCGAAGCCTGGCGGCCTATCGCCTCCCGTTCTCTTCTCGCGCTCGCACCCCGGCGCCCCGAGCGCTTCGACGAGGTCGCAGCCCTGATCCAGCGTTCCGGCTTTTCCGTGATCCGCCGTTCTTCCCCTAGCGACTACCGACTACCGACTACCGACTCGGTCTACCTTCTCGACTCGATCGGCGAATTGGCCGCCCTCTATGGCGAGGCTTCGCTCGCGTTCATCGGCGGAAGCCTTCGGCCAGTCGGCGGGCACAATCCCATCGAGGCCTGGGCGCAGGGAGTTCCGGTCGTCGTCGGCCCTCACGTGGAAAATTTCCGCGACATCACGGCCGCCGGCGAGCAACAGGGCTTCCTGACCCGGGTCGGAGGGGGACAGGAGCTGCCGGCGCTCTTCGCGTCGTGGGTCGCCGATCCGCTTTCCGCGAAGAGAAGAGGCGAGACAGCGAAGGCCTTCGTCGCCGCCAACCGGGGCGCGGTGCAGGCGACCGCCGAGTTGCTGGTTCGCCTGCTCGACCAATCGACGGACCGCAGACGAGCCGCGCCTTGACCGGGTCTGCCCTTTCCTCGCTCTACGGCCGGATTCTCGAGCAGCGAGCCCGCCGGTACGCGACGGGCCGCACGCCCTCGCACCCGCTGGCTGGCCCGGTCGTGTCGGTGGGCAACATCACGATGGGCGGCACGGGAAAGACCCCCTTCGTCGAGTTCCTCGCTCGGCGGTTTCGGTTTGAAGGGAGCCGCCCGGCGATTCTTTCCAGAGGGTACGGCCGGACGAGCTCCGGGGTCGTCGTTGTCTCGGAAGGCAACGGCCCGCGCGTCTCTGTCGAAGAGGGAGGGGACGAGCCCGTCGAGCTCGCGCGGCGCCTGCCGGGAGTCATCATCGTCGTCGCGCGACGTCGAGTCGAGGCCGCCCGGGTGGCGAGCGGATTGGGGGCCGATCTCTTTCTCCTGGACGATGGCTTTCAGCATCTGAAAGTTCAGCGCGACGCCGATCTGGTGCTGCTCGACGCTCGAGATCCTTTCGGGCGCGGGGACTTCCCGCCCTTCGGCCGGCTGCGCGAGCCGCTCTCTGCGCTTGGCCGCGCGGACGCGGTCGTATTCACCCGCGTCGCGCCGGGGTTTCCGACGCAGGAATCCCTGGCCGAAGTCTCGCGCCACAACCCGTCGGCTCCGACCTTCACGGCGCGGATCCGGCCGCAGGGTCTGTGGGACGAGTCCGGCTCCCCAATCGAGCTTTCGGCCCTGGCGCATCGACCCTTCGTGGCGATCTGCGGAGTCGCCGTACCCGAATCCTTCTCGGCGGGGCTGTCGGAGCTGGACCTTCTTGCCGAAGAGACGCTCGTTTTCCGAGACCACCATCGCTACCGCGCCCGAGACATCGCCCGGATTCGGGCCGCCGCCGAAAGCACCAACAGCGCCTGGCTCGTCACGACCGAAAAGGACGCCGTCAAGCTCCGCGGACGGCTCGCGTTGCCGCTGGCCACCGTGCGCCTGGGAGTCGAGGTGCTGGAGGAGGAGTTTTTTCCGTTTCTCTTCGGCAAGCTGGAAGAGTCTAAAGTCTAAGGTCTAAGGTCTAAGGAGCCGCTGTTCTTGCCTTGAACTTTAGACCTGAGACCTTAGACCTTAGACCATCTGTTCCATGACCCAGCGCTCTCGCTTCCGTCACCGCGCCGAGCGCGCGCTCCTTCTGGGCGCAGCGGCGGTCTTGCGGCGCCTGCCCCGCGGGTCTTCCGCGAAGCTCGGCCGCGCACTGTCGCGGCTCGTGTTTGGCATCGCCCGATCCCGCCGCCAAATCCTGGATCGCAACCTCGCCGCCGCTTTCCCGGAAAAGGATGACGCCGAACGCCAGCGAATCGCCGTCGACTGCCTGGGCCTCTTTGGTTCGACCGTCCTGGAGTTCGTCGAGTCCGTAAGCTTTTCCCGCGAGGAGATCGAGCGACGAGTCGCGGTCACGGGAGTCGAGAATCTTCTGAACGCACGGAAACGGGGAAAAGGGGTCTTCATCCTCTCGGCCCACATCGGCAGCTGGGAGCTCGGAGCAATCCGGGCCGGCCTGCTCGGCGAACCGATCTCTCCGGTGGTTCGACCGCTCGACAACCCGCTTCTCGAAGAGGAGCTCCAGCGGCGCCGGACCCGGCTGGGAAACCGCGTCATCTCCAAACACGACGCCGCCCGGGAGATCCTTCGGGCACTGCGCGACAAGCAGACCGTGGCGATCCTGATCGATCAGAACGTGATCGCGGAGGAGGCGGTCTTCGTCCCGTTCTTCGGCCGTCCGGCGGCGACGTCCCCTTCGCTTGCGGTCTTCCAGCTGAAAACCGACGCAGCTGTGGTGCCCGTCTTCACGTTCCCGCAGGGAGACGGCGGATATCGCCTGGAGTTCCAGACGCCCATTCTCGCGTCGGAGTTCGAAGACTCTTCGGCCGACCGCGCGGAGCGGGTGCGCCGGGCGACCGCGCGCTATATGGAGGTGACGGAAGCCGCCGTGAGGCGGCAACCGGAGGCATGGCTCTGGATGCACAACCGGTGGCGGACGAGGCCGGAGGAGTAGTTTTCAGTTCTCAGTTTTGAGTTCTCAGTTCAAAACTGAAAACTGATCACTGATCACTGATAACTATGAAAAAGCGCCTCGTCATCGCTCCGAACTGGCTCGGGGACGCCGTCATGGCGATCCCTTTTCTCCGGGCGATCAAGCGAGCGCATCCTGCGGATTCCCTCGGGGTGCTCGCTCCGCGCGGTCCCGCCGCCGTCTTCCAGGCCGAAGGCAGTGCCAACACGATTCTGGCTCGATCGAGCCTTCCTTCGGATGTGGCCGCAATCCGCCGCGGACGATTTGACGAGGCATGGCTTCTTCCGAATTCCTTTCGCGCCGGGATACTGTCGTTTCTCGGCGGTGTCCCGGAGCGCATCGGGTACGCGACGGACCGAAGAGGCCCACTCCTGACGACCGCGCTTGCTCCGCCTGCCGGGACAGGCCATCAGCTGCGAGACTACGACGCGCTGCTTCGCGCCCGGGGAATCGAACCCGATTGCGATCCGCCGCGGCTCCCGATCTCGGAGGTTGCGGCGCGGTCAGCGGCAGAGGCGCTCGCCGTGGCCGGACCCGACCCGCAGGCGCCGCTCGCTCTGCTCGCGCCGGGAGCGGCGTTCTCGTGGACCAAGCGCTGGCCGCCGGACCGTTTCGGGCGCCTGGGCGCGATGCTCCTGGATCGCCATAGGGCCTGCGCGATCGTCGTCGGGCCGGGCGAAGAAGGGCTCGCCCGACGAGTCTCGGCCGCGGCCGGAGCGCCTCTGCCGATTCTGGGGCTCGATCTCGGCCCGATCGAGCTGGCCGCGCTTCTCTCCCGCGCGCGCGTCGTCGTCGCGAACGACTCCGGGCCCATGCATCTGGCCGCTGCCGTCGGAACGCCCGTCGTCGCGTTCTTCGGTCCGACCGATCCGGGTCGCACCGCGCCGGCCGGCGCGCCCTTCCGCATCCTCGACCGCTACGTCTTCTGCTCCCCCTGCTTCCTGAAGGAGTGTCCGTATGGGCATGAGTGTATGAAGGAGATCACGGCGGAGATGGCCCTCGTAGCGGTCGAGGATCTGGTCGGTGGGACGAGTCGGTAGTCGGTAGTCGATAGTCGGTAGTCAGCACACGAGACCACTACCGACTACTTCAATTCCGTATTCCAATACGCGACGTCCAGAAAGTTCCGCCACGCGGGATGGAATCGGTTCGCGCCGAAATGGCCGACGGGATGCCACCGAGGCTTCCTGGGCTGGCCGATCAGCTTCATCGACGCCTCGTGGGGTGTGCGGTTGCCTTTCTTGACGTTGCAGGCCAGACACGCGCAGACGACGTTCTCCCAGGAGGAGAAGCCTCCGCGCGAGAGCGGGATCACGTGATCGAGCGACAGCTCGCAGGAGGGGAACTTGCGGCCGCAGTACTGGCAGCGATTCCCGTCGCGGATATAGATGTTGTGGCGCGAGAACTTCACTTCCTGCCGGGGAAGTCGATCGTAGTCCTTCAGCGCGATCACTCTCGGGATCCGAATCGCCATCGACGAGGTCTGCACAACCTCGTCGTGGGGCTGGACGGGGATGTCGCACCAGTTCTCCCACTCGTAGGTCGAGTAGTCCGGCAGGACCGCGCGGACGTGCCCCTTGTAGAAGAGGGAGAAGGCCTTCCGGACAGAAGTCACCTGGACGGCCTGAAAGACGCGGTTGAGAACGAGAACCTGTGAGTCGAGCATCTGTACTTTGCGTCGAAAGTCGACGGTTGAGAGTCTAAGAGGCCTGCCGGCGGTTCTTCAACCTTCCAACTTGCAAATCAACGGTTTCTCCGAAGCCGTCATTATAATCCTCGCCGTTTGAAGACTTTGCAAATCGGGCGATCCTGATGCCGTCGTCCCCTTCCCGGGAGCGGCTTCTCGCGCTGTTGCCCGCGTTCGCGGGCAAACGCCTCGTCGTTGCCGGAGACTATGTCCTGGACCGGTTCGTCTACGGGCATCCCAAGCGCGTGAGCCGGGAGGCGCCGGTGCTGATCCTGAGCTTCTGGAAGGAAGAGAACCTTCCGGGAGGCGCCGGCAACACGGCAGCCAACGTCCGCACGCTCGGCGGAATCCCGCTCGCTGTCGGAGCGATCGGAGAGGACGAGTCGGGCCGGACCCTCCTCCAGATTCTGCAGGAGCGCGGGATCGAAACGGCCGGGCTTTCGGTTGTGCCGGGATACGCCACGCCGACCAAGACTCGAGTGCTCGGAGGAGGTCCTCACTCGATCAAGCAGCAGATCGTCCGCTACGACCGGGAGGATTTCCTTCCCGAGGACGAATCCCTGCGCGGCGTGATCTCCGGCTGGTTGGAACGCCTCGCCCCGCGCGCTCACGGCGCGATCCTTTCCGACTACGGCTACGGTTCCGTCACCCCGGCGGCGGTTCCGACGTTGCGCGGGAAGATGGACCCGGCGGCTCCGCTGCTCGTCGACTCGCGCCACGGTCTCCTGAGTTTCTCGGGCGCCGACGCTGTCACGCCCAACGAAGAAGAGCTCCAGGAATGCGCCGGGGAGGACCTGGGAGATTCCGCCCAAGCCCTGGGCGCCGCCACGACGAGGCTCATGGAGCGTATCGGGTCCAAGACCGTGCTCGTGACTCGGGGCTCGCGAGGCATGGCGCTCGTCGAAAAGGCGAGTCCACCGGTGCTGATACCCGTGCACGGCACGGACCAGGTGGCCGACGTCACCGGGGCGGGGGACACGGTGCTCGCGACGTTCGCTCTCGCTCTGGCGGCCGGAGCGTCGCCCCTGGAGGCCGCGCACCTGGCCAATTTTGCAGGAGGGGTCGTCGTGATGAAGATGGGAACAGCCACAGTCACACCCGAGGAGCTCAGGGATGCGATCTCCTCTGATCGCACTCTGCTTCGATGACCAGGCGAACGGCGAAGGGCGAAGGGCGAAGGAATCAGCAAGCAACCGCCGTTCGCCTTTCGCCATTCGCCTTTCGCCCTGCCGGATGACAACCAAGAAAATCCTATCGATTCAACAGCTCCTCGAAGCGGCGGAGGTCCAACGAGCCGCCGGCCGGCGAATCGTCTTCGCCAACGGCGCGTTCGATCTGCTCCATGCGGGGCATGTCCGGTATCTCGAGGCGGCCCGCGAGGAAGGGGACTGGCTCGCCGTCGGCGTGAATTCGGACGAATCGATCCGTCGGGCCAAGGGGCCGGCGCGGCCGATCGTGCCGGAGCCGGAGCGCGCGGAGATCGTGGCGGCGCTCGGGTGCGTGGATGCCGTCGTCGTTTTCGGCGAGGACTCGCCCGCGGATCTCATCGGGCGACTGCGGCCCGACGTCCACGCCAAGGGAACGGACTACACCGCCGAGTCCGTACCGGAACGGGCCGCGGTCGCGGCCTATGGCGGCCGCACCGTCATCGTCGGAGATCCGAAGGACCATGCGACGACGGATTTGATCGCACGGATCCGGGAATCGGAAATCGGGAATCAGAAATCGAAATGAGTCGTTTTCTTATCTCGATTCCCGGCTTCCGATTCCCGATTCCCGGCTGATGCGAATCCTCATCGTCCGCCTCTCCTCGGTGGGTGACATCGTGCACACGCTGCCGCTGGCTGCGAACGCGCGGCGGGCCGGCGTGGAAGTCGGTTGGCTCGTCGAGAGGAGCCACGCGGGTGTCCTCGAGGGCAACCCCTCCATCGATCGCCTGTTCGTGACGGAAACCCAGCGCTGGCGGCGCAACCCCCTGCGTTCGACAACGCGTCGGGATCTGGACAGGCTTTCCGGCGAGCTCGCGGAGTTTCACCCCGACTATGCGATCGAGGCCCATGGGCTCTGGAAGTCGATTCTCGTTGCGCGGCTGGCGCAAGCGCCGATCGTGAGCCTGCGCCAGCGGGACCGCCGAGAGCCATCTTCGGGAGTGTTCGTCGACCATCGAGTGCGTCTGGAACCAGGGGCGGTCCATGTCGTCGACCAGAACCTGTTGCTGCTGCAGCCTCTCGGAATTCCGATCGTCGCGCCGGCTCCGGACGCCCGTTATCTTCTGGCCAGAGGACACGCCGCCGCGGAGGATTTCCTGGCGACGCTGCCCCGGCCTTTCGCTCTCTACCATCCCGGCACGGCACGGCCGGCGAAGGCCTGGGGAGAGGATCGGTACGCGAGGCTGGCAGAGCGGCTGGCAACCGAGCGGAATCTCTTTCCCGTGGTCTCGTGGGGCCCGGGCGACGAGAAGCGGGTCGCGCGATTTGCGGAGCGCCTGCCTCGAGCGCGCGTGATGCCTCTGCTCGATCTTGCCGGACTCGCGCGCGTGACAGACGCCGCTTCCCTTTTCGTGGCGGGGGACACGGGACCTGTTCATCTGGCCGACGCACTCGGGCGGCCGGCTCTCGCTCTCTTTGGCCCCGCCTCCGGCCGGCGCAATGTGCCCGAGCGCAACAGGCCTTACCGCGGATGGGCGATGCGCTACGATGAGACGACTTCGCCAGACGAGGTCGCCGCGCGAGCGGCGGAGATTCTGAATCGAACCGAGACATCACCGTCCGCGACGGAAGCATGAAGGAACGACGAACCGCGCAGTTTTTTCCGCATTGAAGCGCTATCGTGTCGGGCTGGCCGCCGCGGCTCTCCTGTGCCTCGCGGCGGAGCCGATCCTCCCGCAAGCGAGACCCGATCCGCCGTTCCTCGGCGAAAGACTCCGTTATGCCATGACGATCTTGGGAATCGCCGGCGGGGAGCTGACGCTGACAGCCGAGGAGACTCAGTGGAACGGGCGCCCCGCCTACAAGTTCTCGCTGTCGGCCCTCTCCAACGATTTCCTGTCCAAGCTTTTTCTCGTGCGCGACTACATGGTGTCCTGGGTCGAGCCGAAAACGTTCCGCTCCCTGCGGTTCGAGAAGCACACGGTCGAGGGCAAACGGGTGCGGGACGAGCTGACGGAGTTCGACTACGAAAAGGGCATGGCCAGAGTCGAAGGCACCGCCCGCGACCTGGGAGACGCGACGCTGGATTCCCTTTCCTCGGTCTACTACCTGCGCACGCTGGATCTCGACAAGGAGAAACCGATCGACCTCGTCGTTTTCTCCGACGAACCGCACTCGCTTCGCGTCGAGGTCCAGGCTCGGGAAAGGGTCGTCACACCCGCGGGATCCTTCGAGACGATTCGGGTCGAGCCCAGGAGCGAAGGAGCCCACCTGTTGGGCAAGAACCTCGTCCTCTGGTTGACCGCCGATGAGCGCAAGCTTCTCGTCCAGATCAAGTCCAAGCTCAAAGCGGGGACCTTGATCGGGAAGCTGAAGGCGGTGGAGAAGACAGACAAGACGAGTCCACAGTCGACAGTCGACAGTCGACAGTAGGGGCCCCCCAGGGTCCCCTTTCTACGGTCCTGTCGACTGTCAGCAGTTGACTGTCGACTGGTCCAGCCTTAGCATCTTCCTTTCCCATGGCAGTCAAACTCGGAGACCTCCTTCTCAAGGCGAAGCTCATCACCCAGGAGCAGCTGGACGCCGCGCTCAAGTCGCAGCGGGAAGAGGGGGGGAAGCTCGGTGAGGCGCTGGTCCGCATCGGGGCGCTTCACGAAAACGACATCACCGAGACGCTCTCCCAGCAGTTTGGCGTGCCTTCGATCGACCTGGCCAACTTCGAGATCGACCCCGGGGTCATCAAGATCGTGCCGGGAGACGTGGCGCGCAAGTACGGTGTTCTTCCGGTGAACAAGACGGGGGCGACCCTGACCATCGCGATGGGAGATCCCACCAACGTCTTCGCGATGGACGACATCAAGTTCATGACAGGGTACAACGTCGAGCCGGTCGTCGCGTCGGAGATCGCCCTTCGCAAGGCGATCGAGAAGCACTACGGCACACCTCGCTCGGTCGTGCTGAAGGAACAGAAGCCCGCGGCTCGCTCGGGCTACGCCCCCGGCCAGGGCAGCATCGACGACGTCCTGCAGACCTCCGCCCTGACGGTGGACGACATGGCGAGCGTCGGTCTGGGCGAGATCAACATGGACGAAATCACCGGCATCGACGAAGGCGCGGACGTCGATGTCTTGAAGTCCGACGAGGGTCAGGAAATCGACCTGGCCGATATCGCCAAGTCCACGGAGGCCGCCCCGATCATCAAGGTGTCCAACCTGATCTTGATCGAGGCCCTGAAGGCGGGGGCGTCGGACATCCACATCGAACCGTACGAGAAGGAGTTTCGCGTTCGGTTCCGCATCGACGGGATCCTCCACAACATCATGGCCCTGCCCATGCGAACCCGGGACCCGCTGATCTCGCGGCTGAAGATCATGGCCAAGCTCGACATCTCCGAGAAGCGGCTTCCGCAGGACGGGCGCATCAAGATCCGACTGCGCGTCGAGGAACGCTCGCGCGATCTGGACCTGCGTGTGTCGACCGTGCCGGCTCAGTTCGGCGAGAAGGTCGTCATGCGCCTGCTGGACAAGACCAAGCTGCAGCTGGACATGACGCAGCTCGGATTCGAGCCCGAGCCTCTCCGGCGCTTCAAGGACGCGATCGACAGGCCTTACGGAATCGTGCTCGTCACGGGTCCGACGGGCTCGGGGAAAACGAACACGCTCTACTCGGCAATCGCCGCCTTGAACGACCCGACCGTCAACATCATGACGGCGGAAGACCCGATCGAGTTCAATCTGGCCGGGATCAATCAGGTCCAGATGAAGGAACAGATCGGTCTGACCTTCGCCTCCGCGCTGCGCGCCTTCCTGCGGCAGGATCCCGACATCGTGCTCGTGGGCGAGATCCGCGACTTCGAGACGGCCGAGATCGCCGTGAAGGCCGCCCTGACGGGGCACCTCGTCCTCTCGACGCTGCACACCAACGATGCCCCGTCGACGATCAACCGGCTGATGAACATGGGAATCGAGCCCTTCCTGGTGGCCACCTCGATCAACTCCATCTGTGCCCAGCGGCTCGTCCGGCGGATTTGTACCGCCTGCGCCGAGGACATCGAAACCCCTCCCCAAACCCTGATCCAGGTCGGCTTCTCTCCCGACGAGGTCAAGGCCCTCAAGATCAAACGGGGGCGCGGCTGCGAGCGGTGCAACAACGGCGGGTACAAGGGAAGAGTGGGGCTTTACGAGGTCCTCGCCTTTTCCGATGAAATCCGGGACATGATCCTTTCGGGTGCTTCCTCGATCGAGTTGAAGCGCAAAGCGATCGAGGAAGGCATGGTTTCGCTTCGAATGGCAGGCCTGGGGAAGATCCGGGAGGGAGTCACGACGCTGGAGGAAGTCCTTCGGGAAACGGTTCTCTAAGAGGTTGTAGGTGGTGGGTGATAGATGGCAGGAGAGGTGGTCGGTCGTAGGTGATAGGTGGCAGGGAAAATACAGCTGGGGTCCCCTACCACCTTACGACCTATCACCTAACACCTTGAGTCTTAAGCGCAACGGCCTTCCCTTCCGCCCAAACTGGGCTTAAACTAGGCAGGTTTCCCCTAGGAGAATAAATGGCTGGCGACACCACACTCCATCAGCTTCTGAAGCAGATGGTCGAGATGGGGGCATCGGACCTTCACTTGACCACCAACTCCCCTCCCATGGTCCGTCTGGACGGCCGGCTCATTCCCCTGCCGTATCCTCCTTTGACGGTCGCCGAAACCAAGCAGCTGGCCTACTCGGTCTTGACCGACACCCAGAAGCACCGGTTCGAAGAGAACCTGGAGCTGGACCTCTCCTTCGGGGTCAAGGGGCTCGCCCGTTTCCGAGCCAACAACTTCATGCAGCGCGGCGCGCTCGCCGGCGTCTATCGGCAGATCCCCTACGAGATCCTGGGGTTCCGCGAGCTCGGGCTGCCGCCCGTCGTCGAGCTTCTCTGCGACAAGCCGCGAGGGCTCATCCTCGTGACCGGTCCGACGGGCTCGGGCAAGACGACGACGCTCGCCGCGATGATCGACCGGATCAATCGGGAGAAACAGCTGCACATCGTCACGATCGAGGATCCGATCGAATTCCTCCACTCCCACAAGAAGTGTCTGGTCAACCAGCGGGAGCTGCACGCCGACACCCACTCCTTCCCCAACGCTTTGCGGTCCGTTCTCCGCGAGGACCCCGACGTCGTCTTAGTCGGTGAGATGCGCGACTTGGAGACGATCGAATCGGCGCTGCGCATCGCCGAGACGGGCCACTTGACGCTCGCGACCCTGCACACCAACTCCGCGTCCTCCTCCATCAACCGCATCATCGATGTCTTCCCCGCTCACCAGCAGACCCAGATCCGCACCCAGCTTTCCTTCGTGCTCGAGGGGATTCTCTGCCAGTCGTTGCTCGAGCGTTCGAGCGGGAAGGGGCGGGTCATGGCGATGGAAATTCTGGTGCCCAACGCCGCGATCCGCAATC
>JBKPDV010000029.1:0-9433 GCA_046728075.1 Acidobacteriota bacterium | reverse complement strand
GCACCATCCAGATCCACTGCGGGAAGGCATCGGTGACGAGGATCTGGATGGAGATTGCTGCGGCGTGATCGCGGCTGAAGTCGCTAAGGCAAGAGCCGAGTACCTGAGGTTGACCGATCGTCGGTGAGAGTTTGGGGCAGCTGCAGCGCAGCAGGCCTTGGCGACCGGAGGATGAACGTTGGCGGCGCTTTCACGGGACGTCGACTCCTGATGTATACGAAAGAGCGAACCTAACGCCGTTCGGTCGCGCCGCCCTACTCCCTTGTGTGTGCGTGCCAGCCCGTGCCTTGGTATTCCAGCCAATCCGCCGCGTGCTGCCCAACCTTCTCGCCGAAATAGAGCTCGACGATATGCAACGCGAGGTCGATGCCGGAAGTCAGACCTCCACTGGTGAAGATGTGCGCGTCGCTTCGCACCAAGCGCACGCCTTTCCGCAGCTTCACACTTGGGAAGTATTTCAATAACTCGTCGTAGTAGCCGTGATGCGTCGTCGCAGGTTTTCCGAGGAGCCCGGCGCCTGCCAGCCGGAATGCTCCGGTGCAGACCGACATGATGACGTCCGTCCGAGGGTCCGCCGCGGCCCTCTGCAGCCAGGCTTTCATCTTTGGGGATCCCTTCTGAGCACCGACGACCACGACGCGCGGGAACGGGGCGTCGTCGAAAGTGAATTTTGGGACGACCGCCATCCCCGGGCTTATCTGGACGGGCGCCGTGGTGTCTCCGACGATGTACAGATCGAAGGGATACTGGTCGTCCTGGGGATTATCCTCGTTCTTTGAATTGCCTCGGCCTTCGACTCTGACGTTGCTGAAGACTGCCCAGGGGCCGGCGAAATCGATCAAGTTGGCGTTTTCCGTCAGAAGGGCGCCTTGTGCTGTTTTCCGTTAAACGGTATACTCGCGGAGTGATCCGGTCTTTTCGGTCGCCCGATACTGAAAAGTTGTTCCAGGATCATGATGTGCCGCGATATCGGTCGCTGGAGCGTGCGGCGAGGCGAAAGCTGCTTCTTCTGCATCGCGCCGTGTCGCTACAGGACCTCCGAGTACCGCCGGGCAATCGGCTGGAGCAGCTCAAGGGACGTCGAAAAGGTCAGCACAGCATCCGCGTCAATGACCAATGGCGGATTTGCTTCATCTGGCGCCATGCGGACGCGTTCGAAGTCGAGATCACGGACTATCACTAGGAGACGAAGATGGCAGCGAAGCGGCTCGAGCCCATTCACCCCGGCGAGATCCTCGAGGAGGAGTTCATGCGGCCGCTGGGACTCTCGGCAAACGCGCTCGCCAGGCGAGTCGATGTCCCGGTGACGCGGATCTCCGAGATCGTGCGAGGTAAGCGCGGCATAACCGCGGATACGGCGTTGCGCCTGGGTCGGCTCTTCGGGACCAGCTCCGAGCTCTGGCTGGGCCTCCAATCGGAATACGATCTCCGAGTGGCGCGACGGGAATCCGCGGCCACGATCCAGACGCGGATAATCCCTCTGAAACGCCCAACTGTCCGCTACCCAGGCAGCTTCGAGGGAACTCGGTCAAATGTCAGCGAGCAGTCGGAACCCTACGGCGCGGGCCGCGCCGGCCCTTTCCCGCGTGACCGACGGCGAATCCGACGCTCGTCCCTCTCTCACGGATCCAAGCGCGACCAGAAGCTGTTTCTCGCCCTCATCGATCGGCTAGCGCGGTCGTCGGATGCCGCAGAACAGAAGCGTCTCAAGGAAGAGCTTGCCCGCTTCCTATACGCCGGATAGCCGGTTTGTTTTTCAAGAGGGAGCAAGTAGCAGGAAGCGGGAAGCGGGAAGCGGGGAGGAGGAAGCGGGGAGCAGCAAGCCGGAATTAGACCTGACGCAAGCGACGGATGTAGGTTGCCAACTGTTTGGCGATTGCGTCTAGCTCCTGCAAGAAGCCTGACGTTCTTGCATAACCCAGGTCTTCGGTGATCAAACAATAGTATCGGCATTCCTCGACCGATCCCTCTGAGACATTGAAAAAACGAGCCTTGTCCGCCGGCGTGAACTTTCGAAAGCCTTCAGCGATATTCGCCGGAATCGAAACGGCCGCCCGTCGAAATTGATTGCTAAGCCCGAAGCGTTCCTCGACTGGAAACCCCCGCATCACTTTGTAAACGCCGAGTGCAAAAGCGTGCGCGTCCTTCCAGACGTCCAAGTCGCGAAACGTCCTGGCCGGTGGCCTCGCTATTTGCGCTACTTTTATCACTCACCTTAGGCCCTCCTTTTCCGGCATCATCCTCGGACGCCTCATAGACATCTAGCGTCCGACCGGTGCAGCCTTCTTCCTGCTTCCTGCATCCTGCTTCCCGCTACCTGCTTCCTAACCCGAGTAAGCTAGCCCGGCGTGAAAACCGGAATCATCGGCCTGCCGCAGGTGGGCAAGACGTCGCTCTTCAAGATCTTGACGAAGGCGCGCCTCGACGCCCACGCCATGCATTCGCGCGACGCGCACGTCGGCGTCGCCAGGGTTCCCGACGAACGTCTGGACCGTCTCTCGGCCCTGTATCACCCGAAGAAAACCACGCATGCCACCGTCGAGTACGTGGACGTCGCCGCCGTCGGCCAGGAAGCGCTCAAGGAACAGGCTTACTCGGACCGCCTGCGGGAGGTCGACTCCCTCATCCACGTGCTCCGCGCCTTCGAAGATCCGGCGATCCCTCACGTCGGCGGGCTCGATCCGGCGAGAGACGCGAAGAACGTCGACGCCGACCTGATCGTCAGCGACATGGTTCAGATCGACAAGCGCATGGAGCGGCTGGAGAAGGACCTGAAGAGGGCCAGGACGCCCGACCTCGTGCGCGAGCACGAGCTGCTGACAAAGTGCAGGGCGCAGCTCGAGGCCGAGCGGCCCATCCGTGAAGTCGAGCTTTCCGCCGACGACAAGAAACATCTTCGCGGCTTCGCCTTCCTGAGCCAGAGGCCGATCCTTTACGTCGTCAACATCGGCGAGAGCGCCGACCTGGGCAAAGCTCTTGAGGCCGCGGTCGCCCGCTACGGACTCGCCGAGATCGCGTCGCGCCCGAACGCCGGGGCGGCCGCCATCTGCGGCAAGGTGGAGGCCGAGCTCGCGGAGATGAGCGACGAAGAATCCGCCGAGTTTCTCGGAAGCTACGGCCTCGCCGATAGCGGCCTGGCGCGCCTCATCCGCAAGACCTACGAGCTTCTGGGCCTCATCTCATTCTTCACAGTCGGCGAAGACGAATGCCGCGCCTGGACCGTGCCCCGCGGCGTGCGCGCGCAGGAGGCGGCCGGCGTCATCCACTCGGACCTCGAAAAACATTTCATTCGCGCCGAGACGATCCGCTGGGACGAGCTTCTCGAAGCCGGCTCCGAGGCCAACGCCCGCTCGAAGGGCACGCTGCGCCTCGAAGGCAAGGACTACATCGTCCAGGACGGCGAAGTGATGAACATTCGCCACAGCGGGTGAGTCGCCTGAGGAGCATTGCGGAGAGGCCGGAGGCTTGGCCGGCATTTCTTCTAACCCCCAGTCATCGGTCCATGCGTTCTTGGGACCGGCCACTCGAAAAGAGAGTTTAGAATATGGATGTGCGCGAACCCGGTTTGGAAAACTACAAGATCGTCCTTTACACGCAGGAGTCCGGTGAATGGGTCGCGGAGATTCCAGCCATCGGGGGATGCTACGCGTTGATGGAGACCCGGGAGGAAGCGCTGCAGGAGCTGGAGAAAGTCTTCCGCATGATCAAGGAAGAGTACGCGGAAAGCGGGAAACCGCTGCCGGAAGACCGAACCGAGCTTCTCGTGCATGCCTAGCGCTACCGCGCGCAAGTTTCAGGCTGCGGCCGCTCGCCTCGGATTCCACAAGACTCGAACCACCGGAAGTCACGAGCGGTGGAACCATCCAGATGGACGAGCCGTAACGATCCCAATCCATGGCGGCCGAGAAATCGGACCGCCGCTGTTCTTCAAGATTCTTCGACAGCTTGGAGTGACGCTCGATGAGTTCCAAGCTCTGAAGTAGCCCTCGCCTAGAGCGGCGAGCTCAGTCGCTCCCCTGGCGCCTTGCAGACCGGCCGAGGTTCCGGACGAGCCAGTTGATCCAGGGGCGGTCGAAGAGGCCCTTCTCGCGGCGCGCGAACGCGGCAGTGTGGACGTAGCCGGCGCTGACGGCGCGCAGCGCGAAGTACACAGCGATCACCCAGGCGATGTCGCTCAACCGAAGATCGATGCCCAGGGCCGCGAGCGCGCCGGCGGCGTATTTCCGGGCGACGACGCCAAGAACGAGCGCGGCGGCGATGGCCCAGCACGCCAGGATGATCAGATTCACGCCGTCCGCGGCGACGGCACTCACGCGGCGGCGGGCCCTCGCGGCGTCTTTTCCGAGGAAAAGTAAAGAGAACGTCTGGGTCGCCACGGCGCCGCCCACCGCCGGCGCGAAAACCGAGGCCGTGCTCTTCATCGCTGCCCAACCCACACCCACGGCCATGCCGACCACCGCAAGATAGACGAGGACACGCCGAGCCGCGGGCCCCGGCAGGTACATCGCGGCGGAGAAGGCGCCGGAGAGGAGAGTCAGGGGGAGCTGGGATAGGAAGTAGGCCGCGAGCGCCAGCCCCGCCTGCTCCGAGACGCGCTCGGGATGCAGCGCGGCCAGGCCGTAGCCGACAGCCGCGGCCGCGGGCATCAGCGCGCTGGCGCCGGCGCGCAGCCACGAAGTGCTCTCCAGGCGGGCAGAGGGCCCGGAGTTTTCCAGACCCGTTGCGACCGATGACATTCTGTGAGGCTATTCTCGCACGCCCCATCTCGCGGACGAGCTCGCGTCGAAGGCCGATGCCCAGGCCAGCGGGACGCCTGCGATGTGTCGCCCCTCGACTCTGCCCTTGTAGGTATCCCGTCTCAGAGGGAGACCTTCGCTGACACCGGAACGAGGCGTTTGAAAGCGCGGGGCGGCGCGATCGCTCGCAGGGCCCTCGACTGCTCACCCCGTCTGTCACTTTGCCAGCCGTGCCGTCTGTGGCCTAATACCTCGAAGCGGACACGGCAGGACATTTCCAGGACCCCAAAACATAACCCCATTTCGAGAGACTGACAGATGGATCACCTGCGATTTGCCCGGCGCGCCTCCCTCGCGGCACTCCTCGCCATGGTCTTCGGCGCGGGCGCCGCGCTGGCGCAGAAGTCACTCCACTGGCGAGCCCTGGATGTGAAGGCGCGCCTGGACGCCGACGGCAAGCTCCACGTCGTCGAGCGCCACGCCATGGTCTTCACGGGTGACTGGAACGGCGGCGAGCGCTCCTTTCGCCTCTTTCCCGGGCAGCGGCTGTCCGTCGAGGGCATCCGGCGCCTCGACCCGAAAACCGGCGCGGCCAGCGATCTCAAATCGGGCAGCCTCGATGATGTGGACCGCTATGCGTTCACGGGTCCGACCACGCTTCGCTGGCGCAGCCGCCTTCCCTCGGATCCGCCCTTTGAGAACACCGAGATCGGCTACGAGATCTCCTACACGCTCTCCGGCGTGCTCTTGAAGCAGGGCGAGACCTATGTTCTCGATCACAACTTCGGACTTCCCGATGCAAGGCAGACGATCGAGAGACTTTCCGTCGACCTGGATCTCGACCCTGCCTGGACGACTCCGCCCGGCTTCGCCCGCCATCGGAGTACCGGTCCGCTGCCTCCGGGAACCGACTTCGTCGTGCATGCGGAGCTGTCGCGGTCCGCCGGCGGGTCACCTTCCGGCGTGCGGATTGGGACATCGCGGTCCACGCGGCTGGCCCTCTTCGGCGTTCTCCTGGCGGCCTTCGTCTTCATGGCCTTCCTCTTCTTCTCGCGCGAGTCTTCGCTCGGCCGGTTCGGCTCGAGCGTGCCGCCGGACTCGATCGACGAGGCATGGCTCCAGAAGAAGCTCTTTTCGCTTGCGCCCGAAGAAGCCGGCGCACTCTGGGACGACAAAGTCGGGGCTCCCGAGGTGACGGCGGTTCTGGCGCGGCTGACGGCCGAGAACAAGCTCGAGACGACCGCCTCGGCAACTGAGTTGACGATGCGCCTGAAGGCGCCGCTCGACTCCTTTACGGGCTACGAGAAGAAGCTGCTCGAAGGGCTCTTCTTCGACAAGCGCACCGAGACATCGACCTCGGAGGTCAAGTCGCACTACACGGGAAGGGGCTTTGACCCCTCCGCGACGATTCGGCCGGACCTTCTGCAGAAGCTCTCGGCCCATCCGGATTTCCAGGACCGCTCCGGCCGCCCGGTCCGCTGGCCGACGTTCCTGCTCTTTGCCGGCGGCACCGCGCTGCTCGCGCTCGAAGCCGCGCGCGGGGAGACCGGCTGGGGCAGCGTGCTGGGCCTGGCGATCTCCAGCGGCATCTGGTGGGCCCTGGGCCTCGTGGGCGCGTCGTTCTACCAGCGGCGAATCGAGAAACTTGCGCCCTGGGCACTCTCGTTTGGCTTCGTGCCGCTGCTCTTTCTGCGGGGATCCTGGCAATCCGTGGCCTTCGGAGGAATTTCGCCTCTGCCGGTCCTCGTCGGCCTGCTCCTGCTGCAGCTCGCCATGCTCAACAACCTCTTCAACGTCGCGAAGACCCGCGAGGGCCCGAAGAAAATCGCGCGGCGCAAAGATCTCCTCGCGGCGCGCCGGTTCTTCCAGCGGGAGCTGGCGCAACCCAGGCCGCGGATGAAGGATTCCTGGTTTCCCTGGGTCGTCGCCTTCGGCCTGGGCCCGACCGTGGACCGCTGGTTTCGTTCCTTTGGCGGGGAGGCGAGCGCGGCGGCTGCGGCGAGCAGCGTGTCCGGCTCCTCGTCGTCGGGAAGCGGATCGGTTTCCGGCGATGCCGGCGGCTTTACCGGCGGAGGCGGATCCTTCGGAGGCGGCGGTTCTTCCGGCGCATGGGCGGTTGCGGCTGGCACGCTCGCGGCGGGAGTGGCAACGCCCGGCTCCGGAGACGGCGGCGGAGGTGGTGGAGGAGGCGGTGGCAGCTCGGGCGGCGGGGGAGGCGGCGGCTGGTGAAGGAAAAGAAAGTCAAGACCTCCGCGGGCGGGGCGCTCTCCCGGCTCTGGGCCGAGTTCACGGATCCGGGCCCGGCCGGCGACGGCCTGAACATGCTGAAGAAATACGCCCCCGCCCTCCTACCGGCCTTCATGGGCTTGCTCTTCATGGGAGTGGGCGCACTTCTCATCGTGCTCGTCTCGCGCCAGACCATTGCAGCCGACAAGAAGACGTATCTGCCCCTCGTCTTTGGCGCGGTGTTCGTGCTCGCCGGCTTTCTACTCGGCTATTTCGGTATCTCTTCTGCCTTGCGTCAGGCAGGTGGCCGCCCGCGGGATTGACGCAGACGCCCTCGCTTGCCGGCGAAGAATCGGCCTACGCCACACCACGTTCGATCGATTCTGAAAAGCGGAAAATCAAGGCCACAACTAAAAATCGAATCGCGGGGAATCCCTGTTGAGGATCGCGGTTTTTGAAACGGCGGACCCAATGCTCTTCAGCTCGTGGGCAATCGTGGCAACCAGTTTCTGAACGTCTGCGTACGCCGCCGGATGCATGGCCTCTGCGACGATCAAGACCGCGGTGGTCTCCTCACGAACGGCCGAACAGCCGCTTTGTCGGTTCGTCCATCGCCGCGCGTGCGCTCTTCCCGCGCGATCCGCGAAAATCACCTCCCGGGGTCCGGGATTTTCGATTTCGCCGGAGAACGCCAGATAAACCTCGGAACCGACCGCGTATCGGACCTCGATGAATTCCGAGATTTTGGAGACATCGAACACGGCTACCGGAATGGCGAAGGCGAGCGAGATCGAATTACAGAGGTCGATTACCGGATGAAGTCGCGGCAACGCGCCCTCCTTCCGGAAGCGCCGTAGGAGCGACTCCGAGGCGGATCGATACTGCGTTGGCTTGAGGCCCATCCTGGAAAATGCACGCCGCCAAGCTTGCACTTCCGGCAGCTCTCCTTCGGAGCCCGTTGCCAGCCGAGATCTCGCCGCCGCGAGGAACTTGGCCATCCGATCGTCGAGGGGGAGATCGTTCGTGATCTGCTCGGCCGCGACCACACCCGCGACGAGCTCGGGATAATCCTTCCAAATCTCGCTCGAGTGGCGGAAATACACGAAGCTCCTTCCGGGAAGGGCTAGGCAGCCTGGCGCCACCTGGACATGGCCTTGGCCGCCACTAAAAGCGCCGCGTAGAGTAGCGCACAATGCCGCGCGTCTTAGGGGGTCTCGAACCCGCTTCTACTCATAATGAGTCCACATTCGGATGACCTTGACGGTCCGTGCTTCGTCGAGCACCTGATAGACGAGTCGGTGATAGATGTTGATGCGACGCGAGTAGGCGCCGGCCAGATCTCCGACCAGCTTCTCGAAAGGCGGTGGACTCTGCCTCGGGTTTCTTCGCAGCAGCTCGAGCAGCTCTTCGGCCTTTTCGCGCAGACCGCTGCGCGCGACCTTACGGGCGTCCCTTTGCGCCTGGGTCGTGAAGACGACGCGCCGGGCGCCGCCGGCTTCTACCAACCGGGCTTCTCGGACGTCCTTGAGAGAGGTGTCCGCAGGCCCTTCCGGATGGACTCCCTCATTCCGGGAATCGAGACGAGGTAGAGCGTTTCCTGGATCGCCCGCCAGTCCTCCTCGGAGATCAAAACGCCGTTGTGCCGCCGACCCGTGATCGCAATCGGCTCGTGCGTCTTCGCGACCTGGTCGAGCAACCTATACAGGTCCGCGCGGGCCTGAGTGGCTGTCTTCGTGGTCATTGCAGAAGCGTACGTTATCGCGTACGCCGAGTCAAGCGCCCTGCGATTCGGATATCGGCGAAAGCTCGAGCTTGGGTCAGGTCTCTTCATCCCTTTCGCCAACTTGACTCACTCTCCCGGTGACACTTAGAGTCTCGCGAAGAAAATAAGGAGCAGCTCATGGCGAAGCGGGCGGATACCAAGAAAAAGAACGCTGCGCGGCAGAAGACCAAATCCAAGAAAGTTGTCAAGGATCTGGACGCCAAGAGGAAGGCGGGCAAAGTCAAAGGCGGTGCCACTTGCATTCCGTTGATCGCCGTACTCATCGGCAGGAGCAGCTAGAGCCAGAAGGCTTCCGCGAAATGGGTGCGGATATGGGTGTCCGGACTTCGGCACGTTACGACGCGCACCCTGATCCGGCGGCACCCGAAGTCCTTCGAGAGATCTGATGCGACTCGCTACCTTGACGGTCGTCGGCACAGGCATCAAGTTCGGATCTCAAACCACCCCTGAGGCGCGAGCGGCCATCGAGCAGGCCGATGAGGTCCTGCACCTTCTCGTGGACCCAGCGGCGGGCAAGTGGGTCAAACGGCTGAATCCCCATGCGCGGTCCCTCCTGAAGCTGTACGAGCGCGGCCACCGGGACGGGAAAGATCGACTTGCGATCTACGAGGAAATGGTCGAGGAGATCCTCGAGCGTTTGAGGGCGGGGATCCGTCTCTGCGTGGTCTTCTACGGTCATCCCGGGGTG
>JBKPDV010000028.1:0-6653 GCA_046728075.1 Acidobacteriota bacterium | reverse complement strand
TCGACCGCGAGCCTGGTCCCTCGCGCGCTCTCGCTCCCGCGGCGCGCGCCTCCTTGCCTCTGGGAGACTTCGCGCGCCGCGACCCACACTGTGTCCTGGTCGAGGAGTCAAGAAGGCGCTCGGCGCTGACTCTCTGAGCGGGCGGTCACGCAGTCGCGCAAAAAGTCGGTCGCGGCGAATCCCACGGCGACATAAGATCCTCAAACCATGAGTGATCGTGTCGCTCTCGTGACCGGAGGAACGCGTGGGATCGGGGCCGCCATCGTGCGGAGGCTCTCGGCCGACGGGTTCACCGTGGCGATCTCGGGCCGCACGCCGGAATCCGTGAACTCGGGGCTGGAAGCCTTCCGCAAGGAGGGGATCGCGGTTGCCGGCCAGGCCGCCGACGCCCGCCGGGAAGGGGACCAGAAGGCGTTGGTGGATTTCGTCCAACGCCAGTTCGGGCGTCTGGATGTTCTCGTCAACAACGCCGGGGTCGGCGGCTTCGACAGCGTGGATCGCCTCTCTCCCGAGGATTTCCGCAAGACCGTCGAAACGAACCTCTTCGGTCCCTATTACGCGATCCATTACGCGGCTCCGCTCATGAAAAAGAACGGCGGCGGATTCATCGTCAATATCGGCTCGCTCGCCGGAGTCAACGCGTTTGCGGGAGGTTCGGCCTACAACGCGTCCAAGTTCGGCCTGCTCGGGCTGTCGGACGCCTCGATGCTCGACCTGCGCCAGGACGGAATCCGCATCGCGATCGTCATGCCCGGTTCCGTCGCGACGGAGTTCTCGCACTCCCACGGAAGCCGCGATACCTCCTGGATGTTGTCGTCCGAAGACGTGGCGCGCGCTGTCGCGGACCTCGTTCGCTATCCCGACCGGGCCATTCCCTCTCGTCTCGAGTTGCGCCCGTCGAGACCGCCGAAGAAGTAAGTTCAAAGTTCCAGGTTCAAGGTTCAAGGTTGGGATCCCCGATCTCGAACTTTGAACTTTGAACTTCGAACTTTGAACCTAGAATCCCATCCGATGCACCCCTGGGCCGCCTTCCTCGCCGTCCCGCTGATCTTAGTCATCCTCTGGGATGCATTCGAGACGATCGTCCTCTCGCGCCGGGTCTCGCGGACGTTCCGGCTGACGCGTCTCTTCTACCGGATTCTCTGGAGACCCTGGAGGAGCGTGGCGCGCCTGTTTCCCCCCGGCAATCGTCGGGAAAATGTGCTCATGGTCTTCGGTCCCCTTTCCCTGATCCTCTTGCTCGCGACGTGGGCGGTCGGACTCATCCTCGCGTTTGCGCTGCTGCACTGGGGGCTCGGCTCGCGGATGGCCACGCCGGACGGCAGCCAAGGTTTTCTCGTCGATCTCTACATGAGCGGAACGACGTTCGTCACCCTCGGATTGGGGGACGTCACGCCGCGCAACACGCTCGCGCGCTCCCTGACCGTGCTTGAGTCCGGGATGGGCTTCGCGTTTCTCGCGCTCGTGATCGGTTACCTGCCGCTGATCTCGCAGGCATTCTCGCGCCGAGAGGTCAACATCTCGCTGCTCGACGCCCGCGCCGGATCCCCGCCGACCGCGGCGCAGCTCCTTCGCCGGCACCGATGCGACGAATCGGACGATCTGCGGGAGCTGCTCGCCGAGTGGGAGCGGTGGTCGGCCGAGCTCCTCGAGAGCCACGTTTCGTTTCCGGTTCTTTCCTACTTTCGCTCGCAACACGACAACCAGTCCTGGGTCGCGGCGCTGACCGCGATTCTGGACGTCTGCACGCTCGTCATCGCGCGCGTCGAGGACGGTCCAGTTCGGACGGCGCGGCTGACTTACGCGATCGCACGGCACGCCGTGGTCGATCTGTGCGCCGTTTTCAGTCTTGCGCCGACGCCCCCGTCCCCCGATCGCCTGCCGCCGGGAGAGTTCGAGCATCTGGAGCACTTTCTGGCCCAAGCGGACGTACGGTTGAAGTCCGACACAGGCGCGATCACCAAGTTCACGGCGTTGCGCGCCCTCTACGAGCCGCAGGTCGAGGCGCTCTCCCGTTTTCTGCTCATGCCCCTGCCGGACTGGCTCCCTTCCGGGGAGGCCGTCGACAACTGGGAACGCACCGGAGGAGCCGTGCACCTGGGAGGCCGAGGGCCCGACCCCATAGGTCTCGACAGACTCTGATGGCAAGTGCTGTCACATGAAGCTCGACGCCGGAATCTACGAATTCATGAAGGCCTTTCGAGACGACCGCCTGGCCAAGATGGACTCGGGCGACATTCCCGTCTCTCTGGCCGAAGGACCCGCCACCGTGCTCCACGTCCTGCCAGCGAGCGCCTTCGAGCCGGGCGCGTCGGTGAATCTTTCCGCGGTCGCCCACGAACGGTCGCTGACCGGCCTCGCCGGGGAGCAATGGTCCCTCTCCTACGACTTCGAAGGGGTTCTCGTGTGGGACTCGAGCGCCTCGGAGGACACGCGCTCTTATGTCCAGGTCTTCCGCAACGGGGTTCTGGAAATGGGAGACACGGCATTGTTGGCGCCCGGCGGCGAGGGGGAACGAAACGACATCCGGACGTTCGAGCGGCTTCTCTCCGAAACCGCGCGACGATGGATGCGCGTTCTCGCGGGCGCCGGCGCTCGCGGGCCGACGGCGCTCATGCTGACGCTGCTCCACGTGCGAGGCTGGGACCTGAACGGAGGCGATACCGGCGATGAACGCCTTGTCCCGCATCCGATCGACCGGGACGACCTCGTCGTCCCGGAGGTGCTTCTCGAAGACCTCGCCGCGGACCCCACCGCGGCGTTCCAGGCGATCTTCGACCCGATCTGGAATGCTGCCGGCTATCCCGGCTCCCGATCCCTGCATTGAACCGGGGTCGATATATCAGATCTGATATGAGGCCGAGAGGCTCCTCCTCTTGAAGACCTTTTTCGAAAAGCTCTTCTTTTTCTTCGGGATAACCGTGGGGGGCGCGTATTTCGTTCTCTGCTCGGCGGCCGGCATCGTCTGGCTGCTTCTCCAGCGAGGCAATCGCCAGACTCTCTATGTCTACGGCAAGGTGTTCTGCCGCGGGCTCGCTCGCATGATGGGCTGGTCGATCGAGGTGGAGAACCGCGAACGGCTCGAGGCCTTTCGCCCCTGCGTGATCGTCGCCAATCATCAGAGTTTCCTGGACGTCGTGACCTTCGGCGCAATCTTTCCCCGAAGGACCGTGTCGGCCGGCAAGCGCGAGATCGGCCGCATTCCGATCTTCGGCTGGTTCTACCGGCTTTCGGGAAACCTCATCATCGACCGCGCGCACGCCAGGAGCGCTCTGGAGTCTCTCGAGCAGGCAGCGCGGACCATGGCCGAGGAGAAGATCGCCGTCTGGTTCATGCCCGAGGGACACCGCAACACCGGGCCGGAGCTGCTGCCGTTCAAGACCGGCGCCTTTCGACTGGCTCTGGCCGCCGGCGCGCCGATCGTTCCGATCGTGGCGGAGCCTCTGACGGTCGTCTGCGACACGAATCGCCATCTCGCCCGCCCCGGGCACCTGCGCATGCGCGTCCTCGAGCCCGTGGCGACGGAAGGCCTCGACTCGAAAGACCTGCCCTCGCTCGTCTTTGCGGTGCGATCACAGATGCAGGCGGCGCTGGATCAGCTGCGCTCTTAACAGGTGACTGGCGGTTACGGAACCATTCCCTCGTGGGGCCAGAAGGGACTTGGTGTTTTGGGTAACCGCGGCCAGGAAGGGACCAACGTTCTCGATCGATCGTCGTCAACAGCCCAACCGTTTCCCGACCGCCGAAGAAAGACTCTCGCCGTCAGCTCGTAGACAGGCCGACCCGCTCCCCCCGCTTTCGGGTCCGCGGGCCAGTGATAAGAGAACTCTGCGATGTACGAGTCCCCTTCCTGGCGCTCCGGTGTCGGGCCTCCGGAACCGGTCAGCAACGCGGACACCCTGTCAAACACCGGATGACTCTCAGGTGATCCCGATAGAAACGCCTTCGAGTGACGAATGATTGTTCCCGCCCGGGAAGGCGTGAGCCGCTCCGAGCAACCCACGCCGAAAAGACAAAGTGCCAGCAGTGCAACTTCCCAACGGCCCAACGGCTTGCGGCTCAGCGGCGATCGCAGCAGCCGGATTCCGGCCACAGGGATTTCATCCGGGAAGTTCGCCGGAAGTGTCTTCGTCGGTCGATTCCGCTTCATCTCTTGCGGCATGAACGACGTGCCGCTTCGACGGCTCGAGAAGCGACTGAATCTTCAACATGCCGGCGCTCAGAGTACCTGATGACCCATGCTTCTGACGGCCGCGGCGAATCCCGGAGACTGCGACAACGCTGAGCAAGCCTGCGGCGAGGATGACGACGATCACGATGAGTATGCCGAACACGATCTGCATGTTTTCTCGGACCGCCCAACGGCTTGCGGTTCAGCGGCGCGCAAGCGCGTCCGCTGCAGACGCGGGTTAAGCGGCGGGGCGGCTCTTCCATTCTGCTGCCGGAATTCCTCAGAAATAGAGGAACTGCAACTGGACAACGAGGTGATTCGTGTTCTTCTGCTTCCAAGTTGTTGCGCCCGCCACGTTCGGGACGATCCGCTCGTAGGCCGCCGTGATCTTGAGGTTCTGCTGGGCGACGTAGTAGTTGAATCCGCCCATGTACCGGCGCGAGTCCTTACTGCGGTCGATGTCGTCCACGAACCCGTTCCACTCAAAGCGAAAGAAGGGCTGGAGCTTCAGGTCGACAAAATAGAACCCCAGGTCAGTGAAGATCTCGTCTTGATCGGTCAGGGTCGGAATCAGGCAGTTCGTCGTGCGCGTCCCAGCGGCAGTCAAGCCGCAGCCTCCGTCGAACCGGATGTAATCCACGTGGGCGGTAAGGGCGTTCTGTCCCTTGACGGGTTCCGTCGGCCCGATCGGCCAGTCGATCATGAAGTCGCTGCCATACGCCTTGTAGGTGCCCTGCGTGTCGTAGCCGCCGCCGATCGCGAGGATTTTCTTTTTTCCGAGGTTGGTGCCGACGGGGATGTACCCGCTTTCCGTGTCGAAGAAGTTGTAGACCACACGACCGACCCAGCGTGGAGAGTTCCGAGACCCCGCTCCAGCAGCGCTGCTCCCGGCGCGGAGCCCGTCGAACACGCCTCCGCGAAACTCGAGATGGCCGTCAGCGAGATAGCTCTTGAGCTGGAATCCCACGTCGCGGCCGGCGTCCGACTGCGTGCCGGCGCCCTGGAGGAACGTGAACGTGCCGGCATCCAGAGAGAGAGGGCTCGTAATGCTTTGGAGCGAGTTGCGACTGAGCGGAATCACCAACTTGCCGACATCGAGAATGAATTGATCGCTGCCGAACACCCGCCACTCTCCGAACGCGTCCAGGACGCGGAGACCGGTGTTGATGTTTTTCACCCCGTCTGTTCCGGCATCACCAAGGCGCGAGTTCTCCGTCTCGAAGAAAAAGCTCACTTCCTTGGCGAGGTTGCCCGCTAAGATGAGCCGTACGCGGCGGACGAAGAGGTTGTCCGAGTAGCCTTGACTGATGGGATCCTGAAGGCTGTCCGCCCAGGTTTGAAGCAGGAATCCGAGCCGGAAGTTCACGGTGTCATTGACCGTGACAACCACCTGGGCACTAGCCGTCTCGCGCAGCAGGACGGAAGCGAGACCGGCCGCGAGCGCAACCCCGAAGGCGCGTCTCAATCTGGGTCTCGGCGGCTTTCTAATTCGCTCATGAAAATGGCTGGCTGTGGGGGAGGGAATCGAACCCCCAACCTTCCGGTTAACAGCCGGACGTTGTACCAATTCAACTACCCCACAACGACGATCAGTGTAAGTCAGCCGGAGCGTACGTCCGGAGCCCTTCTCGAGAGCGCGGAGGGGAATCGCCCTCAATCCATGAATCCATGGCGCACCCGGCCCACGGCCGAAATGTAGGATTGGAAACCAGGCGGCAAGGCCCAGGGAGAGACATGCCGGTTACCTACCGAATCGGCAAGGCGGACAGGATCATTCGCACCCGCTGCGAAGGACCTGTGACGCTGGACGAGGTGATCGATCACTTCCGGGAGCTAGGGAAAGATCCCGAGTGCCCGGCCCACCCGGATGTCCTGCTCGACCTGCGCCGGGCCACGGTCGAACCGAAAAGCGACCAGCTGAGAGTCGTGAGCGAGCACATCGGCCGAATGCGCGACAAAGTCCAATTCGAAGTCTGCGCGATTCTCGTCAGCACGGACACGTTCCTGGGCATTGCCATGGTGTTCGAAGTATTCGCCGTGAAGTATTTCCGGACAACGAAGGTGTTTCGCGAGCCAGACGAGGCGCTCGCCTGGCTGGTGTCGCAGCGATCATCGGTCCACTGACACGGCACCTCGGGCTGTTCTTCATCGCTCGGGCGAACCTCCTCTAAGATAGCCGGGATTTGGAAGAGGACAGGACTCTCGAGCTCTCCGGCGACGCGCTGGCCGCGCTGATCGATTCGGCGAGGGATCGGATTCTGGAGCATATCGCGTCGTTGCCCAGACAGCCTTCCGCAGATCCGGAGGGAGGCATCGAGCTGGCCCGGTCGCTCGTCGAGCCTCTTCCACGCGAAGGGCGCCCCTACGAGGAGCTCTTCGACCTACTCTTCGAGCGAGTCATCCCAAAGAGTTTCAACACAGCCGGACCCGGTTATCTCGCCTACATTCCCGGCGGAGGGCTTCCGCACTCGGCGGTCGCCGA
>JBKPDV010000027.1:0-7011 GCA_046728075.1 Acidobacteriota bacterium | reverse complement strand
CTACAAATCAGGCGAGCTGTACTTTTGCGACCGCATCCACTCCTCGATCTTCTTCAACAAGCAGAAGGAGGCGATGCAGCAGGCGATCGAGAAGAAGAAGAGTCAGGAAAAAGAACGGCAGAAGTGATCAGGCAGGATCCGCTGAGACGAAGGAGCCAGGTGAGCCGCCGGTCGTGAGCGTCTCGGCATCAACAATATATAAATTGTAATTCGTGGCCTCGTTCCCCGAGGAATGAGGTCCGGTCGTCTATCGCTGCAATGGCGAATGCCATAGCGAGACGACGCAAAAGCCGAGCACGAAGGTCCGTAGGCCATTTTCGTTGGAGCTTCGCCTCTTAAGACGAGATCCCCCAAAAGAAATGATGGACCGAAACACGGGTGGGACGTGCCGAAAGTCGCCCGCTACCGGGCAATCCCGAGCGCCGGCTACCGGGCGGTTCCGAACAGAGTCTCGAGAGCCATCTCGAGCGCGGAGTCTCGCCCCTCGGCGAGATCTTGCTTCGGGAATACGGGCGCTCGGATGTTGGGTGGGACGCCGCTCGCCTCGTAGTGCCGGCCTTGCTCGGTCAGGAAGACTTCGTTCGGCAGCCCGAAGCGCCAGCCGTTCGGGAGAGAGCGTACGAGGATGTCGGAATAGACACCCTGCGTGCTTTCTCCTATGCGCGAGATCGGCGGCCGCCGGCCCATCAGGGCCATCGTGAAAGTCTCACCGGCGCTGACGGTGTCGGGCCCGATCAGCTCGACGACTCTCTTCAAGAAACGGGAGCGGCCGCTCGGCCGCACCGTCGCGGGCTGGGGCGCAGTCCAGCTTTCCGGATTCGCCGCGTCGTTTCGCGCGCGCTTGACGAACGCGATGTAGGGCGCGTCGGTGAGCCGTCCTGCGATCTGGACGCCGTAGGGATCGGCGCCGCCGTGGTTGATTCGGACGTCGATTACGAGCGCGGGCAGCGCCTGAGCGTCCTTCAGGATCTCGTCGAGCGCGGCGTCGAGAGCTCGAGCCCCCTCGTCGAATCCGCCCTCGCCGGTGAACCCGGAGAAGGCGTCGATTCGCAAATAACCTGGTCCCTTCTTCAGCCGGGCATAACGGATGTGCCCGTTGCACCAGGAGCGCAGCTTGCTCTCGAGGTACCGCGTCTCGAGGATCTCGAGGGTCCGCTCTTTCTGGGCGTCGGTCAGGAGGAGCGTGCCAGGCTTCTTTCCGTTGAAGACCCGCCGGATATCGCGTGCCTCGACGAACGTGTGCATATCCTGAAGCGGCTCGATCATCGCCCGGAGGATCTCGAAGAGCTCGTCGGGCCGTGTTGACTGGCTCACCTTCGCTCGATAGGTCTTGGTCACGGCGGCCCAGTTCACGCCCCGGTGCTCGAGGAAGGCGTGGTGGGCAGCGAAGGTCGAGGCGAAGATTTCGAAGTTCGTCATCGGGTCGTTCGGAGTCGTCCGGGAGCAAGCTTCCGCGCGGGTCGCACGGCGGTAGAGAATTCGGGAAGCCGCGTCGGGGGCCTGGAACCATTCCGAGTCGGGGGACGGTCCCAGCGAGAGGAAAAGCACCCCGCGCTTTTTCCGAGAGAGGAATCGAACGCCTCGGGAATCGACAGGCTCGTTTCTGAGATCGAAGATGTCCGAGGGAAGGCAGCTCAACGGTGTGATTTCGAAGAGCCGCAGCTCGCCGGCGTGGATCTCCGCCTGGTTGCCGTAGCCGTCGGAGAGCCAGTAGCCGTCGAGCGAGTCCGCTGCCTTGACGCTGCCCTGGCCCAGACATCGAGCGGCAGCTCCAGCGCAAAACAGGAGCGCGGCGGCCCGCCGTGCGCTTCGCCATCCGCCGCGCCTGTTCATCGCAGTGAGGAACGCCTCGAGGCGCTGGCCGATCCGGGGCCGTCGACGGCTCTCTTCAACGCCGCACGAGCCAGCAGCCGCGTCGAGTCCAGGACGGGTAACGGCGAATTCTCGGGTGTCACGATCAGCGGGATCTCCGTGCAGCCCAGCACAACTGCATCGCATCCCTCGGCCTTCATGCCTTCGATGACCGCGCGGAAGACATCCAGCGATTCGGATTTGAAAATGCCGTTCACGAGCTCGTCGAAGATGATCCGGTTGATTTCGCCGCGATCGACCGGCGAGGGGAAGCGGTAGTCGATTCCGTTGCGCGCGAGCACCTCAGGATAGATCTGGCTTTCCATCGTGTACCGGGTTCCGGTGATCGCCACTCGCTGGAACCCCCTGCGCCTCGTCTCGGCCGCGACCTCTTCCACGATGTGCAACCACGGCAGGGGCGAACGTTCCGCCACCGCCGCGAACGAACGGTGGATGGTGTTGTCGGGGCAGATCAGGAAATCGGCGCCGACTCTCTTCAGTTTCTCCGCCGAGGACAGCATGAGTTCGGCGACGCCCCGCCAGTCGTCGCGATCGATGAAGTCCATGTACTCGCCGAGCGAGTGCGTGTGCATCGAAACCTCGGGATGCCGGTGCGTGCCCATCAGCGCCGGGCCTTCGTCGCAAATGGTGCGATAGCAAAGCGCGGCGCCCTCGGCGCTACAGGCCACGATTCCAATGTGGAGCGGCACAGAGGGATCTTAGAATGGGGTGGACGAGGGAGACTTACTTCCCGCGCGTGACGATCCAGCCGGTCTGGAGGGGGCGCCCGACGAGGCCCAACCCTTCGACGACGAGGCTCTTGAAGACGATCGGGACGCCCCGTGAATACATGGGGTCGGGTCCGTCGGTCAATTGGAAGTGCAGGTGGGGCTCAGTGCTGTTGCCGGTCTGTCCGAGCTGGCCGAGGATCTGGCCGCGGGTGACGCGGTCGCCGGCCTTCACCCGCGCGCTTCCCTGTTTTAGATGCGCATAGTGCGAGTACTCATTGCCCGCGTGCCGCAGCACGACGTAATTTCCGATCACCGCCTTGTAGCCCCGAGCGAGAAGTTCGTTCTGAGCCTGGCGGGTCCTCTTGTCGAAATCCTCGGCGCTTTCGCCCGGTCGCTGCAGGCGGGCATTGGCCTCCGTGCCGTCGGCCGCCGCTTCCACGACCGTGCCTTCGGCGACCGCCAGGACATCGCGACCGTAGCCGAAGTAGTCGTTGAGGCGGCTGCCGTCTCCCTTGTGAGTCCTGCCGTCCGACCCCAGGGCCACGAGATCGAGCGCAAACTCCTCGTTTGCGGCCCATCGATGATGGCTGTGGAGGCTCGGCGCCGCGCCGACGTACCAGGTGCCGGCCAGCGGAAAGGCATAGTCGTTGGACGACTCGTGATTCTTTACCTCGATCATCGTCCGGGCCTCGACCGTCTTGCCGGCGCCGTCCTTGCCCCTTGCGATCAGCGAAAGGCCCTCCGAAGGCAATCCCAGGAGCAGTAAGGGCTTGCCGAAGACGACGAGCGCGGTCCCCGGGCCGAGTGTGCGATTGGCGGACAGACGGATGCCCGCCAGATAACGGCTCGTCTGGAAGTGGAAGTCGTAGAGCTTCAGGATTCCCTGAGTCTCCATCGCGGCGAGACGCTGAGCGCTCTTGTCGAGATCTCCGGCGGGAACGACGATCGTCTGGACCGCCTGACCTCCCGAGTTCACCTGGATCTCGAGCGAGTCGACGGCGACTGAGCCCTCGCCCTCCTTTTGCACGATAGCCACGTTCTGGAGCACGACGGTAGAGAGCCCGCGTGCCGGATCGACCTCGTAGGCGTAGACGAAATCTCTCGGATGGACTCGAATCTCGAGCGCTCCCGCCGGAACGGCGAGCAGAGTAATAAGCAGGGCCTGCAAACATCGCATGGAATCCTCCCTGGTCGTGAGATGAAGAGGAGGTTACAGGAAGAGGAGCTGGGGTGCTCGACTGGCCGAGTCGGAAGCAGAGCAGATAATCGCTGCCAATGACTCTCGACGATCTGCGGCGGTTTGCGGTGGCCCGCAGTCTCTTCAAGCCCACCACGCTGAAACGCGCCCTCAACAGGCTGGGATTCGTGCAGGCGGATCCGATCCGCGCGCCGGCGCGCGCTCAGGACCTGATCCTGCGGCATCGTGTTCGGGGCTACCGAGCCGGCGATCTCGAGCGTCGCTATGTGGAACTGGGTCTCGAGGAGGATTTTTTCCTCAACTACGGCTTCCTGACGAGGGCTCTGCAGGCGCTGATGCATCCACGCTCGGATTGCGGGGTCCCTGCCGACTCGCCCGCGCCCTGGCCGGCGGCTCGCAGGAAGAAGGCCCGCCTGCTGCTGGAGTTCGTGCGCGAGCGCGGAGCCGTGCACCCGCGCGAGGTCGACGACCACTTCTCCCACGGCACGGTCAGGAACTACTGGGGCGGGTCGTCGAGCGCCACGACTCATCTTCTGGACGCCATGCACTACCGCGGATGGCTGCGCGTCGTGCGGCGGGAGGGGGGCATCCGCGTCTACGCCGCGCACGAGCACGGGCTCGGGCCGGCCGATCCCGCCGGGCGCCGCGGGCGGCTCGACGCGCTGGTCGACGTGGGAGTCGGCATCTACGCGCCGCTGCCCGGTCCGATCCTGTCCGGCCTCGTGCGCCGGCTGCGGTTTGCCGTGCCTCAGTGGCATGGCGAGTTGAAGGGCGCTCTGCTGCGGGCCAAAGAGCGGCTCTCGCATACGCGCGTCGATGGCCTCGACTGGTACTGGCCGGCAGAGGAAGATCCAGAGCGCCGTCATCCGGAGGAGACGGTGCGCCTGCTGACGCCTTTCGATCCGGTCGTCCACTACCGTGACCGCTTCGAGCTGCTCTGGGGTTGGGTCTACCGCTTCGAAGCTTACACGCCGGCGCCCAAACGCAAGCTCGGCTATTACGCTTTGCCGCTGCTCTGGCGCGACCGCGTGATCGGCTGGGGCAACGTCACGGTGAAGGACGGCGAGCTCAAATCCGAGCTCGGCTATGTCGGATCGCCGCCGCGCGATCGAGCCTACCGGCGCGAGCTCGAGGCCGAGCTAGACCGCATGCGAGCCTTTCTGGCCCTCGAAACCTGAAGGTCCATTCGACGGCGCCTCTGAGGGCACTTCCGGCCGCCGTCTAAAAGGTCTAGACTTTCCCGTGGAGGCCCGCCATGAAACCCGCCCTTGCCCTTTCCCTTTTTCTGGTCTGTTGCGGCGTGCTCCTCGGAGATTCCACGACGCGGAGTTCCTTATCGGGTAAACCGGCGCCGCTCCTCGAGGATCTCGTCCGAATGACTCAGGCGGGGTCTTCGGACGTGACGGTTCTCGCCTATGCCAAGGCGCACCGCCTGGAGCTTCCTCCGGAAATGAGCGACCGCGATCTGCGATGGCTCCGAGATTCGGGAGTCAGCGAGCTGGTCGTGCGCTACATGTCGGCCATCGACGTGAGGCCTTCAGGGGGGAGCGCGCGGGAAGATGCGGTCTACCGTTCCGATGAGTACGCGGCCCGTCCGCCCGCCGACTATTCGAACTCCGAAAGCGACTACGGCAACTACGGCGGCTACCCGGACAGGTACGCCAGCAATTACGCGAACAACTACGCGGACACCTACTACGACGCGTCTCCCGGCTACGATTACTACCCGTACTACTACCCGTACTACGACTACTACCCGTACTACGGATACGGGTACTACCCCTACCCCCTTTTCTTCGTCGACCGTTTCGGCCATCACCATGGACACCATGGCGGGAGCCATGGACATCACGATGGACATCATGATGGACATCACGGATTCGACCGAGGTCACGGGTCCCACGGGCATCACGGAGAGTTTGTCGGGCATGGCGGATCCCGCGATGCCTGGAGGGAGCGCGGTTTCAGCGGACGTCGAGGAGGGTCCGTCGTGGCTGGCGCTCGGCAACCAGGACGTCCAGCCTTAGCGCGCGGCGGCTCCGGCGGTGGCTTCGGGGCACCTCACGGACGCGTCGTCGGCTCCCGCGGATCCGGACCTTCCGTCTCGGCGCGAGGCAGTCATCCCGGCTTTTCAGGAGGTCCTCGCTCCGGCGGCAGTTTCGGCCGCGGTTCGCGCATGGCCACGGGATCGGTCGGAGGACGCGGAAGGCGCTAGCCGGCTCCTGAATCTGGATCGCCTCGGAAAGACGGGCGCCGCGCGTCAGCCGTTTGACGCCGTGATCTCCCTGGACGTGATCTCGTACTTGAAGTTGTCCGGGTCGAGGCTGTCCAGCCGGCTTTCGGCCGTTTCCGCCTGCGGGTACATGAAGAACGGAACCGGCGGGCCGCTCGAGCCCGGCAGGGCGACATCGTGGCCGAAGTTGTACGCCATCCAGTTCATCTCCCAGGACCCGAAGAGCCGCGCGCGCGCTTTCTTCACCATCTCGTCGTCCATCGGGCGATTGCCGGGCGGCTCCTCGAGCATGACCTTCCGAACGTCCGCGGGATCGACCGGGACCCAGCCGTAGCCGGCGAGGTAGACCTCGGCGCGGCAGTGCTGCGCTTTCGTGACCTTCTCGGACGAGGCGCCGAGGCTCTTGTATCCCATCTCGGACTTGGCCACGCGGATGCCGTACACGTCGCGCGCCGGGACGCCCGCCGAACGCGCGAGTCCCACGTAGAGGGCGTTCAAGTCGGCGCACTTGCCGCCCAGATCCTTGGACTCGAGCAGGAAGCGGATGTCCCCGACGCCACAGCCGCGCGTCTTCGGATTCCGATATGTGTTGTCCACGATCCACTGGTAGACCCCACGCGCCTTCTCGACGTCGGTCTTCGCGCCGCTCGTTGCCTCGGTCGCCGCCGCTTTCACCGGACCGTCGGTCGGGATGAACTTCGTCGGCTGCAGAAAATGCTCCAGCTCCGCGCGGTCCGCCTTCGGCGCCTTGCCGGGCGCGGAAAGGTCGACCGCGCAGTTCTTCGTCGCCACCCGGCTCGTCAGGGTGAGCACGGGCGTGACGCCGGCGGGGTATTTCGCCGCGATGATTCCGAGAGCGTCGGCCTTCTGCTCGACCATCTCCGCCTTGCCTCCCTCGGCGGTGAACTTGTTGGTGAATGTCTTCTGGTAGGGCGTCTCTCGGATGAGAGCCGCTGGCAGCCAGACGAGCGTCGGGCCGGAAGGCTTCAGCACTTCGA
>JBKPDV010000026.1:0-11039 GCA_046728075.1 Acidobacteriota bacterium | reverse complement strand
CGCTCATCCTCCGCCGCGTGGCGCTGATCGAGATCGGCTTCGGCGGCCCGGTGCTCGTCGGCGCGCTCAGGTCGCCGGACGTGACGCGGCTGTCGCACTTCCTCGAACGCAACGCCATTCCTTTCCGGGTGGTCGATCCCGACGAGGACCGGGACGCCTCGTCGCTGCTCGCGCGGTTCGGCGCCCAGCCGGGGGAGCTCCCGATCGTGGCCCTCCCGGACGGAGCCGTGCTCAAGAATCCGACGAAGCAGGAGCTGGCGCGGGCGCTCGGTCTGGTGGCGGCCAACTTCCGCCCGGAACCGTACGACGTGGCGATCGTCGGCGCGGGCCCGGCCGGGCTGGCGACCGCGGTCTACGGTGCGTCCGAGGGCCTCTCGATCGTAGTCCTGGAACGATTCGCGTTCGGAGGACAGGCCGGCGCCAGCGCGCGCATCGAGAACTACCTGGGCTTTCCGACCGGCGTGTCGGGGCAAGCGCTGATGGGGCGCGCGTTCACGCAGGCGCAGAAATTCGGGGTCGAGTTCAGTCTGTCCACCGAGGTCACGCGGCTGGATCGCTCGGCGCAGAGCTCGGGTCCCGATCCCGTGCACATCCTCGAGCTCGCCGACGGCCGGCGGGTCCGGGCGCGCGCGGTCGTGGTCGCCACCGGCGCGCGATACCGCCGCCCCGAGATTCCGAACTTGAGGCAGTTCGAGGGCCGCGGCGTCTCGTACTGGGCCTCGCCGGCCGAGGCGCGGCTCTGTCGCAACGAGGAGGTGGCCCTCGTGGGCGGAGGAAACTCGGCGGGCCAAGCGGCGGTGTTCCTGGCGACTCACGCGCGGCACGTGCGCGTGCTCGTGCGCGGGGCCGCCCTCTCGAGCACCATGTCCCGCTACCTCATCGATCGGATCGCAGCCTCGACGAACATCGCGGTGCTCTGCGAAACCGAGGTCGTGGAGCTCCTCGGCACGCCCGAGCAGGGTCTGCACGGCGTGCGGTGGCGCAACCGGCGCACGGGCGCCGAGGAACAGCACCCCATCGCCCACCTGTTTCTCTTCACCGGCGCCGATCCGGAGGCGAGCTGGCTCACCGGCTCCGGCATCCCGCTCGACGAGAAGGGATTCATCCGAACCGGCGCCGACGTGGGCTCGACCGAGCGATCTCCATTACCGCTGGAGACCGGTGTCGAAGGGATCTTCGCTGTCGGCGACGTCCGTTGCGGTTCGGTGAAGCGGGTGGGCGCTGCGATCGGCGAGGGCGCGGCGGTCGTCGCGCAGCTGCACACGTTCCTCGACCGGCGTGGTTCCACGTCCGAGGCCACGACGCTCGCGCAGTCACCGCAATCCGCGGCTCCTCCCGGGTAAGTGGGGTAAATGCTGAAATCGTGATTCAGAGCGACGTCCTCGGCGGCCTGAAAAAATCCTGATCCCGGTTGTCGATTTTCGGCCGGTGTCGTTCGTCGTCCTGTCAGAGAGCGGGTTTTGGGACCAGCGAACGCAACCCGGCGATCCGCTTCTCCAGAAACGAAAGGAGTTAGCAATGCGTTTCATGGTGATCGTCAAGGCGAACAAGGATTCCGAGACCGGCGCGCCGCTCAAGTGGGAGCTCATCGAGGCGATGGGCCGGTTCAACGAGGAGATGGTCAAGGCGGGCGTGATGCTGGCCGCCGAGGGCCTCCAGCCGAGCTCCAAGGGCGCCCGCATCCGCTTCGACCACGGGAAACGGTCCGTGATCGACGGACCCTTCACGGAGACCAAGGAGCTCGTCGCCGGATTCTGGCTGATCCAGGCCAAATCAAAAGAGGAAGCGATCGAGTGGATGAAGCGTGCCCCTGCTCCGTACGGCGACGACGAAGTGTCCGAGATCGAGATCCGGCAGGTCTGGGAGATGTCGGACTTACCGGCAGACGTGCGTACTGACGAGGCCGTAGCGCGCGAGCAAAGGATGCACGACGAGCTCGCGGCGCAGGCGGCGAAGCGCAGTTGAGCTGTTCGGTGTCGGAACCGAGCAGGCAAGACATCTGACGGGTGGAGGCTCGAGATGAGAAAGATCAGGATCTTCGAACATATCTCGCTGGACGGCGTGATCGAACACGACGAAGAGTACGCGTATGGCGCATGGACGACACCGTATCGAAGCCCGGCTGGGCTGCAGACCCTCCTCGAGGCACAGGGCAGGAGCTTCGATCTGCTGCTTGGCCGCCGCACCTACGATATCTGGTCCGGCTTCTGGCCGAAGGCCGGGAACAGTCCGATGGCGGATAGTCTGAACGCCGCGACGAAATACGTCGCAACCCACAGGCCGGACAGCCTCGGATGGGGTCCGGTCGGGGACTTGGGCGCGGACGTCATGGAGGGTATTCGCCGCGTCAAGTCAACGGACGGCCCCGACCTGATCGTCTGGGGAAGCTCGACGCTGACGTCCGTGCTGCTCGGGCAGGGACTGGTCGACGAGGTTGTGCTGATCGTCTACCCGGTCTTGCTGGGCCGGGGCAAACGCTTCTTTTTGGACAGTGTTGACGCGCGCGAGCTCGCGCTCGTCAGCACGAAGGCCACGCCAACGGGTGTGCTCGTGAACACTTATCGATACGTTGGATCGCTGCGAACCTGATCTTTCGCCGACGCGAGCGCCTCAGTCTCCCTGGTGCGCGACGATCGGGTTCTGTGCGCCGGTGCGCCATGGCAGAGCGGGGCCGACTGTCGATTGCGACCTCTTTTCGTAGGTGCGTCCATTCCATTCGTCAAGACGGATCCAAACTGACCCTGATCTAAATCCATCGTCTTTATCTGCTTTCGGGCCCCGCTAGACGTGCGACCAGGCACCGATCTCGAAGCGGCCCAGGATGACGCTGCCGCTGGCCGTGGCCTCGCGAATCATCCGCTCGGCCAGAGTCTCGAGGCCGACTTCCGCCGCCGTCGCGACACCCAGACGTTCCATCGCGTTACCCAGCGTTTCGGCGAGGTCGGCGACCAGGTGCAAGGGATCCGCATTGTTCGCCACGCCGCCGACGAGCGTCTCGAGTTGCATCGACGGCGCCGGAAGCCCTGCGGCGATGAAAGTCGAAAACAGCTTGGTGCCCATCTCTGTCTCCGCGCCGGACAACCGGAGTGTCTTCCGGATCCATTGGGAGCACCGATCGTAAGTCGGTGCCGGCGGAAACGACCGAACACCGTCCCAGTCCGGCTCATGGAAGAAAATGACGCCCCCGCGCCGCGCGTGCGGGACAAGCTCTCGGAGCATTTCGGCCGGTTCGCGCTGGAACATGAGAACGTAGCGGCCGACGATGGCGTCGAACGGTCGGTCGAACGTCATCTCCGCCGGATCTCCCTCGCGGAAGACTACGTTGCGAAGGGACCGGGCAGCCGCTCGCCGCCTCGCCGTTGCCAGAGCGGCCGGAGATCGGTCTGTTCCGACGACTTCGCCCCTGGCTCCGACAAGTTCTGCCGCCAGGAAGGCGACATCGCCGGCACCGCTGCCGACGTCGAGCACCCGCATCCCGGGGACGATCCCGGCGGCGCAAAGGAAGCGTCTCGTGATCGGATCAATGAGACGCGCTTGCTTATTCAGGCGGTCGAGCTCCCGATCGGAATGGCCGAGAATGTACGAGCTGTCGGGCCGCGCGTCGTCACCAGGGCTCTTCGTTTCTCGCATTTTGTCTGTCAACTTCGCCATCCTCTGAGTCGCTTCCAGAGCGCCCGTCGTTGCGGCTCGCGCGTCGGCGCAACGACGAAATCCAGGAAGGCCCGAACCCTGACCGACTGGAGGCGTGCGGAGTGATGGTACCTGTAAAGGGGAAAGTTGGTGGGGTCACTCATCACGCGCACCCGCCGGTGCTGGCTCGGTCGAGCGCTTCCGCCACTCCCGTCCGATCGTGTGGATCATCGCGGGGTACACGAGGAGGTGGCGGAACGGCTTGATCGCGGCCATGTACGCCTTGCCCAACAATCCGTTGGGCTTCACGTACACCGCCAGTTGGCCGTGGTAACCGCCATTGCCGTCCGGCACCCAGCCCAGGTGCAACACGCCGTGCATCGTTTTGTTCGCGATCTCGGCCGCCCACTCGTCGTCGAGCAAATACAGCGAGGTGAAGGGGAGCGCCGCGAAGTCCGGACCTCGGGGCCCGTCGCGTAAGTCAGCGGGCATGCGATCGCGCAGCGTTGGCACGCGTGTGCCGACGCCGGTGTCTGGCCCGTCCCAACCGAAGAGCTCGCCGAGCTTCCAACGAACTGCCCACAGCGCTCGGCCGGGAAGCGAACCGCGGGACGGGTCACTCGACGCGAAGCGCTCAACGAGCCGATGGAAGTCGCGAGGGCCGCCGGGCGTAGGAAGCGCCCACACGTCCTCGAGGCGAAAATCCTGTGTGAGCTCATGGATTCGCCATCGCCGCGAGGTCTGCGCGCTGTTGGGGAGTCTCATAGGTGAAACCTCCCACGGTTCGAGAGAGCTCACGGTAACAGGAGTCGTGGGGTCGAGTTACATGAAGACGAGAGAAGGATTGGGGTCGGTCTTGCATTGTTGTATTTTGAGAGGCAGGCTGAAGCAGATCCCCGCAGTTCCCTGGCGCCGGGGAGCAATACAACAAGCCAATACTGACCTCGCTTCTGTCCTCTACCTCTTGAGACCAAGCTCTTCTCTCAGGAATCGTTTGACGTCTGTTGACAGAGCCGGGAGCCGGAGGCCGGCTCCCGCTCCGGAAGTCGATTTCAGTGGCGGACCCCGGGGTACAAGCTGGTCATGCGGAACGAACGGTAGTCACGAGCGGCAACCTCCTGAACGTAGACCTTCGTGCCGTCGGGAAGCATCTCGATCGACTGGCCGAACAGGCCGCCTCCCTGAGAGCCCGAATCGAAGACGTAGTTTCCATTCGGCATCCGCTCGGCGGTGCCCAGTTCGGGTGAGTAATTCCCCAAGTCCAGGTTGACCACCAGGGTCGCCGTCCTGGCATCTTCGTCGAGCTTCCAGACCTGTCCGCGGCTGTGCGCGTAGGGATCGACGGCCTGGCGCGTGTTGCCGTTGTCGAAGAGGATGAGCGTCGAGTCGTCGAGATAGTGTGAATAGTGCTGGTGGGAGAACCACGGGCTCGGGTCATTAGAGCTCACCGCGAAATCCCCATCCTTCCCCAGCCGCCAGATCACGTGACCGTCACCGGTCCCATTCGCATAGTCGATCTTGATCACCCAGTCCTGGTGACGAACGGAGACCAGGAGGTTCCCATCCGCCGGCGACCAGCTGACCGCGTTCTCGTGGAGCCAGTCGACCGCGCCGATCAGCGGGCAGGGGCCGGGCCCGCAGAGCTCACCCAGGATGGGCGCGCGGTGGGCGTCGAGATGGTCGAATGCATCCCAGGTCCAGACCACCTGGAGGTCCTGATCCAGCACCATGAGCATGTCGCCCGCGTAACGTGTGGCAGTCCCGCCGACGTCGACCGTCCTCTGCGTCCAGCCGAGGGTCACGATGTCGCCGCTGGGCAGAAGCAGGAACTCGTGGTGAAAGCCGTAGATGATCTCCTGCCCCCTCGCCTTCAGTTGCGCGTTCACGGCGTCGATGTTGGTTTCGCGTAGCGGGTTGCCGGCGAGGTCGATCTCGCGCATCACGTTCACGCCCAGGGTCCGATGTTTATCGCGGCCGCCCAGCATCACGGTGCCATTCGGGAGCGGAGCGCTGCCGGGATTACCGATCGCGACCAGGCCGGACGCCAGCGGATCGTAGTACCAGGTCAGCCGACCGCTCAGGTCGCTGGCCAGCAGGTTGACGGCATTTGCGGCCGGCCGTGCCGCGAGATTGTGGTAGATGACGGGGCGGCGAAGCTCGGCGTCTGGACCGGGCGCTTGACGGACGGTGAAGGTGGGAATGCTCAACGTCGCGGGCGGCGCCCCGGTCGTGAAGAGCAGAGGCGTTGCGGGCGCGTTTCCGTTTTCCCCACCCCTGAAGAGCACAAGCCTTGCGTGCGCGTTTCCGTTTCCGCCTCTCGTGAAGAGCAGAGGCGTTGCGGACTCGTTTCCGTCTCCGCCTCCGCGGTGGACCATTTCGTAGGTGGTGTTCGCCAACATGCCCGCGATGACGAAGTTGAGGCTCTGGTTCGGTTGGCAGCGGAGTGTGTTCGTCGTCGTCCATTCCGCATCGGGAAGACCGGCGGGTCGGAAGCGGACGTGCATGGCGCCGTGCTCACAGGCCGGCGCGCTGTAGAGAGCCACCAGCGGGTTGAGCGTCGCCGTGACCACCGCGTCTTTCCCCGTCACCAGCGAGCTCACCTCGTCGGACACGACCGCGGACGTCACCTGTGTGGCGTCGAAGCCTTCCTTGACCGCGACCGCGACCTCGTAGGCGCCTTCGTGCATCGGTGCCCACGCGAACGCGTTGTCGAGGCTGAAGTCCCGTACGATGGCGAAACGGAAAAGCCCCCGTCGGTGCTCGGACCGTCCAGGCTCGTTGCCCTCCGCTGGATCGGCGACCTGGAACTGATAAACGGGAGCCACCCCGCAATTCGCGGCCGCCGCCGTCCAGACGATCCGCTGCCCGACGAGCTGAGGGGACGGCACGCTCGGCTGCAATGAGACCGTGCAGCCGGTGGGTTGTGCGGTGGCGGCCGGCGCGCCCACGAACGCGAGTGCCATGACGGAAAAGGCGCAGAAAGCTGTGACCGAAGGTCCTGTCTTCATGTCTGTTCTCCTTAACTAACCAAGGCGTCGTAGACCGCTGAAACCTGCAATGTTCACCAAACATCGGCTGGACGCCCGAGGAGCTGCAGGTTCTCCAGCTGTTCTGCGCCTTCATGGGTGGAGGCTCGTGTGTGCCCGTTGGCGCTTCGTGAAACCCGCCCGTTCTCCCTCGCTCTGCTAGAGTCGCCCCAGGTCTTCAGCATGGGTCGACGGCCAGAGCGACGGGACGGCGGTGAGGTCACGGAGTCCCTCCGCGCCTGGAGCGACGGCGAGGCCGACGCGTTCGAGCGCGTTCTGCCACTCGTCTACGACGAACTGCATCGCATGGCGGCCCGTTACCTGGCGGGCGAGCGATCGAGCATAAGCCTTCAGGCGACGGAGCTGGTCAACGAGCTGTGCCTGCGCCTGCTCGGTTGGGACCCAATCCACTGGCAGAACCGGGAACAGTTCTTCGGAGTCTCGGCCGGGATGATGCGACGTGTGCTCGTGGACATCGCGCGAAGGCGACGGGCGGCGCGACGGGGAGGCCCGAACGCGGTCCGGGTGCCTATCGATGCGATCGAGATCCCGGCCACCGAGCCCGGCGCCGACCTGCTCGCCGTCGACACGGCGCTCCAGACGCTCGCCCTGGAGGACCCGCGCAAGGCCCGTGTCGTCGAGCTCCGTTTCTTCGGGGGTCTCTCGATCGAGGAGACCGCAGAGGCGCTCGGGATATCAGTCCGCACGGTTCACCTGGATTGGGCTTTTGCTCGGGCGTGGCTCTACCGAATGCTGACGGCCGTCCATGGCCACTGACCGCTGGCATCGTGTCGAGCGGCTCTTCACGGAAGCGATGGATCAGCCCGCCGTCGAGCGTGCGGATTTCCTCGCCCGCACGTGTGGCTCCGATGCCGGCATGCGAGACGACGTCGCGTCACTGCTGACCGCAATGGAGCGATCGGGCGACTTTCTCTCCACTCCTGCGCTCGATGTCTTCGCGCGGCAGATCTCCCGCGAGGGGTGGAGTGTCCAGCCCGGCGATCGGATTTCCTCCTACACGGTCGAGCGACGGTTGGGAGCGGGTGGGATGGGCGAGGTGTGGCGGGCCCGCGACGAGCGGCTCGGGCGCGACGTCGCCATCAAGCTCCTTCTCCCGCATCCCTCGAACGAGAACGAACGGGTACGCGCCTTCCAGCGCGAGGCGCGCGCCGCCGGCACGCTGAATCACACCAACGTGCTGACCGTATACGACGTCGGGGATCACAACGGTGCCCCGTACCTCGTGACGGAGTGTCTGGAGGGTGAGTCCTTGCGCGCGCGTCTCGGCGGCGGCGCTCTTTCCGTGGACGCGGCGCTCGACGTCGCTCTCCAGGTTGCGCGAGGGCTCGGTGCGGCTCACGCGCGTAGCATCGTGCATCGCGACCTGAAGCCGGAGAACATCTTCCTCGCGCTCGACGGTCGCGTGAAGATCCTCGATTTCGGTCTCGCGACCCTGCACGAGTCGCTCCCGCCGCCGTCACCCTCGCTGGAGCTTCCCGCCGGGACCATGCGATCGCTCGTCGCCGGCACCGCTGGCTACATGGCACCGGAGCAGGTGCGCGGCGAGGCCGTCGATCGACGCGCGGACATATTCGCGCTGGGTGCCGTGCTCTACGAGATGCTCACGGGCCGCCGGGCGTTCAAGGGGGACAGCACCCTCGGCACTCTGGACGCCGTCTTGACGCTGCAGCCTCCGGATCTCTCGAACGTGAATCGGGACGTGCCGCCCGTTCTTTCGCACATCGTGCGCCGGTGCCTGGCTAAATCCCCGGACGACCGGTTTGCGACCGCCGCCGATCTCGTATCCGCTTTCGATTCGGTCATCCGGGCGCGAAACCTGCCGCCACCGAGTGTGCGAGCGCTCCTCCGGCGGCCGGTGGTGATGGTGACCGTTCTGCTCGTGGTCCTCTTGATTGCGGCCGCGGGCTGGCGATGGCGCGCGGTCACATCCCGTGCTCGCTGGGCGCGCACCGTTGCCGCGCCCGAGATTCAGCGACTCTCGAATCATGGCGACTATGTGGAGGCGTTCCTTCTCACGCGTCGGGCGCTGGACATCCTGCCGGATGATCGGCACCTGTACCAACTGTGGCTCGACGTCTCGATTCCGGCGGTCTTCACCACCGAACCGGCAGGGGCCGACGTGGCACTTGCCCCGTACCGGACGCGCACGACGAGCTGGTTTTCCCTTGGCCGGACGCCGCTCAACGGCGTCCGGATTCCACGCAGCCTCTTCCGAGTGCGAATTACCAAGGCAGGTTTTCAGACGATCGAAGGCTCCGGATCGCCGCCTGCGCTGCGCTACAAGCTGGATCCGGTGAACGCGGTGCCATCGGGCATGGTGCGCGTTGTCGGAGACAGCGATCCCGTTCGAGTCGGCCTGGTCGGCGTGCCCGACGATTACTGGCTCGACCGATTCGAGGTCACCAACCGCCAGTTCAAAGAGTTCGTCGATCAGGGGGGGTACCAGAGGCGCGATTACTGGCAGGAGCCGTTCATCGAAGGGAAAAGGTCCGTGCCGTGGGAAGAGGCCGTCGACCGATTTCGTGATGCCACCGGACGGCCCGGCCCCGCAACATGGAAGTCAGGAACGTATGTCGACGGTCAGGCGGAGTTTCCGGTCGGAGGCGTGAGCTGGTACGAGGCGGCAGCGTACGCGGCGTTCGTCGGCAAGAGCCTGCCCACGATCCATCATTGGTACCTTGCGGCAGGCCTGGGGCGCTTCGGTGACATCCTCTGGGCCAGCAACTTCGGCGGAAAAGGCCCGGCGCCGGTCGGCAGTCACGCCGGCCTGGGCCCATTCGGCACCTATGACATGGCCGGTAACGTCAAGGAATGGTGCTCGACCGAGACGAGCCACCGCCGATTCCTGTTGGGCGGCGCGTGGAACGAGCCGATGGACATGTTTGCGGACTACGATGCGAAGGGGCCTTTCGAGCGGGCGCCGGGTTATGGCTTTCGGCTCGCGAAATACATCCGCCCGTTACCGCCTGCCGTGTCCGCACCCATCCCCATCGAGGCGCTCGTTCGTGACGCCCGAAAGCAGAAACCGGTCGGCGATGCCGTCTTCGAGGTCTATCGAAGGCAATACGCCTACGACCGCGCGCCGCTGAACGCCGTTGTCGAGGCGACCGAAGAGACGGAGATCTGGCGCAAGGACACCGTCGTAATCGACGCCGCGTACGGCGGCGAGCGCATGCGGGCGCATCTCTTTCTGCCCAAGAACGTGTCGCCGCCGTACCAGACCGTCGTCTTCTTCCCAGCGGGAGACGCATTCGTTCTGCGATCGAGCCGCGACCTGTCGCTTCGTTTCTTGGACTTCATCATCCGGAGCGGACGAGCGATCCTTTACCCGGTGTACAAGGGGACGTACGAGCGGACGACGTTCGAACAGATGGGACCTTTCGCAGAACGTGAGCTCCGAATTGCGTGGTCGAGAGACCTCGGACGCGCCATCGACTATCTCGAAACGCGATCGGACATCGATCGGACTCGTCTTGCTTTCTATGGTTTGAGCGAAGGCGCTTATGCCGGAGTCATCCTGACCGCTCTGGAGCCACGCCTGAAGACCGCCGTGCTTCAGGGGGCCGGGATCGAGGAACCGGTGGCGCCCGAGATCGATATTCTCAACTATGCGCCGCGCGTGCGCATACCGACGCTCATGTTGAATGGGCGTTACGACTATGGGACACCGTTCGAAGCATCGCAACGCCCATTGTTCGCCCTTCTCGGATCTCCGGCAGGGCAGAAACGCCACGTGGTGCTCGAGTTCGGTCACGCCTTGGTGATCGACGCGGTGGCCCGCGAGATTCTCCCCTGGCTCGACCGCTATCTTGGACCGGTCGTGCAAAGGATTCGGGGCGGTCTTGCGTTGTTGTATTTTGAGAGGCAGGCTTAAGTGGATCCCAATACAACAAGCCAAGACTGACCCGCTTGTGTCCCCTACCTTTTGAGACCAAGCTCCTCTCTCAGGAATCTTTTGACGTCTGGTCCGCCGGTCAGCCGCAGAGTGACGCGGCGCCCCTTGTCCCGAAGGGAGATCTCGAAATCCAGAAACGGACAGCAGCGAGATTCGAGGTCCACCCACTCGGCGACTTCGACGACGCAGAAGGGAAGCCCCTTGGCGTCGGCCGGAAGGCGCGAGAGATCGAGCGTCAGCGCGTAGCCGGTGGGCAGCTCCGAGGTCTCCGTGACGGCGCGGGGCAGCGCCTCGGTGAGACGCTGGTGTCGCTCCCGCTCGGAGGGGCTCAAGGCGTCGAGGCGGCAGACGAGGGGCTCTTGCGGAGGGGCGGATGCTGTGACGCCAGCCGCAAACACGAGGGGAACGACCAGGCTCAGTAAATTCATGCGACCTCCTTTGACAGCACAACCGTAGAACTTCAAGTA
>JBKPDV010000025.1:0-24562 GCA_046728075.1 Acidobacteriota bacterium | reverse complement strand
CCTATTTGCGTTCGGCGCGTTCCTGACGGCATCCGCGGTCGGACAGTGGTTCGCCGGGTCGAATTCCGCTCTTCTGTATCTCCTTCTGCCCATCGGCGCCTTTGGGGCGGCCGCCATCGGAGCGGTTCTGGAGCCGACACTCTTGAGGCCCTTCTACCGGCGACCCGAGGAGTACCAGCTGCTGGTCACCTTCGGCCTCATGATGATCCTCGAGGACCTGATTCGCTTCATCTGGGGTCCTTACCCGATTTCGGCGACCGTTCTTTTCTCGAAGATGGGCAGCGCGAAGATCGGCGAGTTCGTCTACCCACGGTATAACCTCCTTGTCATCGCCGTCGGCGGTCTCGCGGCGCTCTTCCTCTGGGCCTTCATCTACCGCACGAAGTTCGGCGTGATTCTTCGGGCCACTTCCCAGGACATGCGCAGGGCGGCAGCCCTGGGCGTCAACGTGAACCTCGTCTATGTCCAGGCCTTCACCATCGGCTGCTTCATGGCCGGCCTGGCCGGCGCCATCATCGTTCCCAGCCAGTCGGCGGTGCTGGGGATGGGGGTGGATGCGCTCGTCCTTTCCTTCATCGTGGTGGTCACCGGCGGTCTGGGGAGCCTCGAAGGCGCGCTTGTCGGGGCATTGATCGTGGGAACCGTCCGAGAGATCGGCATCAGCATGTTCCCAGAGATCGAGCTGGCCGTGCTCTATCTGATCGCGTCGATCGTGTTGATCGTGCGCCCCGCGGGACTCTTCGGGAAGACGGCATGAGCAGCGTTCCCCTCCCGTTCGAGAGGCGCTCCCCTCTGAAGATCGTCTTCTGGGCGGTCCCGATCGCGGCTCTCCTTGTTGTCCTGCCCAGGGCCATCACGCCCTACCAGACCATCCTGCTCACGTACGGCCTGGCGATGGCCATCGCCGTTCTCGGCTTCAATCTCCTCCTGGGCTATACCGGGCTGCTCTCCTTCGGCCACTCCGCGTATTTCGGCGTCGGCGCTTACGCCGTGGCGTTCATGGTCAAGTACCTGCACGTCAATTCGATGGAGCTGTTCGTCCTGGGCGCCATCGCCGCGTCCGTCCTGGTGACTTTGCTCTTCGGATTCGTCTGCGTTCGCTACACGAAAATCTTCTTCAGCATCCTGACGCTGGCGCTGTCCCAGGTGCTGTGGAGCCTGGCCTTCAAATTCTTCAATGTGACGGGCGGGACGGACGGGCTCCGCGTGCCGACACCGAAGCTGCTGGGGATCGTGTCCGGCGAGAAGGAGGACAAGATCCTCTTCCTCGCCCACCGGTACTACTACTACGTGCTGGCCGTGTTCGCGGTCTGCGTCGCGGTCATGTGGCTCATCGTTCACTCCCCTTTCGGGAAGGCTCTCCAGGCCATCCGCGACAACGAGGTGCGGGCCCGGTTTGTCGGTATCCAGATCCGGCGCTACCGGCTGGTTGCCTTCCTCGTCTCCGGCGTCTTCACCGGAATCGCCGGGGCGCTCTGGGTCCCGTTGAACGGGCTCACCACGCCGGACATCCTCTACTGGCCCTTCTCGGGCGAGATCGTCTTCATGGCCGTGCTGGGGGGCTTTCGCAACTTTACCGGACCCATCGTGGGCGCCGTGGTCTTCAACTACCTGAAGACCTCGGCGGTGGGCTTCACGGTCTATTGGCAGGGGCTTCTCGGCGTCGTCCTGGTGTTCCTGGTTATGGTCCTGCCCACCGGGATCGTGGGCAGCCTCCGGTTGCTCTGGGCGCACACCAGAAGGCGGCTCTCTCAGTGAACCTCCTCGAGACGGCGAAGCTGACCAAGTACTTCGGCGACACCCATGCAGTCGACAATGTCGATTTCACCATTGCCGAGGGCGAAGTCCTGGCGTTGATCGGCTCCAACGGCGCGGGGAAGACAAGCCTGGTGAATCTCATCAGCGGCCTCATCCAACCCGACAGCGGGCAGATTTTCTTTCAGGGCGCCGATGTCACCCACCAGTCGGTGCACGGCCGCATCCAGGCGGGCATCGCGCGCAGTTTTCAGATCGTCAATCTCTTCGACGAGCTGACGGTCCTCGACAACGTGGCGCTCTCCATCTTTTCCCGGGAAGGGCTGACGCGTTACTTCTGGTCGCTGGCGGATCACCAGCATGCCGTCTGGCAGGAGGCCCTCGACATCCTCCGCCAGTTCGGACTGGAGTCCAAGTCGCAGGCTTTGGCCGGCGGGATCTCGCAGGGCGAACGGAAACTCCTCGATGTGGCAGTCGCCTACGCGCTCAAGCCGCGGCTCCTCTTTCTCGACGAGCCCACGAGTGGTGTCTCCACGCGAGAGAAGGCGCCCATCATGGAGGTCATCAGCTCGATCGTGCGATCGGAAAAGATCGCGGCGGTCATCATCGAGCACGACATGGACATCATCTTCCGGTATTCGGACCGCATCGTGGTCATGAACCAGGGTCTCATCCTGGCGAGCGGCATTCTGGAAGAGATCAAGAAGGACCCGCTGGTCAGGGAGATGGTCTTCGGACCTAGCCATGCTTGAGGTCGAAGCGATCGACACCTACCGCGGCCGGGCCCAGATCCTTCGCCAGGTATCGCTGTCCGTCGGAGAGAAGGAATCGGTCTGTCTCGTCGGCCGCAATGGCGCGGGCAAGACGACCACCATCGACAGCATCATCGGCCTCCTGCCCTTGCGGTCGGGCAAGATCACCTTTCAAGGCAAGGACATCAGCAGCCTAACGGCCTACAAGCGCGCTCGGCTCGGCATCGGCTACGCCCCCGAGGACAGCGGGCTCTTCCCCGACCTCACCGTCGCGGAGAACTTCCAGATTTGCCGCTGGCTGGCCCAGTCCTCGGGGCGCGGGGCGGAAGCCGCGGAGACCGACGCGAGGGTCTTCGCCTTGTTTCCCGAAGTTCGCGACCTCTCCAAGCGAGCCGGCCTCCATTTGAGCGGGGGTCAAAAGAAAATGGTCGCCATCGCCCGAGCCATGATGCTCTCGCCGAGCGTTCTCCTCCTCGATGAGCCCTTCGAGGGACTGGCGCCCGTGGTCGTGACGCGCTTGATCGAGGCGGTCAAGAAGATCAAGGAGCTGAAGATCTCGGTCTTGATCGCCGAATCGAACCTCGCGCATGCCCGCAGAGTCGCCGACCGCCTCTATGCCATCGATCGAGGCGAGATCATCTATTCTGGAGATCCGCGCCTGGTGGTCGAGAACCAGGAAGTCATGAATACGATCCGCGGGTAGCCGGTGTCTCACATCCCGCGGTTTCTCCTCTGGCTGGTCTCCCTGGCGGCGCTGATCGCGACGTACACAGTGGTCGCGAGCCGCCTGTCACGGCCCGACATCCTTCCGCCCCCGCAGGACATCGCCGAGGCGTTCGGCGCTCTGCTGGGCCGCGGTGTTGCGCCGGCTGCGACCGAGGGACATCTTCATCATCCCGGCGGCCATGTCGACACACTCCGCCATGAGGGTGTGACGCTGCAGGCGTCGCTCGCCGTCAGCATCGCCAGAGTCCTCTTCGGCCTGGCGGTGGGCCTGCCGCTGGGGATCCTGTTGGGTCTCCTCATGGGCTGGAGCAGGCGGGCCGACGATTACCTGCATCCGATCTACATCCTGCTCCGCTCGATTCCGCCGCTCGCCCTCATCACCTACATCATGCTCTGGCTGGGCCACAGCGAGGCGCATCGGCTGATCCCCATCGTCTACGCGGTCGCCGTCACCGCGGTCATCCCGACCTATCATGGGGTGCGCGACGTGGCGGGGAAGTATGTGACGGCCGCTCGATCGCTGGGCGCGAGCGGACGGCTCCTGCTGACCAGAGTGGTCCTTCCGGCCGCGGGGCCGGCCGTGCTCGGGGGGTTGCGGTACTCGCTCGCCATCGCCTGGATGACCGCGGTCGGGGCAGAGATGCTGATGGCGGACAACGGCATGGGCAACCTGCTCGTGGGCGGCGGCATGTGGTCGTCGCGGCTGCAGACACGGTCCGATCCGGCGGTCATCATCGTGGGCATCCTGGCTCTGGCAGTCGCCGGCTGGGCGATGGACGCGGCGGCGAAGACCATGAGCGCCAGGCTCACACGCTGGGCCAACTGATGCGATCGGTCAGAGTGAGACGCGCTGCTGTTTCCCTTCTGGCGCTCGCCTTGCTTTATGGGATCGCCGCCGAGATCGGCCGCGGGCTGCTGCCGGATCGGGTCTGGATGGGAGCCCATTACGTCGAGAATGTTCAGCTCCTGCCGACGTGGCGTTCGCTCTACGAGGAGGGACAGTTCCTCCTGGAATCGAAGATCCTTTTCAGCAGCATCGCCGTGAGCACGAGAAGGGTGTCTGTCGGCCTCGTCCTCGGCTCCGTCGCCGGCATCCTGTTGGGCCTCTTGACCGGGTGGGCGACGCGCGTGGAATCCCTGGCCGACCCTTGGGTGACGTTCTTCCGCTTCACGCCAGCGCTCGCGCTCCTGCCGCTCTATGTCGTTTGGTTCGGCTACGGCGAGACCTCGAAGGTCCTCTTGATCGCGACCAGCGTGGCGGTGATTACGCTCCTGGGAGCGCACCAGGGAGTGCGCGGCGTGCAGCAAACGTACCTCGACGCCGCCGCCTCACTCGGCGCAGGCGGCTGGCTGCGGTTCAGGAAGGTCGTCTTGCCCGCAGCCTTTCCCTCGATCTTCGCCAGCGTCCGCATCGCGGCGGGGCTCGCCTGGGTGACCATCGTGGTTGCCGAGTTGATCGACGCGAGGATGCCGAGCCTGGGCTATCTCTTAGCGCTGGCCGGAGCGTATCCGCGGGTGCCGCAAATGCTCATCGGCATCGCGACGGTCGGGGCACTGGTGCTCGTCTTCGACCTCGCGGCGCTCCTTCTCCACGCGAGGGCCACGCGCTGGATGCAACGCACCGCATGAGAGGTCATTCCGATCGGGGGACACCCCCGCGCCCCCGGGCCGCGCCGGCGGTGCTGGAAGCCGTGGACGTCAGCTACACCTACTCCGGTCCGACGCCCACGCGAGCCCTGGAAGGTCTCGGGCTGGAGGTGCGGGACAACGAATTCCTTGCCATTCTCGGTCCGGTGGGGTGCGGAAAGACGACTCTGCTGCGCATCTTCGCCGGCTTTCTTCGTCCGACCTCGGGATCGGTTCGGTGCGGCGGCGCAAGCATCGACGGTCCCGGCTGGCAAAGAGGCTACGTCCTCCAGGAAGAGGCCATCTTCCCCTGGATGACCGTGCGGGAGAACGTGGAGTTCGGACTTCTCGCCAAGGGCCTCGCGCCCTCCGCGCGGCGCGCCGTGAGCGACGACTTGTTGGGGTCAATCGGGCTCTCGGCGTTCGAGGCGGCTCACCCAAAGGAATTGTCTTCGGGCATGTCGAAGATGGTGGAGGTCGCACGGGTGCTCGCGACGGATCCTTCCATCCTCTTGCTCGACGAGCCATTTGGCGCCCTGGATGCCCAGACGCGCGCCCAGATGCAGGACACGCTGGCCCGGCTGTGGGAGCAGCGGCGCAAGACCGTTCTGCTCGTGACGCACGACGCGGAGGAAGCTCTCTATCTTTCCGACCGGATCGTCGTTCTTTCGCAGCGTCCGGGGCGTGTCCAGGCGCATTTCTTAGTGGACATTCCCCGACCTCGCTCTTTCGAGACCCGCTTCTCCGCCGAATTCCTGGCGCTCAAGCGTCAGGTCTGGGAAGCGACCGGAACGCGAGAGAAGCGAGATCCGTAAGCCCGTCCTGTGACAAACCTCGGCGCAGGCCTCGCCGGTCCGGTCACTCGCCAGATGGCCCAACGCTGTAAGGCCAGGAACTGAAGAAGGAGCCCCCTCGCGAGCCGGCTCTCTGTCAGATCTTTACGCCCGTGCCGGCCCAGTACTTCTCCCGCATCTCGCGCTTCAGAGTCTTGCCGGCCGCGCTGCGGGGGAAGTCTTCGAAGAAGACGACGTCGTGGACCTTCTGGTACGCGGCGGGAACCCTCTCGTTGATCCAGGCGACAAGCTCCGGCTCCGAGATCGAGCCCTCCCGGTGCAGTATGACCGCGGCGAGCGGCGCTTCGCCCCATTTCTCATGCGGAATGCCGAAGACGGCGACTTCGCGCACCGCGGGGTGTCGCGCCGCGACCTCCTCGATGTCGCGGGGGAAGACGTTGATGCCGCCGGAGATGATCATGTCCTTCTTGCGGTCCGCGAGGTAGAGATAACCGTCCGCGTCCACGGATCCCAGGTCTCCGGAGTAGAGCCAGCCCCCGCGCACGGCTTCGGCGGTCTGCTCGGGGCGGCGGTAGTAGCCTTCCATCAAGATCGGTCCGCGCCCCACGATTTCCCCCACCTCGCCCGGCGCGGCGTCTGCCCCCTCGGCCGTCACGATCCGCATCTCGAAGAGCGGCGGCGGCACGCCCACGGAGTAGCGCTTCTCCCGCGGCGCGTCGCGGTCGAGGATCGTCATGAAGCCTTCGGTGAGGCCATAGAGCTCGTAGAAGCGGCCGGGCAGGCGGCGTTCGAGCTCCTCCTTGTGCTCCGCGTGGAGCGGCGCGCCGACCGAGCCGACCATTTCCAGCGAGGCGAGGGTCTGTGCCGAGAACCCCGGCGTGCGCAGCAGGGGGATGATTTGCGACGGCACGAGGAACACGTGCGTCACGCGCTCACGGGCGGCCAGTTGAACGAACCGCTCCGGATCGAACCGCTTCATCAGGACGAAGGTCGCGCCCAGAAAAATCGCCGGCATCAGCGTCAGGAAAGCTCCGTTGAAGACGATGGAGCCGGCGTGCAGGGCCACGCTTTCCGGCGTCATCCGCCAGGCAGCGCCGAAGTGCGCGCCGTAAGCGATTCGGGTCCGGTGCGTCAAGACGATGCCCTTGGGCAGGCCCGTCGTGCCGCTGCTGTAGATGATGTTGTACGGGTCGTCGGGGCCGACCCCGGCCTCCGGAGGGGGAGAGTCAGGAGCAGCCGCGACGGCGTCCCTCAAGCTCGTCCATCCGGAGCGCCGCTCTTCTCCCGTCAAGAAGCGCCGCTCCGTCGGGATCGAGAGCTGCGAGCCGACGGCCTCGACCGTCTCGGCCAGCTCGGGTGAGGCGACCAGGGCGGCGCTCTCCGAGTCGGACAGGAGCGATGCGAGCCCCGCCCCGCGCAGGAGTGTCGAGAGCGGCACCGCGACCGCGCCGGTCTTCGCGGCCACCCAGTAGAGCAGGTAGAGCTCGAGCGAATTCGGCAGGAACGCCGCGAGCTTGTCTCCCTTTCGAAGGCCGGCGGCGTGAAGCGCGTTGGCTGCCCGATTGACGCGCCGGTCGAGCTCGGCGAAAGTCAGCCGCTGTTCCTCGAACACCAGGGCCGTCTTTCCGCCCAGGTACCGGGCATTCCTCTCGAGCAGCATCCCGAGGTTCATGAACTACGGTCCAACAACGATCCCGCCATTCGCGGAGCCTACGACAACCGACGCGACGTCTCGACGGTCTCGGGATCTGCGCGCTCTTCAAAGAATTTCGCGATCGCGCCGGCGAGCCGATCGAAGGTGATCGGCTTGACCAGATGGGCGACGAAGCCCGCTTCGCGGCTTTGATGGAGATCCTCCTCCATGCCGAAGCCCGTCACGGCGATGCCCGAGAGGCCATAGAGGTCTCGCAGCCGCCGCATGAGATCCAGGCCGGTTCCATCGGGGAGCCCGAGGTCCGAGACGACCAGATCGAACACGTGGGACTGTGCCGCCGCGAGCGCTTCCTCGACCGAAGCCGCGGCCACGACCTCGCAAGACAGCTCGGCCAGCACCTCCGTTGCGGCAGTGAGCGTGTCTGCGTGATCTTCGACGAGCAGCACGCGCTTGCTCCGCATCGCCGGCGTGGTCGGCACGGCCGCGACGGGGGGAAACGCCGCGGCGGCGTCCCGGAGGACGGGTAAGTCCACGCGAAAGATCGACCCGCGGCCCAGTCCCTCGCTCGAGGCGGTCAAGATTCCGCCGTGAGCCTCGACCAGCGCGCTGGAAATCGCCAGGCCGAGTCCTAGCCCTCCTCTCTTTCGTCCCGCCTGCTCGAAAGGCTCGAAGATCCGGCTCATGACAGCGGGTTCGATACCAGCTCCGGTATCCGAGATCTCGACCACGATTCGACCGCGCTCCAGGGAGGTTCGCAGTCGGATCCGGCCCCCGAAGGGGGTGAACTTGACGGCGTTGCGCAGGAGATTCCAAAAGATCTGGCGCAGACGGGCCGGATCTCCGAGCACGATCGTCGGGTGGTCGTCACCCTCCCTCGCGAAATGGAGACCCTTGGCCGTCGCCTCCTCGCGGCAGATTTCGAGCACATGGTCGAGCGCCCCCTGAAGATCGACCGGCTGTTGCTCGATCGGGAGCTTCCCTCGGGCGATGCGTGTCAGGTCGAGCAGGTCGTCGATGAGGCGCGCCTCGAGCTCCGCATTGCGGCGGATGATCTCGAGTTGGCGGCGAATTTCAGGGGGGAGACCCAGGTTCCTTTCGAGAGTGGAGCTCAATGCGACCACGGGCGCAAGCGGGGTGCGCAGCTCGTGCGAGAGGGCCGCCAGAAACTGGTCTTTCGACCGATTCGCCGCTTCGGCCTCTTCTTTGGCCTTACGAAGCTGCTCCTGCGCGGCCTTGAGATCGTGGACATCCGCGGCGGCACCGAACCAGAAGGAGACCTCGCCTTCCGGATCCTTCACGGGTACGACCCGCGCCAGGATCCATCGGTAGTCGCCGCTTCGGCCTCGTACCCGGCATTCGATCTCGTAAGCAGAACGGGAGCGGAATCCTCGATTGCGTGCGGCGCGCAGCGCCGGATGGTCCTCCGGATGGACCCGTTCGATCCAACGGTTCGCAGGCCCCACCTCGGCAACAGTACCGAAAGCTTCCTCCCATCGGCGATTGGCGAAGATCAGCTTGCCGTCGGGATCGTTGATCCAGAGAAAATCGTCCACGGTCTCGGTCAGCGTGCGGTATTTTTCTTCGCTTTCTCGAATCCCCCGTGCCGCCTGTCGCCGCTCCGCTTCCGCCAGGCGGCGTTCGCGCGTCACGGCGCCCAGAACGAGAAAGGTGGCCGCCGTCAGGGCCATGAAGAGCTGGAGGACGAAGAGCTCTTCCTCGACCGGACCTCGCGGGAAGAGCCCATGGCCGCGCGCGGTCGCCCAGATGGCGACGACCGAAACGAGGAAGGTGGCTTGTGCCGCGCCGCGTTGCTCGAAACGAATCGCCGCCCAGATCAGGAACGGGAAGAGCATCGAAGCGAGCCCATTGCGGGTCCACTCGAAGAGGAAAAGACTCGAGGCGGCGAGCAGACCTCCCAGGAGCAACGCTTCCGCCACGCGGCGGCGCGTGGCCGGCGCGACCGGCGCCGCTCGCCAGGTCAAGAGCAGCGGCGCCACGATGAGCGCCCCGATCGCGTCCCCGAGCCACCACGCGCGCCACGTCGTGAAGAGATCCACCGTCGACACAATTCCGCTCAAGCGCAGGCTCGCGACTCCGATCGTTGCGCTGACTATCGGACTGGCGACTCCGGCCAGGGCAACCAGTCCCACGACGTCTCGAAGACGGTCGAGAGTGCTTCGAAAACCGGGGATGCGCCGCAAGGCGTACGCAGCGACGAGGGCTTCCAGCGTATTGCCGGCGGCGATGGCAAGGGCGACGGGGGCAGGCGCGCCGGTCCAGAGGTTGACGACGAGCGCACCCGCCGCAACGGCCGGCCAGAACCGTGTCCCCAACATCAGCATCGCGGCCAGCGCGATTCCCGTTGGAGGCCAGACGAGAGTTGCGAAGTGGTGGACCGCGTGGATCTGGAGGCCCAGACGCGCGGACACGACGTAGACGATCGCGAGACCGATTCCCTTGAGGAGATCGCGCGCGGCCGAGGGCTTCATTGTGGATACCCGCGTTGCGAGCCCGCGCCCAGCGCGCCCGACGAGCCAGGCGAGCAGGAGATGGGACTCGATGGAAATGGCATCCCTTGTCGTTCTCGAGAACAGTTGATTTTAGTCCTATCCGCCGTCGTCGACCGCCGGGCGCCGCGCAAGTAACTCTCCTGGCCACGAGGCATTCCAGAGCGGGAGGAAGGCCAATGCCGCTGGTCCGGATCGCCAGCTCCGCGAGACTGGCCTTCTCCGGTCCAATCGTCGTTTCGCTCGCGTGACGCTCCCCGAGCGTGGCTCCTCAGACCCCCGTTAATGGCATGGAATTCGCTGCTTAACAGATTGTTCAGCGACTGAGCGGTCTGACGCAAGGCCGCGGGTCGCGAGGGAAATCGAAGGCTCGCGATGCGAGTCTCGGAAACCGAAAAGGAGTAGCACCATGCGATCCTCGTGTCGACTCTTGCTCGCAGCTCTGGTGTTTTCAGCGGCCGTCGCAGCTGTCGCGCAATCCCCACCGCAGAATCCCAATCCCGCGCCGCCACTGCCGGTCGCAACGCCGGCTCCAGTGCCGCCGGCGCCGTCCGATCAGGCTCCGCCGTCCAACCCGACGAGCGCGAAAACGGTCGAACCCGCCGACACACAACCCGCTCCGCCGCCGGCCGTGGATACGGCTCCGCAGCCTGCGCCGGCGCCTTCCGTTGACACGACGACGATCAAGTCGACCAAGTCGACGCAGCAGACCTCGCCCAAGCAGACGTCTTCCAAGAAGAGCGTCAAGAAGCCCGCGGAATCGAAGCCCGCGGAATCCTCGAGCGATCAGTCCCGCGAGAAGGCGGGCGCGGCCGCGGCCGGCTCCGCCGCGATCGATAACTCCGGCAACACAGGATCGACGCCTCCTTCCGGAACCGCCGCCACGGCCGAGCCGGCTGTTCCCCTGAATCCGCCCGCGCCCGAGGTGGCGTCGCCCGTGGAACCCGCCTCCGAGAAAACTCCAGCGCGGCAGGGCTCGAGCGTCGGAACCTGGGTCCTCGGAGCGATCGCGGTGGCAGGGCTCGCCGGGATCGTCACGATGATTATGCGCCGGCGTCGCGAGGAGAACGTGTCGATCTACGACCGGAACATCACCGGATCCCACCCGATCGTGCATCCGCGTCATTCCTGACACGGGCACAATCGGTACCCTCAAAGGCGGGGCTCGTCCCCGCCTCTTCTTTTTGGTTCGGTCCCCGTGTGCCTCAGAAGTTCCTTTGCGGAAGGTGCGGCGGCTCGACCGGCGGTTAAGATGCCTGCGAGGACAGACTATGTTCCGAAATCATCGAAAGTCACTGGCAGTTTCCCTGGCGGTCGCGTTCGCCGTTTTGGCGGTCGCGGCGCATCGCTCTGTTCCGGCATCGGTGCCGGCGGTCCTCGGCTCTTCGCCCGTCTTCGGGGAAGAGTTCTGGAAACGATGGGGCGATGGAAAGGGGGAGGTCTCCGGCTACGATCTCACCTTCCCCCGATACGGCGAGCTGAGGAAGGGAATCGCCGTCGTCGTCTTCGTCACCGAAACGTTTTCCAATTCGGCGCGCGTCAAATCGGATCCGGGAAAACATCCCAAATCCGATGAATTTCCGGTGATGAAGCTCAATCTCGTGCAGGACTTTTCGACCGGTATCTACGACTACAACCTGATGACGAGCGCGTTCGTCGCTCTGGCGCCGGTCAATGGGCGCCCGGCCGGCAGCGCGACCAAAGTCTCCTTTTCCTCTCAGGAATGGTGCGGCGACACCTACGGTCAGCTCCTCTTCGACGCGGGTTCGGCGCGTCTCTCGACCCACAGCTACTTCGACGGAGAGGCAGACCAGTCGCGCGAGCTCGCCGTGCCGGCCGATGCGCTGGCGAGCGACGCACTTCTTCTCTGGGCGCGGGGTTTTGCGGCTCCGGTGCTCGCGCCGGGCGAGCGGCGCGAGGTCTCGCTTGTCCAGTCGATCCGGACTGCGAGATTGAACCACCGGCCCATCGAGCTCGAGAAGGCGATCCTCTCTCGCGAAGCGGCGCCTTCCCGAATCACCGTTCCCGCCGGGACCTTCGAAGTCAACCGCCGGTCAGTCGAGATCGCCGGCGGTCCGACATGGAAGATCTCCGTCGAGACCGCGGAGCCCCACCGCCTCGTCGAGTGGGAAACGAGCGACGGGGAAAAGGCGTCTCTTCTCGGCGGCGAACGGCTGCAGTACTGGCGCCTCCACTCCGAAAAGGACCGCGGCGCTCTCGCCCACCTCGGCCTCCAGCCCCGCCCCCCACGAACGCCATAGGAGCTCCGGGGCCCCGGTATGCGACCGGCGTCGAGAGAAATAGAGCCAACAGTTTTCTCGGCTCCGCCACAACGCGACATCGGTTCGCGGCGCGCGAAGTCTCCCAGAGGGGAGGAGGCGCGCGCCGCGGGAGCGTGAGCGAGGGAGGGATCAGGCGCGCGGTCGAGCCCCTTTGGGCGAGCCGCGCGCCGGTGGCGAAGCCAGATCCCGATCGAGCGGAAGCGACGTGCGGTGTACTCTGCCGCAATGGGGGCTTTGTCATCGGGAGCGCGACTGGGCTCCTACGAGATTCTTTCTTCGCTCGGCGCCGGCGGCATGGGGGAGGTCTACCGCGCGCGCGACTCGAGGCTCGGGCGTGACGTTGCGATCAAGGTGCTGCCCGAGGAGCTCGCGCGGGATTCGGAAGCGCTCGCGCGCTTCGAGCGCGAGGCGCGGGCCGCGGCCGCGCTTTCCCATCCCAACGTGCTCGGCATCCATGATTTCGACAGCGACGGGCCGATTGCCTATGCCGTGCTGGAGCTGCTGGAAGGCGCAACGTTCCGCGAATGGTTCGCCTCCGGACCACTGCCGGCTCGTAAGGCAGTCGACGCCATGACTCAAGTGGCTCGAGGCCTTGCCGCGGCCCACGCCCGCGGGATCGTGCACCGCGATCTCAAGCCGGAAAACCTCTTCCGAACCCGAGACGGCGGCGTGAAGATCCTCGATTTCGGCCTGGCAAAAGAGGCATCGCCGGGGCCTTCCGCCGCAGCCGGTTCGACCGGGGGTCTGACGCAACCCGGCGTGATCCTGGGAAGCGTCGGCTACATGTCCCCCGAGCAGGTTCGCGGGCTCTCGGCGGACCACCGCTCCGACATCTTCTCCTTTGGCGCAGTGCTCTACGAGGCCATCGCCGGCCGCCGTGCGTTTCAGGGCGACTCGCCGTTCGAGGCGCTGACCGCCGTTCTCAATCAGGAGCCGCCGGATCTGCCCGAGAACGTGCGCGGCTCGCTCGCTCCGCTCGAGCGGATCGCCCGCCGCTGCATGGAGAAGAACCGCGAGGATCGCTTCCAGAGCGCGCTCGACATCGCGTTCGCTCTCGAGGCTTACGCCGGGCCGCAGCGCCCGACGGAGACTCCGCCTGCCGGGAAGACGCCGGACGGAGGGCGGCGCTCCGTCGCCGTGCTCCCCTTCAAGGACCTGTCTCGCGACCAGGACAGCGCCGACCTCGGTCTCGGCCTCGCGGACGCGACGATCACCGAGCTCGCTCTCGTCCGCTCGCTCCTCGTGCGTCCGACCTCGGCCATCCTCTCTTACCGCGACCGCATGGCCTCCCCGGAGGAAGCGGGGCGCGCGCTCGGAGTCGACGCCGTCGTGGACGGAAGCTTCCAACGCGCGGGCTCGCGGCTGCGCGTAACCGTGCAGCTCGTCCGGACGGAGGAGGGTCAGTCCCTTTGGGGTGCCAAGATCGACACGTCGCTCGACGACATCTTCAGGATGCAAGACCAGGTCTCGCGCAAGATCGCGGAGGCGCTCGAGGTGGAGCTGACTCCCGCCGACGAGCGACGGCTAGGGCGTGCCGTTCAGCCTGCCGCGGGCGCCTACGAGCTCTATTTAAAGGGGCGCGTCCATCTGCTGCAGGAGAGTCTGCCGCAGGTCCACGCGGCGATCGAAGCCTTCGAGAAGGCTCGCTCCATTGACGCCTCCTCTGCTCTTCCCCTCGTCGGGCTCGCCGATGCCTACGCGCGGATGGCGTTCACGTTCGATCCCGAAGGCGGCTGGTACGAGCGCGCCGTCGAGATGTCGCAAAGAGCCCTCGCAATTGATCCCCATCTTCCCGAGGGGCGATACCTGAAGGGACGGCTCGTCTGGAGCCCGCAACGCGGTTTCGACCACATGGCGGCGCTTCGGGAATTCTCGGCCGCCGCGGCTGCACGGCCGAGCCTGAACGAAGCGCATCACTGGCTGGGAATCGTGCTTCTGCATCTCGGAATGCTCTCGGAGGGTTCCAGCGAGCTCGAGCAGTCGCTCGCCATCAACCCCGCGGACTTGATCGGGAAAGTTCACATCGGGCTTGGCCGCCTGTTCGAAGGCCGCTGGCGGGAAGCCATCGACTTGTCCCAAACTGCAGCTCCCCGCGCCCACCAGACGTGGGCCCAGTACCAGCTCGCCCACGCACTGATCCGATCGGGAGACCACGCTGCCGCCGCCCAGACGATCGAGGCGGCCGGACACGAGATGGGGCATGACGCGCTCTTCCACAGCGTTCACGCGGTCGTTGCGGCGCTCGAAGGCAAGCCAGACAGCGCCCGTGACGAGATCGAATGGACGGTCCGCAATCGGAAGGCCTTCGGCCACTATCATCACGCCCAATATGACGTCGCCTGCGCCTACGCGCTGATGGGAGACTACGAAGCGGCGCTCGATTGGCTGACCGATGCCGCCCACAATGGGTTTCCCTGTCATCCCTTCTTCGAGAGAGATCCCCTGCTCGAATCGATCCGCTCCCAGTCGCGTTTCGTCGGATTGATGGACCAACTACGCGCCGAGTGCGGCGGCTACCGCGCCCTCTGGAAAGATCTCCGCTCCGGCGAAAGAACCTGACGTCCTGCCCCAGAGATTCGCTGACAAGAGCGTCCGGTGAGCTGGGCGCAGAAGGCCGCCCGGAGTCGCCGTCATTGCCCTTTGGCGGCACGCGGCGGCCAGGCCCCGAAGAGAAAGAACCAGGCCGCCGCTCCGGTCACTCGGGCACAGAGGCGTCGTCGGCTTGTTTCCTCTGGTGGTGTGTGCCCTCGGACAGGGCCGCCGCCGGGCAACGCCGGCGTCTCCGGGCTCTCATCGTGACTTAGTCAAAGAGAGAGCCCCGGCGGCGGGTCGTCTCCCGCTGGCGGCGATGAGCGAGGAGCGTGGCGGAAAAGAGCTTGCGCCTCACGAGGACTGCGACGAGCGTTCCAGCGACGGCCCGGTTCTGACTCGGGGCGGCCGGGCCGGAGCGTGCCGACGAGGGGACGGCCCGACGCCGGGGCGATGAGTCAACGAACTTCTGAACCAGGACCCTCGCGTCGATCCAGCTTGCTCGCCGCGTCGCTCCCGCGGCTGGCGCGACTGAGGTCAGTCGATTGGCTTGGCGATGCCGCGCGCGACAAAGGCGTCGATCAGGCGCCAGAGCTCACCTTCGGCGTATTTCTCGAGCGCCTCCTGTTTCTCCTCCAGGGCATTCTCGAGCGCCTCAACTTGCTTCTCCTCCTTCTCGAGGGCACGCATCCGCTCCTGGAGCGCCCGCCGCCGGCGATCCAGATCCTCGCGAGCTCCGGCGGCCCTGTCTCTCTTGCGGTCGGACAGACGATCGGCCTCACGATCGAGAGCCTCCTGCTCGCGATCCAGAGCATCCTCACGGCGTTCCAACGGAGCTCGAAGCCGCTCCAGGGCCGCGCGACCCGGCTCGAGCGCGCGCAGCGGGTCGAACAGCGTTTGGACCTGCCGCAGCGTTTCCGGATCGCGCACGAGAAACGCCTCTTTCCCCCGCCGAAGCCAGAGAAAGTCTCCGGTGAACCGCTTGCGCAAACCCTGCATCTTCTCCAGGGAGAGGTTCGTGCACCAGGAGCTCTTTCCGAGCGACAGCACATAGGCATCCGAGTCCTGCGATGCGTGAATCACCGTCCGGGCCGTTCGGGCGCCGACCATCCCTCCCGCCGGAGCGGAGACCGCGAGAAGCAGGGTAGCGATCGGCAGCGTGAATCTCACCGCGGTCATCTTGTCCCCCCGGCGGAGAGACGATGGCCTCGGAGAAAGGTTTCGGAGTCAGTCCCTTCGGGCGCGGCGGCGACCCTTGAGGAACTTCTCTTTGGCCATGATGCTTTGCAGGGACGCCAGTGTCCGGCGCTCGTCGGGAGAAAGCGCTTCCGCTTCGAGACCCAAACCATCTCTCGGCTGCGGCCCGATGGGCCGGGAAGGGTCTCCTCCGCGCTTCGGTTCAAAGGAATCGCTCGGCCGATTGTCCTGGTCCATCGCTCCCCTTCTCGTTCTCTCAGGCTCGTAGAAGTGCCATTGACTTTGAATTACAAATGACTTTGTATTGTAACATACCGGGCACGGTCGGAATTGCCGTATCGACGGAAATCGCAGAGTCAGGGATAAGAGAGAGGGGCGGAGGCGGGAGGTTAACTGCCCGGGGGCGAAGGGTTTGATCGCGTCAGCGCGCGCGATGAATCTGCGCCCTGCCCCGCTTTCGAAGGTCGGTCACGGCGTGTTCGGCTGTGTGCGGGTCCACACCGAACTGCGCTTTCAAGCAGGAAAGAAGGGCTTCCGGCGTCGGGAAATGGCGCGCTTCCTGACGCGCGTTGAGCTGCCCGAAAAGATACACGACGTAAGGCTCCGACAAGAGCGGGTCAATCTCGAGCTGAATTTGAGGCTCATGCGAGCTCATGGCGTTCGCTGGGGGAAGCGGGAAAGTTGGCCTGGGGTCTCCCCGCCGCGGCTCCTGCTGGGTTGGATTCTCATCACGTTCGCGCAGAATTCGCACTTCACCGTTCCATCGAGCTCCACGGGGGTCTTGTTGCTCCGGCCGCAATTCCTGCAGGTCCAGTTCCGATTGGCGGCTTCCATGACGCACCCACTTTCTCGCCGACGGCCGGCGACGGGCGCAACCCAACGGGCACGCGTGGGCCGTCGAGGGGATCGGAGGCCTTCAGCCTACCACGGTCCCGACCTCGAAACGCGGCGCGAGTGGGGTCTGATCTTTTTTATACACTATAGGACCGGACAAAACGAATCCCGAGAGACGAAACAGCTGACCTTCGGGCCGGCGTTGGCTCGCGCGCGCCGGGTGACCTCTTTCTGTCCTGCGGGACAGTTGCGCCGCGGTCCGGTCCCTTCCTGGAGTTCCCTCAGTTCCTGGAATCCGCGCAGAAACAAGGTGCCGGCTCGACTCCCGACGGCTCCCCAGGAAAGGAGGGCGTGTGGCTCGACGATTCTTCGAGAGATCGCAGCTCACTGCCTTACGGAACTCGCTCTGAGGCGCATCGGTGAAGGTTGCCATCGGACCTCCTCTGACGTAGCCTTCGACAATCCGTGGGGAGGTCCTTGGCGCCTGCCGTCTGTTTGTGCGTCCGGCACCCACTTGTTCTGCAGGAGCTGAAACAACTGGCCGTCGGACACGCGTTCCGGCCCGTCTCCTGCAGCTTCGAGGCGGTGGCAACCGGAGAGGGAGGACTCCTGCGAATTCCCCGGGCGGCTGTGTACGTGGTCGACTCGCCGGGTCAGCGGGAAGACACGGAGAAGTCGGTCTCTCAGATCCTCGGCCGGTTCCCCCGCGCCCGGATTCTGATTCTCACGGAGAGACTGGACGACGCGAATCTGTTCGCCTTCCTTCGTTTGGGGGCCAAGGGCCTCCTGAGGTACGCGGACATCCCAAGCCAACTCGTACAGGCTCTGCGGACTCTCGCGGCGGGCGGCTTCTGGGTCCCGCGGATCTCGCTCTCCCGTTTCATCGAGAACACGTTCCGGAAAGGCCGGAACGCATTTCGATCGCCGGGCGCGAGCTTGAGCCGCCGTGAGAAAGAGGTGCTCGATCTTTTGCTCGAAAATCTCTCCAACAAGGAGATCGCGAGCCGGCTGTCTATCTCCGCGCGCACGGCCAAGTTCCACGTTTCGAACCTGCTGGCCAAGTACGGAGTGGAGAGCCGAATCGACCTGCTGCTGATGCGATCGGCATAAGAAACCGTTCGCGCCGCGGGGGTGGCGACCTCAAATGACGAATCAGATCCTCGCCGACGCCGTTCTGATCCTCCATTTCGCGTTCGTCGCGTTCGTCCTCGCCGGAGCGCTCCTTCTGCTGCGCTGGCGCAAGCTCGTCTGGGTCCACCTGCCGGCCGCTCTGTGGGGAGCCGTCGTGGAGTTCACCGGCTGGATCTGTCCGCTGACCCCGCTGGAAAACCGGCTCCGCGAGCGCGCCGGTACTGCTGGCTACTCGGGAGATTTTGTCGGCCGCTATCTGCTGCCGGTGATCTATCCAGACGCCTTGACGGCGAGAGCCCAGCTCGTCCTCGGCCTGTTGGTCGTGGGCGTCAACGTCGCTCTCTACGCTGTGGTGACCGCTGAATCGCGAAGGAGTCGAGCGAACGGCAGCATTCGAGAGTCTCCCGTCGCTGGCGAAGGCCGATAAGATAGCCCGATTCTTCAAGTAGCAAAAGAGGAACGCTATGGCAGAGACAGACATCCGGCGATACGACGTTCATGCCCAATCCACCGAGACGTTCGGAAGAGTGCTCTGCGGCTGCCGGAATCATCATTTTGTGGTGGATGGGCCCGTTCAGAACGGTTGCCCCGGGGAGGAGGTCACGCCCGCCGAATACTTTCTCGCGGGAATCGCCGCGTGCGGAGTCGAGCTGGTCGAGGTGATCGCTCGGGAAAAGAACGTGCCTCTCCAGTCCGTCCGCGTCGCCGTTTCCGGTGCGATGGATCGGAGCAAGCCGGTGCGGCCCGATGTGAATCTCTTCACCTCGGTTCGGCTGGGGTTCGATCTTGCCGGAGTCACTTCGGAGCAGGGAGCCGATCTCGTCACCGCGTTCAAGCGGCGTTGACCCCTTTACGGCACGGTCGCGGTCGCGACCCCGGACGTCCAGATTGAAGTTCACACGCACTGACCGCGTGTCCGTGCAGGAATGTCTCTTGCACAAGAAAACGACTTGAAGGAACGGGACGCCGCTCAGGGCGGGTTCCGAGCCCTGGGAGACTTTATGTTCGAGAGACGCAAGGGCGACCGCAGACACCGGCTTTTGGCTCTCCTGGCCTTGATCGGGGGCATCTATGGAGGTCTGTTTGTCTGGCCGACAGCCTGGCGTTACGACCGCGTCGGGAGGACTCCGATCCGGACTCACCGGGTCACCGACGAAGTCGAGTTCTTGAACATGCAGGGCTGGCAGCCCGCGCTTCGCCCACTGGATGTGCAGCGTCGCGCCAGCCGTCGCTCAGCCCCTGCGCGCCGGTCTGCTGCTGTGGTTGACCCCTGCGGAAACTCTTCGCAGAAGTAAGGTAGAGAGACAGTCCCCGGGTTTAACCAACCCCCGCGTCGGCCCGCTCGAAGGCATGGCGCATCCGGGAGCTTCGCAGCAGCACAATCATGATGATCAGTCCCGTTGCCAACGCCCCGCTGAGTCCGAGTCCCAGGGCGAGAGTGAGCCGCCCATGTGGTCCGGCAAAACGGGGATCGTCGGGAGCGAGCGCGAGGGCCCTCGTCCAGATTCTGATCAACAGCGCAGCGAAGGCGAACACGTAACAAAGGACGATCCAGCAGACGACCTGGATGCCCACCCGAGCCCGCGGGCGCAGCCGCAGAAGCTCGTATGCCAGAAAAACGACAGCCACGCCAGCGATCAGCTGCGCGATCTTGATCGTGGTCAAGTGCTCGAACATCGGACGAAGAAATCGCAGCTCCGGATCCCGACTCTCGAGCTCGCGGAGAAGCGCCGGCGCCGCCGGCCGGAGAGCTCTCCACATCACCAGGTCGACTACGCTTCGCAAGAAATAGAGGCTCCCCACCACGATCCAGATCCAACCGATGACCGTGACCGCTCTCGGCCGTTCGGGCTCTTCGTCCATGACCATGCGCCGAGAATAAGCCTGATCGACCCGAATCAGCGGGCCCTACGGGATCCCTTTGGAGCCTTGCCATCCGCAATCGTCCTCTCCACATGCGACACCTCGCGAGGCGCCGCGCAGGAGAGACAGTCCATGCCGCCGGCGGTGACGAGCACGGTGTCTTCGATGCGCACTCCGATGTTCCACCACCTGGGGTCTGCGGTCGAGCCCTCAGGGATGTAGATCCCGGGCTCGACCGTCAGCGCCATTCCGGGCTCGAGAACCGTCTGCGCCTTTCCGTAGCGCTCCAGCCGCGTGAGGCCCGGCGGATAACCGTAGCTTCCCGCGTCGTGCACGTCCAACCCGATCCAGTGACTCGAGCCATGCGGATAGAACTTCTGGTAGGTCCGGCTACGGAGAACCTCGTCCCGATCGCCCGACAGGATCCCGAGCTTGAAGAGGCCGTCGACCACGACTCGTACGGTCGCGTCGTGAACCTCGTGGAAAGCGACACCCGGGCGGACCGCCGCGAATCCGGCCTTCTGAGCGGCGAGCACGATCTCGTAGATCTGCTTCTGTTCCTCCGAGAATCGCCCGGAGACCGGATAGCTGCGCGTCACGTCGGCGGCGTACATTCGATACTCGCAGCCGGTATCGTTGACGACGATTTCTCCTTCGTTCAGCCGCTTGTCGTCCCGCTCGTGGTGGAGGATCACGGAGTTCCGGCCGGAGGCGACGATCGGCGGATACGCCATGCGCGCCGCTCCGCCCGCGAGGCACCTCCCGACCATCGCCGCTTTCAGGTCGTACTCATGGCGGCCCGGCGCGATCTCGTGCATCGCGGCCGTGTGGGCGTCGGCGGCGAGGCGGGAGGCCTCGCGCAAGAGAGCCTGCTCGACCTCGTCCTTGACCAGCCGCAAAACGCTGAGAATCGGAGCGGCGTCGGCGGCGGGGCGAGGAGAAATGGCGTTCGCATTGCCGGAGTTCCACGCCTCGAGCAACTTCCTTCCGAACTCCTCATCTCCCCCGGCTTCGTAATAGAGGGATTGCGAAGCCGGCGACAGCTTCGGAAGGCGGTCCCAGAACTCGCTGACCGGGTAGGCTTCTCCCGCCCCGAAGTCCTTTTTCGCCCCGTCGAGGCCGGCGCGCCAACCCGTCCACTGCTCCGCCGCGAAGTCCTTCGGCCGGACGAAGAGAACGTAGCGCCTCTCTCCGGGACCGGTTTGCCAGAAAACCGCGACCGCGCCGGGCTCCTCCAGGCCGGTCAGGTACCAGAAGTCGGAATCCTGTCGGTAGGGATCGCTCGACACGCCGCGGGGCTCCGGCGCCGCGTGGAAGATCGCGATCGCTCCGGCCGGAAGCTTCCCGAAAAACTTTTCCCGGTGCGCCGCGAAGAAAGCGGGAGAGACTGCCGGCGCTTCGGGCGCCGAGGGGAAGGCCAGCCGCGCGAGCGCCACCGCTGCCACCAGGATCATGGAAGCCTCCCCGCTCCGGTCCAAGTCGGATCGGTTGCGCCCGCGGAAGAACCGGAAGCCACGGGAATCGCCTCGAGCTTACGGCTCTTGAGCTCTTCGCCGAGGGGTTGAAGCTCGCCGGAAGCCAGCGAGTCGAAATCCTTCCGGACATCGGAGAGCTCGCGGGCCAGAACGTCGATCCGCTCGACCTGATAGGCGGGAGGTTTCCCCTCCCAGCTCATCAATGCCCCGTAGACGATGTCCAGGTGCTCGCGGATTCGCTCCTCGCCCGTGATCGCGCCGCCTTCCTTGGTCGCGACGATCTTCTTCTTCAACTCGTCGAGCTTGTCGACCGTCGACTGCAGCTTCTTTCCGAGCGCGTCGGCCTTCGGCAGGGCCTTGACCCGGTTCGCCGCGGCCCCCCGCGCCGCGTCGATCCGATCCGTCAACGTGCTCATCTCGCCAAAGAGCGCGTGTGCCCGCATGACCGAGTCGAACTGTTGCTTGCGTTCTCCTGCGTCGTAGGGGGCGCGGCGGTCGATCCCGATCGTGAGCTTTGTCTCGATGGCCTGGCTCCCCTTGGTCAGGCGGACCGTGTAGATCCCCGGCGGCACCCGCGGACCCTGCGAGGCGTTGAACGCGAGTTGCGCGGCCCGGGGGACGCGAGGCGGTGAGACCTGCATGGACCAGAAGACGCGGTTGATGCCGCGGCGCTTGCTCGCGGCGATCGTGTCGATCAGCTTCCCTTCGGCGTCCAGAATCTCCAGCTTGATCGGCCCGAAAAGGTGGCGGGTGCGCTGGTAGTAGGTGATCGCCGCTCCGTTGGCGGGATTGCGGCCGACGAAGCTCGCGTCTCCCTCGACCCAGCCCCCGGACGCGGGCATCCGCTGCTGCACGGGCCGGCCGGGCAGAAACGCCCCGTCGCGCTGGAGCCCCTCCCGGGTGAGATCCCGCAGCGGCGTCAGATCGTCGACGATCCAGATGCCGCGCCCGTGAGTGGCGACAACGAGATCGTGATCGCGCGGATGCACCTGGACCTCCCGGACGGCGACGCTCGGAAAATCTCCCCCCTTGAACTCCGCCCAACTCCCTCCGCCGTCCGTCGAGATCCAGAGGCCGAGCTCCGTTCCGACGAAGAGGAGCGTGGATTGGACGGCGTCTTCTTTGACGACGTGCGCGTACCCCCGAACTCCCTGCTCGGGCCCGACGATGCGCTTCCAGGACTTCCCGAAGTCGGTCGTTCGATAGACCCACGGGGCCGTGTCGCCGAACGTGTGGCGATCGAACGCGGCGTAGGCCGTCGCTGCGTCGAAGCGGCTCGCCTCGACCCAGCTGACCCAGGATGACTTCGGGAGCCCCGCGACATTCCCGACGACATTCGACCAGGTCTTTCCCGCGTCGCGCGTGAGTTGCACGTTCCCGTCATCCGTGCCGACCCAGATGACCTTTCCGTCCAGGGGCGATTCGCAAATCGAGTAGATCGTCGTGTGCATCTCGGCCGAGGAGTTGTCGACGGTAATGCCCCCCGACTGCTCCTGTTTCTGCTTCTCCAGGTCGTTGGTGGAGAGATCCGGCGAGATTCGCTCCCACGTCTGCCCGTGGTCGCGCGACCGGAACAGAAACTGAGAGCCGAGGTAAATCGTGCCCTTCTGCGTCCGGCTCGCGTGGATGGGCGTGTTCCAGTTGAAACGCAGCTTTTCGCGGTAAGCGGCCTTGGGCTGGATGTCGCGCGTGGTGTGCGTACGGCGATCGACCCGCGCGATGTAGCCTCCCTGCGACTCGGCATAGACCGCGTCGGGATCGGAGGGATCGGGAATCGTCCAGAAGCCGTCTCCGCCGTACAGGTTTTCCCAGCGCGAATTCGAGATCCCGCCCGGGTAGGAGGAATCGCCGACCCAGGAGCTGTTGTCCTGGAGCCCTCCGTAGACCTGGTACGGATCCCGGTCGTCGATGCTCACATGGTAGAACTGCGAGATCGGCAGGTTCGCCCCCTTCCACCAGCGGTTCCCGCCGTCATAAGAGATCCAGAGGCCACCGTCGTCGCCGCCGAAGACGTGCTTGGGATTGTCCGGATCGATCCAGACATCGTGCCAATCGCCGTGTCCTCCGCCTCCGCTTCCGGTGAAGCTTCGGCCGCCGTCCTCGCTCACGATCAATCCTCCGCCCGGCTTGAAGACACGGTCCGGATTGGTGGGATCCACGACCAGGCGCCCGAAGTAGAAAGGACGCCAGATCATGCTTTGACTGTGGTCTCGCGCTTCCCAGGTCCTGCCGCCGTCGGAGGAGCGATAGAGCGCGGAATGCTCCCCTTCGACGAGCGCGTAGACCACCTTCGAGTCCGAGGGAGCGATCACGGTTTCGACGCGTCCCCAGGGCTTGGCGGGAAGGCCGGCGTTCTTGTCGGACGTCAGCTCGGTCCAGGTCTTCCCGCTGTCCTGTGAGCGGTAGAGACCGCTGCCGGACGGCGACTTGGGCCCCTCTCCTCCGGAGCGAAATGTCCAGCCCTTTCGTCGGAAGTCCCACATCCCGGCGAAAAGCACGTCCGGATTCTGAGAGTCCATCGTCAGGGAGGAGCAGCCCGTCGAGAGGTTGCCGCCCTTCAGAACGAGGCTCCAGGTCTTGCCGCCGTCGGCCGATCTGTAGACGCCGCGCTCCGCGCTGTCGCTCCAGAGCTTGCCGGGAGCGCAGGCGTAGACCGTGTCGCTCGACTTCGGATGCACGAGCACGCGGACGATGTGCTCGGACTCGCGCAGTCCCATGTTGGTCCACGTCTCGCCTCCGTCGGTCGACTTGTAGATTCCGTCGCCGATCGATACGGAGTTGCGCATCCACGACTCCCCCGTGCCGACCCAGACGTTCTTCGGATTTGAGGGATCGATCGTGATCGCCCCGATCGACTGCGCGCTCATCTTGTCGAAGACCGGCTTGAACGTCGTGCCGCCGTCCTGGGACTTCCAGACGCCGCCGCTCGCCGCGCCGACAAAGAGAGTTGTCTTGCCTCCCGAATTCACGGCCGCGACTGACGCGATCCGGCCGCTCATGGCCGCCGAGCCGATGTTGCGGGCCGAGAGACCCGAGAGGACTCCGGAGTCGAAGACCGCGGGGCGCTCGCCGGCCGCAGGAGGCCGGACCGCGGTCGTCGTCTCGCGGGCGGCGCCGGATGCCGGTCGGATCGCGCGGAGAATCGGAGTGCCGGCGGGAGGGAATACGAAGAGCGAGTCCTCCGCGTCGACGTTGCCTTCCGCGCGGTCGATCGTGTAGCGCGCCTGGCGCGGCTCGCCCTTGCGCCCGGATTCGATCGAGAACGGGATCCAGACACCTTCGACCTGCTCGTAACTGCCGAGATCCGTCTCCGTGATGCGCTCGGCGCCGCGGATGCGCGAGACGGTCTCGACGCGAATCTCGAGAAAGTAGTCGGGGTCGAGGAAGAGGGTTTTGGTGTCGCCGTCCTTGAGCGTCACCCGGAGCTTGTGGGCCGG
>JBKPDV010000024.1:0-23182 GCA_046728075.1 Acidobacteriota bacterium | reverse complement strand
GGTCTGACTACCGGGCTCGCTCGAAGACGCGCCCTCCGTCTGCGACCGGGACTTCCTTGCGCTGACCGGCCTCGTTTCTTCGATACGCGGCCGGCGGCAAACCGTACTCGCGCTTGAAGGCCCGATTGAAGGCCGCTTCCGACTCGTAGCCGACTTCCGACGCGATCTGCGCCACGCCCTGGCTCGTGGCGGTGAGCGCTCGGGCTCCCAACTGAAGTCGCCATCGCGTCAGATATGCCATCGGCGGCTGACCCAGGAAGTGCCGGAAGCGCTCCGAGAGCACCGTTCGCGACAGGCCGGCCTCCCGCGCCAGTTCGGCAACCGTCCACGGATGCGCGTGCCGATGGTGGAGCAGCGTCAGCGCCCGGCCGACCGCCGGATCGCGGGCGCCCGCGCGCCACCCGGTTTGCTCTTCCGGCAGCTGCCGGACGTACCTGCGAAGCGTCTCGGCGAAGACGGCCTCCGAAAGCTTCGCCAGCATCGCATCCGCTCCAGCCTCGCGGTTCGCGGCCTGGGTGACGGAGAACTTCAAGGAGTTTTCCAGCCATTGCCCCGATGGATCGTCGCGAATGTTGACCTTGATGAGCGGCGGCAGGCCGCCGAGGAACGCCTGGCTCAATTGAGGATCGCAGACCAGGAAGCCGCAGATGAATCGACAGGACGCGCCGCCGCCGCCAATGCGCGTGAGCTTCAGGCCACGCTTGAGAATGCCCGGAAGGGCGGCGCCGGCATCGATCGGGGTCACGCGGCGGCCGCTGCCAGCACGTGCCCATGGCCGTGCGGAAACGTGACGAGGTCGCCGGCGGAAAGATCGACGCGCTCGCCTTCCTCCAGCTCCACGTAGGCCCGGCCTTCGCTGAGAAGGTGGTAGATGATCACGTGCCCGGCCTCTCGCGCGAGCACGGGCGCGATCGTGCGCGACTGCGGCGAGGTGAGGCACCACGGCTCGGAGAACTCCACATTGAAGAAGATGGCCGAGTCGAGCTTGATGGCGCTTAGAACTTCCGGAAGGACGTCCATCGACGTGCGGAGGAGTTTACATCCGACTCTTCGGCGTCTCCGCCAGGAATCCCGAATGATCGATCAAGCCAAGTGCGCGCGCCGGCCGCTCGGTCAAGGAAGCCGGACGCGCGGGTAACAACTTCCGCGCTGGCTTACGCATAGTTGGCGCTCGAGGAGGAAATAACCATGAGCGCCACAGCCACCACCGCCGCGACCGCGGACATCGACGCCCTCAAGACCCGTCTGAAGGCCACCTGGATGGCCGGCAACTACGACTATTTCTCCCGATTCATGGAGTCGAGCGCGGTCGAGTTCCTGGATCGGTTGGGTGTCGAGGCCGGAGCCTCGCTGCTCGACGTTGCCTGCGGCTCGGGTCAGCTCGCTCTCATCGCCGCGCGCCGGGGCATCCGGGTCACCGGGATCGACATCGCCAGCAACTCCATTCTGGCCGCGCGAGGCCGCGCTGCCTCCGAGGGACTCGACGCGCGTTTCGACGAAGGGGACGCCGAGGAGCTGCCCTACGCGGATGCGAGCTTCGACGTGGTCGCCAGCATCTACGGCGCGATGTTCGCGCCGCGCCCCGAACTGGTGGCTGCCGAGATGCTTCGCGTGTGCCGTCCGGGCGGCACGATCGCCATGGCCAACTGGACCAAGGAGGGGTTCGTCGGACAGATGTTCAAGATCTTCGCGCGCTTCATCGCGCCTCCGGGCATGCCTTCGCCGGTCCTCTGGGGAGACGAGAGCGTCGTGCGCGAGCGGTTTGGCGAGGGGCTCTCCGACCTGCGATTGACGCGCGTGTGCTACCGATTCGACTATCCGTTTCCGCCCGCCGGAGTCGTGGAGTTCTTTCGCGAGCATTACGGTCCGTCGACGCGCGCCTTCGCCGCGCTCGGGGAAGCCGAGGCAGCGGCGCTCCGCAGCGAGCTGACCGACCTGTGGTCTTCGCACAACCAGGCCAGCGACAGCTCCCGCACGGTCGTCGACGCCGAGTATCTCGAGGTTGTAGGCATCCGTGCATGAGGTCTCGCAGGGAGACGCAGGGGGGCAGTCTTGGCCCGGCGACATATACCCATATGCCAAGACTGACCCCATCAGACTCGCCATCAGACTCTCAGACTCGCCGCGCCGCCGATTTCCGGCCGCGCGGAGAAAACGAAAGGGAGGTTTTCCATGAAAGTTCTCCGAATGAGTTTGGTCGCGCTCTGTCTGGTCGCCCTCTCCGCCCGAGCGGGCTCCGGCGCCTCTCCGGACGCCGCAGCCCCTGCCCATGACGGCCACGTCCTGCAAACGCTCGCGGAGGCGAAATGGAGCCCGGCGCCTCCGTTCTTTCCTCCGGGCGCGCAGATCGTCGTCCTCGCCGGCAATCCGATGGCCGCCGAGCCCTACTCGGTTCGCCTCAAGTTCCCCGCCGGCTACGCAATCCCGGCTCATTCGCATCCCACCGACGAGAACGTCACGGTCGTTTCCGGGGAGCTCTTCATGGGGATGGGCGACCGCCTCGATCGCTCCGCCGGGCAGCCGCTCGCGATCGGCGGCTTCGGGCTGATGCCCGCAAACGCTAACCACTTCGCATATACGAAAGCAGCGACGACGATTGTGCTTCATGGCATCGGGCCGGTCGAGTTCAAGTACGTCGATCCGGCTGACGATCCCCGCAACGCGAAGACGTCTTCGGCGAAGTGAGGAAAGCCGCGAAGCCGAAACACAACACCATGGTTGGAGGCCGGGATCTCCCGCGTCGCAAGCTCTCTTCGGAGGGACCGTGCCGACGAGCCGGGATGCGGGAGATCCCAGGGTTTCGCTCCAACGGCGAAATAAGGAGAACAACATGACGCAACGACCGGTGATCCTGGCAGTCGACGACGAGCCCTCGGAGCTCGCCGCCCTTCTGGACGCTCTCGCCAGACGGTACGGGAGCGATTATCGGGTCGTCTCTCAGCTCTCGGGAGACGCAGCGCTTCGCGAGCTGGCTCGGATGCGAGAGGAGGGCGAACCGGTCGCGCTCGTCATCGCAGACCAGTGGATGCCGGAGATGAACGGCATCGACCTCCTCGCGCGCGCACACGAGATCCATCCCTCCGCCCAGCGCGCTCTGCTCGTCCATTGGGGAGACCAGACCGCGGCGCCGACCATACTCCGGGGATGCGCCTTCGGTCAGATCGAGAACTATCTGCACAAGCCCTGGTCGCCCGCGGAGATCCATCTCTATCCACTCGTCGGCGAGTTCCTCGCCGACTGGACGCGGGTCCATGGACCAAAGATGGAGCTCGTCCGTGTCGTGGGCGAGGACCCCTCTCCCCGGTCTCATGAAATCCGGTCGCTGCTCGAAAGAAGCGGGATCCCGCACGGTTTCTACGTCGCGGAATCCGTGGAAGGGCGGCGGATCCTGGAGCAGGCGCGTGTCGATGGCAAGACTCTCCCGGTCGTCACCCTTCTCGACGACCGCGTGCTGGTCGATCCGACGAACGAGGAGATCTCTGACTCCCTCGGGGCATCGAACCTCAAGGATCGAGAGTGCGATCTCGCGGTCGTCGGCGGCGGACCGGCGGGTCTCGCCGCGGCCGTGTACGGCGCCTCCGAGGGCCTTCGTACCATCGTCATCGAGCGAGAGGCCGTCGGCGGACAGGCGGGCACCAGCGCGCTCATCCGGAACTATCTCGGGTTCCCGCGAGGCATCAGTGGCGCGGAGCTGGCCCAGAGGGCTTATCAGCAGGCGTGGCTCTTCGGTGCCAGATTTGTCTTCGCACGCGACGTGACGAAACTGGAAGCTCGCGGGAATCGCCGAATCCTGGTGCTGTCGAACGGAGTCGAGATTTCGGCTCGTTCGGTGATCATCGCGACAGGTGCGAGGTACCGCCGCATCGGGGTGCCGAGCGTTGAGCGGTTCGTGGGCGCGGGGGTCTTCTACGTCGTCCCGATCAGCGACATACGCGTGCTCAGCGGGACCCGCGTCGTCGTCGCCGGCGGAGGCAACGCGGCGGGCCAGGCCGTGCTGCACGCCGCGAAGGCCGCGAAGACGGTGACCCTCGTCGTGCGAGGACCGTCGCTCGAAGCCGGAATGTCCGACTATCTCGTCCGGCAGATCCGTCAGACGCCGAATGTCGAGGTGCGCCTTCGGACCGAAATCGTGGACGGCGACGGAGACCGCGTCCTCGAACGCATTGTCCTCTCCGATCTCGAAACCGGGGCTCGGGAGACGCTCGAACTCGACGCGCTCTTCGTCCTGATCGGGGCACAGCCCCACACGGACTGGCTGGCGGGAGTTGTCGAGCGCGACGACCGCGGCTTCGTCCGCACGGGCGCCGACCTGAACGTGCGCCGGGCGTCCCGTGGCTCACTCGTCCCCAGCCGCCTCGAGACGAGCATGGCGGGCGTCTTTGCCGTCGGAGACGTGCGCGCCGGATCCGTCAAGCGGGTGGCTTCGGCCGTCGGCGAGGGCTCGATCGCCGTCCAGTACGTCCATGAATATCTCGACGCGTCCGGCGCGGCGCTCGACCGAGCCTCCGCCGCCCGAAGGCCGCGTCGAATGACGACACAATCGCGCGACATCGTGCCGCTCGGCCTCGTCGGAAGGTGAGCGGCGATTGGCCGCTCCTAGACCAACTAAGGAGGACGAAGAAATACATCCAGATGCCAAGACTGATCCCGTCGGACCTCCGATCGCCGACGCGGAGTATCTCGAGGTCGTGGGCGTCCGCGCGCGAGGTCTCTTTGAAGAAGGCAGCGGCCGATAGAGCCGGGAGAAATCAGAAAGGAGGACCAGATGACGAACCATCGGCAGCTTGTTCTCGAGCGGCAAGAACCACTCCGCGAGCACTACCGCACCAGCCCCCATGACGCTTGGATCCGAGACGGCGCGCGGACCATCCCCGACGCAAAACTGGATCCCTTCCACACCCTGGTTCTCGCGGGCCAGGGAGAGGAGGGCCCGTGGCGCGTCGGGATCCATAAGGCGGTCGGCGGCTTCCACGACCTTCCCAATCCCGGCGACATCCTCTGCGCGGCGCTGGCAGGCTGTCTGGAAACCACAACGAGGATCCTCGCCGCGCGGCTCGGTGTCCCGATTCGCGATATCGAAGTCCGAGTCACAGGCGAGGTCGATGTGCGAGGAACTCTGGGCGTGGACCGAGAGACTCCCGTTGGATTCCAGCGCATGGCTTGCAGCCTGCGTGGGCGGCTCGAGGAGGGGGCGACAAGCGAGCAGGCCGGACGCTTGGCGGCGGCTGCGGAACGCGCCTGCGTTGTGCTCCAGACGCTTCGCCATGGTGTCCCGGTCTCGCTTACCGTCGACAACGTGAGCAACTCGTCCGGCACTCTTCCTTCACCCTACCGCTAGTGGTCATATCAGAGCTTCTGCAACTGGCCATTGCACATTTACCACTTCCCGCGCGAACCTAGAACTGCACGACGGCGATCACTTTTTGGTTATGGGTCCCTTTCCTGTCAGGGAGACACATGTCTTGGAAAGCAATTCGGCCGAATGCGAATACAACCTCGGAGACTGGTCCTCCTCGTAACCCTGTGCTCATCAACGGCCGAGACGACGCTAGCCACATCGGCCATCCGTCCGCGGCGCCGCCGGTCACCTGAAGTGATCGAATCTCCTTCCCGAAATCAGCGAGTGTCTACGAACACGGCTATGTGCTGTTTCCAACAGTTCGTTGTCGTAGTACTTCCTCTGGCTGTCCTGCCGTTTGGCATACCGGCGACGACATTCTGGATCTATGTTTGTGCGTCGCTGCTTTTCATCATCGGCCTCATCAAGATTCTCGAGGAACTTCGGCAGGAACACGGCGTGGACAAGATCATGCCGATTGGCCGACTGTTTTTTGCGATTCCGATGGCGGTTTTTGGTTCCGAGCATTTCACTGCCACGGCGAATATTGCGGCACTCGTTCCACGCTGGATTCCCGCGCATACGTTTTGGGTCTATCTGGTGGGCGCCGCTTTTCTTTGCGCGGCGCTCAGTATTGCCGTTCTCTTTCAGGCACGGCTCGCAGCGGCTCTGGTCGGAATGACGCTGTTGATCTTCGTATTCGTAATGGACATGCCAGCGGTTGTTGCACACCCACACGACAGGTTTTTTTGGGCCCTGGCGCTCAGACAACTTGCCTTCAGCGGCGGCGCTTTCGCTTTCGCGATGTCGCCGCGGAGCACTGGGCCGATACAGCCGTCGCCCGCACAGCCGACGGCGGCATGGGCCGCCTTTCCGCGATTCTTCGTAGGCATTCCTTCGCTATTTTATGGAGTGCAGCATCTGCTGCACCCGGAATACGTGCCGGGCGTTCCGCTCAAGAAACTCACGCCCGAGTGGATTCCCGGGCGCATTGTCTTGGGTTATTCCGTTGGCGTGATTCTGATTGTCGCAGGCGTCTGCTTGCTCATGAATAAGAAAACGCGCATAGCAGCCACCGCTTTAGGGCTCACGATTCTGCTCACGGTTCTGTGGATTTACCTGCCGATGCTCCTCGCAGCGCCCACAGACGTGGTTGCCTTGAACTTTTTCTTCGACACGCTGCTGTTCTGCGGAGCCATCCTGCTGTTGGCGAACGCGATGGACAAGGAGACAGGTGTAGCGAGGGCTTAACGCGAATCAGGTCCTGCTGGGGTCGGGTCTATATGTGCATTTCGTGCACGCCCCGAATACCCCAGAGGTAGCAGTCCACCTGCATCCCTATCCTATATTTGTAGCCTGACCCCTGGACGGACCCCTCCCCCCGCGCGGCAGAGATTGGGCAATAAGCTAATAATGAAGGGCTGCCCGCAATGACGGCCGAGACCCAGAGGTGAACCGATGAGATTTCCACTCTATCGAGCGGGTGTGCTCGTGACGGCCGCAGCGCTCACGACCGCCGCGATGATCGCTCCGCCCGGCGCCCCTGCACAGCAAGCCGAGGCGGCGCCGAAAGACGTGCAGGTCTCTCTGGTGAAGATACCGGCCGAGGTACCCGCCGACGCCGTGCGCTACTCCGTCTCGCTCGCCGGGAACAAAGCGGGCGTGCTGGCTCGGTGGACCACACCCGACGGTGCACACCACGTGTTCTTCGCCTTCAATGATCGCGGACGCGGTCCGAGTATTACGACGCGCGTGCTCCTCGATCGCGCGGGCATTCCCACCCAGGTTGACGCCACGGGAAACGACTATCTGAAGGGGCCGGTGGACGAGCATTTCAAGCTGGCGAACGGGAAGGCCGCCTGGACCAACAAGGCGGAAAAGGGAGAAAAAGATCTCCGCGGCCCGGCCTTCTACGTCCCGATCGACGCCAACTTTGCGGGAGAAATGGAGGCGGCCTTGCTCGCGGCGCCCGGCGGGCGGCTGCCGCTGTTGCCGGAGGGCGAAGCTCGCATCGAACGCGTGCTCGATCGCACGATCGACGTCGGCGGCAAGAAGAAGAAGGTAACGCTCTACGAAGAGACCGGACTCTCCTTTGCGCCGAACCCGATATGGCTGTCCGAAGACCGCACTTTCTTTGCGGCGGGGACCGATTGGTCCGCGGTGTTTCCCGAAGGCGCCGAGGCTGCATGGCCCGGGCTCTTCGAAGCGCAAAAGACACGCATCTCGCAACTCGGCGAGCAAGTCGCGAAGAATCTGCAGAAGAAGACGGCGGGTTCCCTCCTCGTTCAACACGCCCGGCTCTTCGACAGCGAGACGGCGACTGTGAAGGACGGCATGTCGGTGTTGATCGCGAACGGTCGTATCTCGGCCGTTGGACCGGACGGGTCCTTGAAATCTCCGGCGGCTGCCGAGGTCGTGGACGCGAAGGGAAAGATGCTCCTGCCCGGCCTGTGGGACATGCACGTGCATCTGGGCGATTGGGATGACGGCGCGTTGCACCTGGCAGCCGGTGTCACGACGGTGCGCGACCTGGCCAACGACATCGATCACTTGAAGGATCTGCGCACGAAGTTCGATTCCGGGGTTCTTGCCGGTCCGCACGTCCTCATGGCGGGCTTTATCGATGGGCGCGGTCCTTACCAGGGTCCCACCAAAGTGTTCGCCGACACACCGGAAGAAGCCAGGGCGGCCGTCGCGCGTTACAAGTCGCTCGGCTACGAGCAGATCAAAATCTACAGCTCGGTCAAGCCCGAGCTCGTTCCCGTCATCGCGGCAGCGGCGCACCAGGCGGGAATGCGGGTGAGCGGACACGTGCCTGCGTTTCTAACGATGGAGCAGGCCATCGAGAAGGGCTACGACGAGGTTCAGCACGCGAACTTCTGGTTCTTGAATTTCCTGTTCGACATCGCTCCCGACACGCGCACGCCCGCGCGGTTCACTGCCGTCGGCGAGCATGCGGCCGAGCTCGATCTGGAGTCGGAACGCGTCCGCAATTTCCTGCGCATCCTCCATGACCACCACACGGTTCTCGATCCCACCGTGACGGCGTTCGAAGGGATGTTCGTCGGAAGACCCGGTGTGATGTCGCCCGACATGGCGTCTGTCGCCAGCCGCCTCCCGGCGCAGATTCGCCGCGGCTTCCTCGGGGGCGGTCTGCCCGTGACGCCCGCCAACGACCAGCGGTACCGGGACGCGTTTGGCGCAATGCTCAAGATGTTGAAGAAGCTCTATGACGCCGGCCAGACCATCGTCGCGGGCACGGACGCGATTCCGGGTTTCGCGCTCCATCGCGAGCTCGAGAATTACGTCACCGCCGGGATTCCTTCGCCGAAAGTTCTTCAGCTCGCGACGCTCGGCGCCGCGCGCGTCATGAAGCACGACGACCAGTCCGGATCGATCGCTCCGGGAAAGGTGGCGGATTTGATTCTGGTGGAAGGCGATCCGGCCGCGCGGATCTCCGACATCCGCCGCGTCGTCCTGGTGATCAAAGAAGGAACGATGTACGACGCTGCCGCTCTCTACAAGGCGCTGGGAGTCGCCCCGGCAAACTGATTCGGCGCGAGTGCCCATCCCAATCGAACACGAGGGGCCGCGCCGCGAAGCGGGCGTCGCTTGCTGGCGGCGGTCGGCGCGCCGGATGGTTCCGCGTGCATTCGCTACCTCCCGATCGCGGGAATGATCTCCTGCGCCACGATCTGGCCGCGGAAGCGTCCCCAGATGCCGCCCTGGCGGTAGTTCCCCGCCGTGAAGACGACCACGAGCCCGAGGTCCGGAATCACCATCAGGAGCTGGCCGCCGTTTCCAGTCGCCTCGTACTCGCGATACGTCCGCTCGCCGGAGTGCAGCCGGTTCAGGTGCCAGCCCCAGGCGTCCTCCCCTTCGCCGTAAAACTCGGGGAAGCGTTCTTTGTCGAGCCCGGTCGTCGCGGGGGAGATCTGCACTTTGGGCTCGGTCGAGCGCGCGACCCACGAGCCATCGACGATGCGCCGGCCGCGCCAGGCGCCGCCGTCGAGATACATCTGTCCGACTTTCAACAGGTCCCTCGGCCGTAAGAAGGCGCCGCCGCCGAGGTACCCGTCGCCAGTCGGCATCAGGTTCCAGGAGTAGCGGCCGAACTGCAGAGGGCGAGCGACCCACCGGTCGAAGAGCTCCGGCAGCGGTGTTCCCGTCGCCGTCTTCAGCACGGCGCCTACGAGGTTCGAATTCGCCGAGCAGTACGCATAGCGAGTCCCGGGCTCATGCGCCATCGGCAGGTCGAGCGTGTACTTCCACCAGTCGGGCTGGAGCGTCTGCGACTGCATCGTCTCTTCGCGCCCCGGCGAGGCTTCATCGTTGTCGTCACAGGCGAGGCCCGAGGTGTGGGTCATCAGGTGCGCGACGGTGATGCGGGCCTTGCGCGGATCGGGGTTGGCGAACGGCCCCATGCCGGAAAGGAGGGGATAAATCGGCGTTTCGGGAGAGACCTTCATCCCCCGCCTCATCGCGGCGCCCAGGAGAACCGAGCCGAACGTCTTGCCCGCCGAGCGGAGGTCGTGCGTCTCTCCGCGGTCGAAGCCGAAGAAATACTCCTCGAGAACGAGCTTGCCGCGCCGCGCGACCAGGACCGAGTGAATGAGCGCGGGCCGTCGTACGGAGGGATCCGCGTCGGCGAGCCTCCGAACGAGTCGTTCGAGAAAAGCCTCGTCCATGCCGACGTCACGAGCGCGCGCCGCGGCCCACCCGTCGCCGGTCGCGGGCGGTTTCGCGTAAACGTACACGGGCGCGCCGGGAGGCCTCGGAAAGAAACGGGCCGTCTGCTCGGGCGTCGCGCGCGTGAGGTCGAGCGTGCGGCCGACGTCGGGCCAGGAGATCCGGATACGGTCCAGCGACGAGACGAACGTCGCCGTGTGACGAATCTGGGGCTGCGACGGACCGCGGCTCCCTTGGAACTCGATCGAATCGCCTTCCCGGGTCAGCCGGAACTGCGTCGTTCCTCCGATGGAGTTCTGCTCCGGATTTCGGAACGCGGCGAGGAGCGTCCCCTCGGAATCGCGGAAGATCCGAAGATAGAGCGTGAAGGTCTCTTCGAGAGGCACGACCGTCCCGCGCCAGACGGTGCGACCGGCCGCTTCGAGCACGAGCGGCGAGGCGAATGCCTGACCGGATCCGCCGGGATCGTTGGGGTCCTGCATCGTGCCGGGCGGCCGGAGCCAGAAGCCGGTGATCCGGCGGCCGCCCTTTTCGAGAGCGCCGCGGAAGCCGCCGAGGTTGCCCGGAAAAGCGAAGCGGACCGTCTCGCCATCCCGCGGGGAGCTCGTCTCGGCATTGCCGAGTGTCGCCCGCCACCGCGCGCCGTCGCGCGTCAACGTGAGCTCGCCGCGCAGGACGGGACCGAACTTGATCTCGGCGGCCCAGAGGCCGACGAGCGGATCCTCGGTTGGCGACGACCGCGCCGGGAATTGCGAGAGCGCGACCAGGAGAGCGGCTCCGCATGCAAGCGTCCGACGCACGTCTCGAATCACTGGCGTGACCTCGCCTTCGATTCGCGAGCCTTGAGCCAGGAGACGATAGGGGCGCGTCCGGTCTGCATGTTCCGCTTCAGCGCCGCGCACGCGGCCGCCAGATCGTGTTTGCGCAGAGCCGCCAGGATGCGATCGTGACCTTCGGTCGCGCGACGGGCGCTCGACGTCGCGCGCATGAGGGCGAGCTCATAGCGCCGCGTGCGCAGGATCATGTTCTGGATCAGCTCGATCAGCACGCGGTTCGGGCATCGCTCGAGGAGAGCGAGGTGCCACTCGTCGTCGAGCGCGATCGCGGCCTCGGGATCGCGTACGGTCGCCAGGCGCCGGTTGAGCTTCTCCAGCCGCTCGATGGTCGCCGCGTCCGGTAGTCCTGCGAGCCGGAGCGCTTCCGGGTCGAGGAGCGGGCGGATGTCGTAGATCTGCTCGAACTCCTCGAGCGTCAGCGGCCGGACGAAGAATCCAAAGCGGGGCACGGTGGTGAGCGCGCCTTCCGCTGCGAGCCGGCTCAACGCCTCTCGCAGAGGCGTGCGGCTCACGCCAAGCTGCCGCGCGACGTGGACCTCATTGATTCGCTCGCCCGCCGGGAGCCGGCCGTCGACGATCCGGCGCCGCAGCTCCGCTGCGACGGAGTCGCTGATGTTGTCGCGAAGAGGAAGAGCGGCAGCGGCGTTTGGCATACTGTATACAGTATACAGTACACCAATCGGCCGGCGCAACCCAACGCGTCCAGATAGGCGGCTAACTGTGATTTCTCAGCACGTTGTTCCCATCGAAGGCGCCCCGGCGTCGGGCCGCCTTCCTCGTCGGCACGCTCCGGCCCGGCCGTAAGAAGTCAGAACCGGGCCGTCGCTGTAAGGCTCGTCGCAGTCTTGTCGAGGCGAAAGGTTCTCCCTTCCTTGCTCCTCGCTCATCGCCGCCAGCGGGAGGCGGACCCGCCGCCGGGCCTCGCGACGTGACAAAAGTCTCACTGTGAGCCCCGGCCCGGAGGCGTTCCCCGCTGGGACCCTCGAAATCGCGTTGGTCCGCACCGGACGTGAGGAGACTATCGCCACCGCTCTCCCTTGCGGCGATTTCGCGAGCGGCGGGTGGAGGATTTCCCTCGCGTCACACGAGGCCCGCCGCGTGGTCCCGAGGGGAATGCCGCAGGGCCGGGGCGGCTAAGAGAGCGGGAACAATGTCCTGAGAATTAACACCTAACCCCTGAAACTTTCTGTCAGCAACTCCGGGTCAACCGACTGTCGATTCTCACAACTTGATGCAGACGTTCTTCGCTTCGGTGAAGAAATCGAGCGATTCGAACCCGCCCTCGCGCCCGAGGCCGCTTTCCTTCATTCCGCCGAAGGGAACGCGAAGATCCCGCAGGAGCCACGTGTTGACCCACACCGTCCCGCTCTCGATCGCCGCGGCGACCCGATGGGCCTTCTGGAGGTCCCGGGTCCAGACACTCGCTGAAAGTCCATAGCGCGTGCTGTTGGCATAGACAATCACCTCCTCGGGAGAATCGAAGGGCGTGACGGTGACGACGGGCCCGAAGATCTCCTCTTGCATGACGCGCCTCTGGCAGTCGAGGCCGGCGATCACCGTCGGCTCGAGAAAGTAACCGTCCTGGAGGCGCTCAGGGAGATTCTTGGGACGCTTTCCGCCGACGAGAATGGAGCCCCCTTCCTCTTTCGCGAGCTCGACGTAGCCTTCGACCTTGCGAAGGTGGGGCTCGCTCACGAGCGCGCCAACGTCGGTCGAAGCGTCCTGCGGGTCTCCGATCTTAAGCTTCTTCGTCCCCTCCAGAAAGCGGTCGAGGAACTCGTCGTAGATCGTCCTCTCGATGAACAGACGCGATCCGCAGAGGCAGATCTCCCCCTGGTTGGCGAAGCTCGACTGAATCGACGTGGCGACGGCCTGCTCGAGATCGGCATCCGCGAACACGATGTTCGGGTTCTTCCCTCCGAGCTCCAGCGAAACTTTCTTGAAAAGCGGTCCCGCCCGCGCCATCACGTCCGCGCCCGTCTTCGTTCCCCCGGTGAACGAGATGAGCGGGACGTTCGGATGCGACGTGAGGGCGCGGCCGGCACTCCCTCCGGGGCCGTGCACGATGTTGATGACGCCGGGCGGAATGCCGGCCTCCACGATCAGCGCGGCCAGCCGGTCGGCGGTCAGCGGCGTGAGCTCCGACGGTTTGGCCACACAGCAGTTCCCTGCGGCGATTGCCGGAGCGATCTTCCAGGTCAGGAGGTACAGCGGCAGGTTCCAGGGTGAAATCAGCCCGGCGACGCCGAGGGGCTGCCGGAGGGTGTAGTTGAGCGCCCGATCGTCCGTGACGTGGGCGCGCGTCTCGGCATGCAGGATCGCCGTCGCAAAGAAGCGGAAGTTCAGGATGGCCCGCGGGACGTCCATCCGGCGGGCGAGCGCGATCGCCTTCCCGCTGTCCTCCGACTCCAGCCGCGCCAGCTCGTCGAAGTTTTCCTCGATGAGCTCGGCAACCCGGACGAGGAGCCGGGACCGTTCCTCGGCGGGTGTCCGGCGCCACGACTCGAACGCGCGAGACGCGGCCGCGACCGCGGCGTCGACGTCCTCGGGGCCGCTCTCCGGGATCTCCGCGATGACCTGCGCCGTCGCCGGGTCGACGTCCGGAAGGTACCGTCCCGAACAGGGCGGCCGGAACTGGCCATCGATGAAGTTGAGGACGCGTTTCACCGCGAAAGGATCCTATCCCGCCCGGCGGAGGTTCAAGAGCGCGCGCATCGAGAGGACGAGGGACACCATCCCGCTCGCGCCGAGCGCGATGTTCGTCCAGACCCAGAAGAACATGGAGTTGGAGTTGGTAGTGCCATACCGACCCAGGACGAGTCCCCTCCCCTGCATGTGGAGGATAGGGACGCCGGACGCGAGGACCGCCCCGACAAGGATGACGATCAGCCCCCATCGCCGTTCGGGGAACACGAGCGTCGCGGAGAGCCAGACTGCCAGGATGAGCAGGCCCCCAACGGCCGAGACGGTTCCCGGCTCGAGCCCGCGGGCGACCTCATCCGCCCAGTGCAATGAGAAGAGGACGATCGAGAGCAGAGAGGTGACCGTCAGCGTGAGTTGGTGTTTCATCGGTTCCCCTTTCTCGCCAGTGGCGGTTGTTCGCGTTCTGGGTGCTCGGCCTCGAACCGGAGAAGGTCGCCGGGCTGGCACGAGAGCGCGTCGCAGATCGCCTCGAGCGTCGAGAAGCGGATCGCGCGCGCCTTGCCGGTCTTGAGGATCGAGAGGTTGGCCAGCGCCATTCCGATCCGATCCGCGAGCTCGGTCAGCGTCATCCGCCGATCATGAAGGAGGTCGTCGAGCTTGACGGCGATCGCCATGTCAGACCGTCCCGTGGAGGTCTTCGCGCATGAGCGTGCCTTCGGCGAACACGCGGGCCAGCAGGAACGTGAGGAGCACGGCGAGCCAGCCGCTGATCGAAAACCCCGCTTGGAGATGGAGCGGATGCGCCGGCGTCGAAACGGCCTTGGCGATCGCGCCGATGACGACGCTCAAAAGCTGCAGCGCGAGCAGCGTCCAGGCGATCGCCCGCAAACGGAACGCGTTCGCGGCGACGAACGGGTCGCCCGCGCGAACCGTCTCCACGATCGCGAGGAGCCGTTTGAGGAGGACGTAGTTCAGCGGGATCCCGACGAGGCCGAGCGCTGCGATCGCGCGCATGCCCATGATCAGCCGGTCTGCGTCGGGCGAGGGAGACAAATGGAACGCGCTCAGGATCCATTCCCTGTTGGGCAAGACGAAGAGCAGCGCGATGATCACGGCGCCGGACAGCCAGTTGGCGACGATGAGAATCCGCAGCACGAGGTGTGCAATCGGAAGGGCGGCGGAAGAGGCTGGCTTTGACATGATTCGCTACTCCTGTTTTATTGAATATCAATACATCATTTATCGAATATCGTCAAGTATTGTATTGGTAGTCGATAAATGAGCCGATTCAGGCTCGCGTTGTGCGGCCGGCGTCAAGACGTTCGGTTAACCGGAGGGCCCACGTTCGCCTCGCGCCCGGCATGTGGTACGAAGCAGCCCAGATGGAAAAAGAAAAGCCCCGCCGTCCTCTTTATTACGCGGACTACATACAGCTCGATCGGCTGCTCGGAAGCCAGCAGCTGCAGAGCGCCCTTCATGGCCGGCCTGCCCACGACGAGATGCTCTTCATCATCGTTCATCAGGCTTACGAGCTGTGGTTCAAACAGATCCTGTGGGAGCTCGACGCGGTGCTCGCGGCCTTTCGGCGCTCGCCCGTCGAGGAGGAGGAAGTCGGGCGCGCGGTCCTGCACTGCGGGCGCATCGTCGAGATCCAGCGCGTCCTGATTCAACAGGTGGACGTTCTGGAGACCATGACTCCTCTGGACTTCCTCGACTTCCGGGACGAACTGATTCCGGCCTCCGGTTTTCAAAGCGTTCAATTTCGCTTGATCGAGAACAAGCTCGGCATGCGGCGCCAGGACCGCCTTCAGATCCTCGACGCTCCCTATACGTCCCGCTTGCGAGAAGAGGATGCCGCGCGCGTCGAAGCTTCGGAAAAGGAGCCTTCCCTCTTCGATTTGATCGAGCGTTGGCTCGAGCGAACGCCCTTCCTCAACTTCGGCGCTTTCGACTTCTGGCGGGAGTATCGAAGAGCGGTCGACGCCATGCTCGCCGCGGACCGCGCCTCGATCCGGAGCAACCCCACCCTGACGGAGGAGGAGAAAGCCGGACAGCTCAAAGGAGTCGACGCGACGGCACGCCGGTTCGCGGATCTGTTCGAACCCGAGGCCGGCGAGCCCGCCGCTTCCCCGGGACGCCACTTCTCGCGGCGCGCGCTCCAGGCGGCCCTCCTCATTCATCTCTATCGGGACGAGCCAATTCTGCACTTGCCCTTCCGGTTGCTGGCGCTCCTCGCGGACATCGAACGGAACTTCACGACCTGGCGCCAGCGCCACGCCCAGATGGCGATGCGGATGATCGGCACCCGGATCGGCACCGGCGGGACGTCGGGTCACGAGTATCTCGACCGGGCGGCCGAGCGTCACAAGGTCTTCGCGGACCTCTCGGCTCTTTCGAGCTTCTTCATTCCCCGATCGGCGCTTCCCAGGCTACCTCCCGAGGTGAGAAGCCGGATGGGATTCAAGTTCAGCTCTCCGCGATGATCTTCAGCTCGATGGAGATCGGAACCGGGAGCGCGACGACGCCGACGGTCGTTCTCGTCGGTCGGCTTGGGAGCGTCTCGAAGTACTCCGCGTAAACCCGATTGAACGCGGTGAAGTCGCGGTCGATGTTCGTCAGAAAGACCGTCACGTCGACCACTTTCGTAAGCGAGCTCCCGGCATCCTCGAGAATTGCCTTCACGTTCTCGATGCACGAACGCGTCTGAGCCTCGATGCCTTCGGGAATTTGCTCGGTCTCCCGATGCCGCGGGCCGATCCCGGAAAGGAAGAGCAGATTCCCGAGCCGGCGGGCGTGCGGATAGGGGCCGAGGGGCCGCGGCGCGCGGGAGGAAACGATGGCCGGGTTTCTGTCGGACGGATTCACGCCGATATACTACCCGCGAGGTACGCCATGGAATCGAAGGCGCTGAATCTCGAGCGGTGGATCGACGAGCACCGGAGTTTGCTCAAGCCGCCGGTGGGCAACAAGAAGGTCTTCGAGGAAGACGATTTCATCGTCATGGTCGTCGGCGGGCCGAACAATCGCAAGGACTACCACATCGACGAGGGACCCGAGTTCTTCTATCAGCTCGAAGGCGAGATGGTCTTGAAGACGATCCAGGGCGGGAAGGTCGTGGACATCCCGATCCGCGCCGGCGAGATCTATCTCCATCCGCCGCGCATCCCTCATTCGCCCCAGCGGATGCCGAACTCCGTGGGTCTCGTCGTCGAACGCAAGCGGCTCCCGCACGAGAAGGACGGGCTTCAGTGGTACTGCGACAACTGCACTTCCCTGTTGTACGAAGAGTTTTTCACTCTCCATAACGTCGAAAAGGATTTTCCGCCCATCTTCGACCGGTTCTTCGCCGACGAGAAGAACCGCCGCTGCAAGAAATGCGGCACGGTAATGCCCGCGCCGGCCCGCTGACTTGCTGAAAATCGACGTCCACACTCACATCCTTCCCGAGAGGCTGCCCGACTTCCAGAAGCGGAAGGTGCCGGGAGGCGAAAGGTTCGTCCAGATCGAGCATCACGCGCCCGGCCGCGCGCGGATGATGATCAGCGGCTCCCTGTTCCGCGAGATCGAAAGCAATAGCTGGAATGTGGAGGCGCGGCTGGCCGAATGCGACGCGGCGGGCGTCGACGTGCAGGTTCTCTCGACGGTGCCGGTCATGTTCAGCTACTGGGCGGAACCGGATCTTGCGCTCGAGCTCGCGAGGTATCTCAACGACCACATCGCCGAGGTCGTGGCCGCGCACCCTGCGCGTTTCGCCGGCCTCGGCACGATCCCGATGCAGAACCCCGACCCTGCGATCCGGGAGCTCGAGCGCTGCGTGCGGGACCTCGGGCTCTCGGGAGTCGAGATCGGCTCGAACGTCAACGGAGCGAACCTGGACAGCCCGGAGCTCTTCCCGGTCTTCGAGGCGGCCGCGTCGCTCAACGCCGCCGTTTTCGTCCACCCGTGGGAGATGGCCGGCAGAGATCGGATGACGCGTTACTGGCTCCCCTGGCTCGTCGGGATGCCCGCGGAAGTCTCGCTCGCGATCTGCTCGCTCATCTTCGGCGGAGTGCTCGAGAGGCTGCCGGCCCTGCGGATCGCCTTCGCACACGGCGGCGGCGCTTTTCCGGCGACGATCGGGCGAATCGTCCGCGGCTTCGAGGCGCGGCCCGATCTGTGCGCCGTTTCCAACGACGTGTCACCGCGTGAATACTTGCGGCGGATCTACGTCGACTCGCTCGTGCACGAGCCGCGGATGCTGCGTTACCTCGTGGACTTGATGGGCCCCGATCGGATCGCCCTCGGCAGCGACTATCCCTTCCCGCTCGGCGAGCCTCGCCCGGGAGAGCTGATCGATTCGTGCGGATTCCCGGAGGAAACCCGGGCGCGGCTGCTGCACGGCACGGCCCTTGAGTGGCTCGGCATTTCCGCCGGACGCTTCGAGGGATAACCGATGAACGAGCCGTTCCAGCCCGGACGCGACTACGCGGTGGCAATGGATCGAGGCGACCCGCTCGGGCGGTTCCGAGACGAATTCCACATTCCCAAACGCGAGAACGGCGAGGAGGAAATCTATTTCGCCGGCAATTCGCTGGGGCTCATGCCGAAGAGAGCTCCGAAATACGTCGACGAGGAGCTCACGAAGTGGGAGCGGCTCGCCGTCAAGGCGCATTTCTCGGGGGAGAACCCCTGGATGCCCTACCACGAGCTCTTAGCTTCGCCGATGGCGAAGCTGGTGGGCGCCTCGGCCTCGGCCTCCACAAGCGAAGTCGTGACGATGAACTCGCTCACCGTCAACCTTCACCTGATGATGGCCAGCTTCTACCGGCCCACCCGCGAGCGGCACCGGATTCTCCTCGAGGAGCATGCGTTCCCCTCGGACGACTATGCGCTCGAGTCCCAGGCGATCGTCCACGGCTTCGACCCGGCCGAAGCGCTCGTGCGGCTCAAGCCCCGCGAGGGAAAGCACTCGATCGATACCGCGGGCGTCGCCGAAGTCCTCGAGCGCGAAGGTGAGTCGATCGCCTTGGTCCTGCTTCCGGGGGTCCAGTACTACACAGGAGAGGCATTCGACGTAGAGGCGATCACGCGACTCGCGCACGCGAAGGGGTGCGTCGTCGGCTTCGACCTGGCTCACGCGGCGGGAAACTTCGTCCTGCGCCTCCACGAGTGGAACGTGGACTTCGCCGTCTGGTGCACGTACAAGTACTTGAACTCCGGTCCGGGCTCGGTGGGCGGCTGCTTCGTCCACGAGCGGCACGGCATGCAACAGGATCTGCCGCGTCTGGCCGGCTGGTGGGGCCACGACAAGGAATCGCGTTTCCGGATGGAGCCCGGGTTTCGGCCGATCCCGGGCGCGGAAGGATGGCAGCTCTCGAACCCTCCGATCCTCTCGCTCGCAGCGATTCGAGCTTCGCTCGACGTTTTCATGGAAGCAGGGGGAATGGAGCCGCTGCGGGAGAAATCGCTCCGCCTCACGGCCTACCTCGAATGGCTGCTTGCCCGGGAGGTCGGCGATTCGGTCGAGATCCTCACACCTCGAGACCCGCGTCGAAGGGGATGCCAACTCTCGTTGCGCGTGAAGTCGCATTCAAGCGGCTCGGGAAGAACCGTCCTGGAAAAACTCGAAGCATCCGGCGTCACCTGCGACTGGCGCGAGCCGGACGTGATTCGGGCGGCGCCCGTCCCCCTCTACAACCGCTACGAAGAGGTCCACCGCTTCGTCGAGATTCTTCGGAACACGCTCTGAGAACCGGGCCGTGAGAACACCCCGCGACACTCCGGAGATCACGCTCGTCGGCGCCGGTCTCGCCGGCTCGCTCCTGGCGATTTTTCTGGCCAGGCGCGGGTATCGCGTGACGCTCCTCGAGCGCCGCCTCGATCCGAGGAAGACGGCGGCGCTTCCGTCAGCCGGGCGCTCGATCAACCTGGCGCTCGCCAATCGCGGCATCGCGGCGCTCGAAGAGATCGGCGTGATGGAGAGCCTCCGGCCCGCGCTGATTCCGATGGCGGGGCGGATGCTTCACGACGAGGAAGGACGACTCCGGCTCGTTCCCTACGGCAACAAGCCGCATGAGGTCATCTACTCGGTTTCGCGCGCGGGCTTGAACACGCTCCTCTTGAATGCCGCCGAATCGACCGGCAGAGTCTCGATCCGCTTCGGAGACCCGGTCGGTGGCGTCGATTTCGCGGACCGGAAGGTGCGCTTCTTAGCCGGCGAGAGTCCCGAGCCGCGAACGACCCCTTACGATGTCCTCATCGGGACGGATGGAAGCGCTTCGGCGGTTCGGGCCGCGATCCTGGAACGGACCGGTGGACGGCTCGACGAGGAGCCGCTCGGCCACGGGTACAAGGAGCTCTCGATTCCGGCGATCCCTACAGCGGCCGGCGGCCAATTTCGGATGGAGAAGAACGCCTTGCACATCTGGCCGAGAGGCGAATACATGCTGATCGCGCTCCCCAACGCCGACGGCAGTTTCACTGCGACCCTGTTTCTGCCGAATCAGGGAGAAGAAAGCTTCCAGGCCCTGACGACTCCCGAGGCCGTTTACGCGCTCTTCGAACGGCGATTCGCCGACGCGATTCCGCTCATTCCCCGCCTCGGCGAGGACTTCTTCGGAAATCCCACCGGCCATCTGGAGACGATTCGCTGCGAGCCCTGGTCGTTCGCGGATCAGGCGCTCGTCCTCGGCGACGCGGCGCACGCGATCGTTCCCTTTCACGGGCAGGGCATGAACGCGGCGTTCGAAGATTGCAGCGCCTTCGATCAGAGTCTCCGAGATCCGGATCGGCCCTGGAACGAAGTCTTCGCGGAATTCGAAAGGCGCCGCCAGCCCAATACCGACGCGATCGCCGACATGGCCCTGGAAAACTACATCGAGATGCGGTCGACCGTCCGGGAGCCGAAGTTTCAGTTGAAGAAGGATCTCTCCTTCCGCCTCGAGGAGAGGCATCCGGGCCGATTCATACCCCGCTATTCGATGGTGATGTTCCACACGATTCCCTACGCCGAGGCCAAGCGGCGTGGGGCGATTCAGGAGGAAATCCTCGACGAGTTGACGAGCCGGGCCGCGAGCCTCGATCAGGTCGACCTCGCGCGCGCCGACCGGCTGATCAGCGAGCGGCTGGGGACTTCTTGACCTGCGCGAGAGCCACAGGGCGTGCCGGCAATGGCTTTCATCAGGCCTCGCTCTCGGAAAAGCCGCAGGCCTGCGCCGACAACGCACTTGGCGTTATACCAGATATGACATAAGCCGTCATTCAGGCCGGAGAGACGCAGGGCCAGGAATCGCTAGCGACCGACGATGTCGTTCCAGTTCGTCACGAGGTGAATCGTCGGCTGCGTGTGGCCGATCGGTTGCGTCGTGATGAATCGGCCGTCGGAGGTCACCGCATAGGCCGAATAGGAATTCACGAAGATCCGGTCGGAGACGATGTTCACGGGGAGTGCCTTCGCGGAACCGAACTGCGGCAGGGCGCCCTCTTGAAAATCGACGGCCATCAGGCGGTCCCCTTTCGCATAGAAGAGTTGCCTTCCGTCGCGCGACCAGCGTGGCGCACTTCCGCCGTCCTGCGTTGCTTGCCACTTCCCCTCTCCGGAGGGAAACGCCGTCAGATAGACCTCGGGCGAGCCGGACTCCGTCGACACGTACGCGAGCCACTTCCCGTTGGGCGAAAGCGCCGGCGCGAGCTCGTCGGCCGGGCCGTGAACCACCGGCGTCATCGTGCGGGCCGCGACGTCGATCTTCGACACGTCGAAGCCGGTTTTGGGATCCTGCGTCACGACGACCAAGTACCTGCCGTCTCGCGACCAGCCGGTCACGATGCAGGCGCCGCGCGTCTCGAGGAGCTTCTGCACGTCGTTGCTGACGACGGAACGAACATTGACCGTGATGTCCTGCCCGTAGAAACCGGACGTCATCGCGAAGCGGGTGCCGTCGGGTGAGAAAGCGCCGCTGAGCGCTCCTCCGTCGGTGAACGAGAACCGCGATTTCGTACCTCCTTCAAGCTGGACGAGCCACACATCGCCCTGTTCGAAGTGCTCGTTGATCGCGACCGCGAGCGTGCGATCGTCCGGCGAGATGTCGAGGACGCGGTAATTGGCGGCGTTCGCGGGAATCTGGCTGACGCGGCCGTTCCGGTCATGAACGACGATCTCGCTCGATCCGGATGCTTCGCTGACGTAGACCATCCTCGCATCCGTCACGGAGAAGTTCCCGATCGAGCGCACCTTGAAGTACTCGACATGATCCGCGACCGGAGTCAGCGTGCCGCTCACTTCCAGCTTTGCGGGATCGAACGGCTGGGACACGAGGTTGCCGTCGCGGATGAAGAAAAAGACGGCCGCGTGCGAATGCGGCATTCGAGGCGTTTTCGACGATGTGCTTTTGCAGTTTGCCGTCGATGGACCCGGCGCAGAGAACGTCCACGTTCGCGATCCGTGCCGCGAACAGGAATCGTTTCCCATCGGGCAAAAACATCGGCTGACGGTGCGACCCGTTGGACTCAAAACGCGTCACCGGGACGGATGTTCCGCCACTTTCGCCGACCTTGTGGATCGGTGAGAAGGTGTCGGGGGAGAAGACGATCCATCCGCTCTTGCCCCACGAGCCTCCACGTCCCTGCTTCGCGTCGCAAATCGTCTGGACCGATCCGCCGCTCGCGGCGATGGTCTTCAGTCTTCCGCCCGCGAAGAAGGCGACGTTCCGCGAGTCGGGCGACCAGAAGGGGAAGATCGCCCCTTCCGTTCCCGCCAGCTTCTTCGTCTCGCCGGTTGCGAGATTGCGTACCGCGATCGACGGTTTTCCGGAGGGCCCCACGAGAAGGAGGAGCTGAGTGCCGTCGGGCGAAATCGCAACGCTGCCAAAGAGCGCCGGCGTCATGGGTTCGTCGATCAGCAGCTCGGACCGCACCGGCTGCTCGGCGAGCCGCAAACGGCGCATGAGGGAATAGCCGCCGGCCGTCGCCGCAAGGATCGCAATCACGGCGACCGCGATCGCCCCGAGAACTGCCACTCGCCGCCGAGGCTTCTCCACGTCGACAGCGGGCATCGCGTCCGTCGGGGAACGGCCGATCCAATCCAGCTCGGAGGCGATGTCGGCGGCGCTCTCCCACCGCTCCTCCCTCTCCCTCGCCAGGCATTTCGCGATGACATGCTCGAGGACGGGAGGTATCGCGGGGCGGAGACTCGAGATGGGCCGCGGCGATCCCGTGAGGACCGCGGTGATGATGCGCGTCTTCGACTCTCCGTCGAATGCTCGGACTCCGGTGAGCATCTCGTAGAGCACCGCGCCGAGGGCGAAGATGTCGGTTCGCGCGTCGACCTCTTCCCCGGCGAGCTGTTCCGGTGACATGTACCGGAACGTGCCGACGATAGCTCCGACCTGCGTGAGCGGCCTGGCCACCGTCTCGTCCTCGCCCGCCGTCGGCGCGGACATGGAGGTGAGCGAGCTGCGCGCGAGTCCGAAATCGAGAAGCTTCGCGCCGGACTTCGTGATCATCACGTTGCCCGGCTTCAGATCGCGGTGAACGATCCCCGCCCGATGCGCACAGGCGAGCGCCGACGCGATCTGGCTCCCGAAGCGGAGCACTTCCGCGAGCGGCATAGGTCCCCTCGAGATACGGTCGCGAGCGTTTCGCCTTCGATGAACTCGAGGACGAGGTACTCGACTCCTTCCGCGCTGCCGACGTCGTGGAG